>NZ_JAVLSB010000010.1:0-78809 GCF_031583775.1 Pseudomonas rhizozeae
ACTCAGAAGCTCAAACGCCCCTGCCGGCCAATACATCGCCGATGATCCGGCGCTTGGCATAGCGCTCACTGGCGTGGATCACTTGCTCCAGATCTTCCGGGGTGACGTCGATAAAGGCTTCCATCTCGGCCAGGGCCTGTTTCAGGTCTTGGGCGGTGATCGCCAGGGTGTCGCCAGGCGGGTGGTCGGCGGGGATCATCGGCACCGGCTCGTTTGGACGTTTCGGGTAGCGCACCCGCGTCAGGTTGTTGTACGCCAGGGCGCAGAGCAGCAGCGACGCCGCGCCGAGCATCACCGGGCCGAGTTCCTTCCAGTCGAGGGCGACGGTCAGCGGGTCGGCCAGCACCAAGGTCAGCGCCAATGCGCCGGCCGGTGGATGCAGGCAACGCAGCCAGCACATCACAATCAGCGCCATGCCCGCCGCCAGGCAAGCGCTGCCGAGGGTGCGGCCGAGCACGTGGGCCACCAACAGCGCAATCACCCCGGCACTCAGGTAGCCGCCGAGAATCGACCAGGGCTGGGCGAGGGCGCCGGACGACACGGCGAACAGCAACACCGCCGACGCTCCCAACGGGCCGACCAGGTGCTGGGCGATTTCAATGCCGAATACCTGGCCGCACAGCCAGATACTGAACATCGTGCCGAAGGCCATGCCGATCGCGGCACGGCTCCATTCCGAAGGGCGTGTGTTGATGGCAGCGGGGAACCAGCGTTTGAACATGGGCCGACTCAAAACTCAGGGCAAAAAAAGGGGGCTCGTCTGCTGTCCAGATAAGCCCCGCCAAAGGGTTCCAACTATTGGGGGAGGAACGAGGCACAGTCTGCCCAAGGCCGAGGCGTTGTTCCAATGCATATTAGTGCAGGTTGAATTCACGAATTCTGATGCAAAGCCACTCGACGCCCGCTCATGTAGCACAGGCAACCGCCGACCGCGGTCAATGCGCTCAGGGCATAGAACATGGTCGGCGCTGGCGTGTGCATCAGCAGGAAGCCGCAGATCACCGGGCTCAAAGCGCCGCCGAGGGCCGCCAGGTTCTGCGCGCCGTAATAGCTGCCGCGCAGTTCTTCCGGGGCCAGGGTGTCGACGAACAGGAATTCCGCCGGATAGATGATCATCTCGCCGAGGGTGAACACGAACATTGCCACGCACCACGACACTAGGCTATCGGCGACGCTGAAACCGATCATGCCGAGGATGAACAGGCTGGTGCCGCCGGCGATCCAGTAACGCAACTGCTCGCGCTTGAGGAAGCGCCCAATCTGGTATTGCAGCAGGATCACGCTGATCGCATTGCAAGCCAGCAACGCCGCCATGATCTGCAGCGCCCGTTCGCTGTTGTGGGTCACCAGCAGGTATTGCGACAGGTACAGGGTGTAACGGCCATGGACCACGGTGCTGAGCAGGCAACCGGCGGTGAACATGATCAGCGTGCGGTCGTTCTTCAGGGTGATCAGGGTCTTGAGAAAGCTCTGCGGCTGGCCGATGGCCGGGATTGCGGCCGAGTCCCGGGGAATGCCGACCATCAGGAAGATGCTGGCGAACGCGATGGCCCCGGCGATCAGGAATGGCGCAATCGGGTACACCCCGGCAATCACCACCCCGAGCATCGGCCCGGTCGCGTAACCGACATTGGTCAAGGTGTAGCGCAACGAGAACGCCTTGGCCCGCTGGCCCACCGGCAGGTTCTCGCTGAGAATGGCCTTGGAGCCAATCAGGAACAACGCCGAAGCGGTTTCGGTGATCACCAGCGTGGCGGTAGTCAGGTACAGGTTGCTGGCGAACGTCAGCAGCACGAAACCGATGCCGCTGGAGAGCATGGCAAGGATCAGCAAGCGGCGCTTTTCCAGGCGATCGATGATGTAGCCACCGTACAACGCCAGCAACGTGGCGATAAACACCGCAATCCCGAGCAACAGCCCGACGTCCTGCTGATTGAGGCCGAGCTTGGTGCTGAGGAACAGGGTCAGCAAAGGGCTGGTGATCGCGCGGCTGACGACGATGGTCAGCGAGCAAATCATCAAGCGGCGGATCACGAGCGAGTAAGTGGCCACGGTGGGGCGAATGTCCTTATTCAGTTTCTGGTGGTGTGTCGCATCGACTGACGCCTTCGCGGGCAGGCTCGCTCCCACAGGAGCCTGATGTCTCCGTGGAGCACTCAAAACACTGTGGGAACGGGCTCGCCCGCGATGAGGCCCGGACAGTCAATGCAACATTCACTGCAAGTAATCCCGATAATGCCGCTCATACACCGCCGCCTACAACAGCTTGTCCGCCTCGCACCCCCAAGTCGAGGCGGTGGCGTTGCTGATCAAAACGGACACTTCCTCGGCTTCCTGCCTCAACACTACGCCCAACGCCGTTCCACTTGATCCTGCGGCATAACGTTGTACGCAGCCCGTTGACCAAGACGTACGCTCGACAGTATGGAAGTTGATTCGTAGACGGCTATTTGAACGAGAGACTAATCTCGCCCTTCGAATTTCCGAAGCTTTCTTGGCATCGCTTTGAGGCCATAAGTTAATACAAGGGCGAAGCATATAATGCCAATAAGTTTATTGGTAAGAACGTCCGTATCGAAAAATTCAAAAATTATAAAAAGTATCCAGCATGTATGAAATATTGAGCATGCAACTATCAAGAGGTATAGCCGGATGTCTAACAGTATTACTATCAAGCGGTTTTTTTGTTTTGCGCTCACTTTTTGCTTTCCATTTGTTCCACCATATCTTTTACGGTAATGGTGTCAGCCGTTCTTTCCAGCAGAGAAATTGACTTCGGTGTGTTTTGGTACGCTCTTACGTAATCTTTACGAACGTACCGATATAGACGCCAGGCGTCAGGCTTCAAAACAAGCCTGCCCGCTCCATAGGCCGACATTATTAAATCAGCAGAGCCATACATCAAATTGCCTTCGACATCACTTTTATTAAGTCCCTTTGCGATCCGGTGATAAACCTTTCTGACGGGACCCTCGACGTCCGTGCGATTCTCCCAAAGATTTCTACCGTTCTCATAGATGTTGTTGCTGCCATGGAGCACCATTGGTGCACCTATGAATACACAGAGAGTACCTGCCGACCCATAACAAATTCCGGCACCGCCGACGACCTGAAGCGCGCCGGCAATTACGCCGACACCTCTCTGAGCTACTTCCTTTGACTGGCTCAGCAAGCTCCGCTGTTCCGCTTTGATGGCGTCGAGACCCTGCTCAGCGGTTTTCCGCCCTTGTGCCACGTCATTGACAATCCCCCTCGCGTAATAAGAAACCTCACGGTTGAATTGCAGGCGCAAGGATCCATCAGTGATATGCCGGGCGGCAACAGTACAGGCCTGGTTGGAAAGTGCTACCGCCGCTTTGCTTACCGCCCAGTAATCGCAACTTCCTGGTTTGCAGTCCTTTAACTGTCCCATTCGTTGTTACCCCATATGCCGTAACCGCTGGTTCCGGCGATATGGTGCGTCCAGGTGATTTCGCGATAGCGAATGGCGACGTGCTCTTGAGGTTCGGTGTCGTTCTGCAGAATGACGTGAGGCATATCGAGGGTCAGGTCGGCGATAACGCCGCCCTCGATTTCAACAGTGAAGAATTTCTCCTGGAAGCCAAACGAAGAAATCCGATAAAAACTGATGGAGCAGTTTAATTCTTCTTGAGTGGACAGGGCCTGCGCCAGTAACGGCGATGATTTGTCGACGTTTTTGGTGATCACTATGGGGTTATGAGTGGGTTTGTTGATGTTGCCAATGTTGGCCATGTTATGGCTGTAAGAAAGCACCATGATTTCATCGGTATGGCCCAACTGACACTTATTGCCGATGGACGCTTGCGTAGAACAACCTGCTGATATCAGCCCTTGAGCTTTGCCTTTGATCGTCATGTAACCGTAATTCGCCATACCGCCACTCCCTTCATTTGTCGGCGAATCCTAGTGCAGGCGATCTACGGAATATGTAGGGCGTTTCTGAATTTCACCGAAGAGCGGCGGCAGTCAACGCAAGGACGACTGATCAAGCCACGTCCGACGCCGCCTGCCACTGCTGATAAGGCATCGGCAGTTTGCAGGACTCGCCGCGGCCCATCGGGAAGTACAGGAAGCCGTTGCGCGCCAGGCGCTCGGCGTCGTACAGGTTGCGGCCGTCGAAGATGACCGGGGCGCTGAGGCGTTGGCGGATCAGTTCAAAGTCCGGGGCCTTGAAGGGTTGCCAGTCGGTGCAGATGATCAGCGCGTCGGCGCCGGTGAGTACCGATTCCGGGGTGCCCATCAGCGTTAACTGCGGTTGGTCAGGGTAGAGCTGCTGCGTGGCTTGCATGGCTTCCGGGTCGAAGGCGCGGACGTGGGCGCCGGCGGCCCACAATGATTCCAGCAGAACCCGGCTCGGGGCTTCGCGCATATCATCGGTATTGGGTTTGAAAGCCAGTCCCCAGAGGGCGAAGGTTTTGCCGCGCAAATGGCCCTGATAGAACGCCTTGATCCGCTCGAACAGCTTGTGTTTCTGCCGCTCGTTGATCGCTTCCACGGCTTGCAGCAGGTCGCTGGAACAATGCGCCTGTTCCGCGCTGTGGATCAACGCGCGCATGTCCTTGGGGAAACACGAGCCACCATAGCCGCAGCCGGGGTAGATGAAGTGATAGCCGATCCGCGAGTCGGCGCCGATGCCCTGGCGTACCGATTCGATGTCCGCGCCCAGGTGCTCGGCCAGTTCGGCGATCTGGTTGATGAAGCTGATCTTGGTCGCCAGCATGCCGTTCGCCGCGTACTTGGTCAGCTCGGCGCTGCGCAGGTCCATGAACAGGATGCGATCGTGGTTGCGGTTGAACGGCGCGTACAGATCGCGCATCACCTCGCGCACCTCTTCGCGGGCGCAGCCGATGACAATGCGGTCCGGGCGGCGGCAATCGGCGAGGGCCGACCCCTCCTTGAGAAATTCCGGGTTGGAGACGATATCGAACTGCAGCAGCCGCGCCTCGGCCTGCAAACGGCTGTCGATGTGCGCCCTCAGCAGGTCGCCGGTGCCCACTGGCACCGTGGATTTTTCCACCAGGATCAGCGGTTGTTCGCGATAGCGCGCCACCGCGTCACCCACCGCCAGTACATGGCACAAATCCGCCGCACCGTTCGCGCCGGACGGCGTGCCCACGGCGATGAACAACACCTGGCCATGTCGCACCGCCAGGCGTTCGTCAGTGGTGAATTGCAGACGCCGGGCTTCGAGGCCGTCCTTGACCAGACTGGCCAGACCCGGTTCGAAAATGCTCACCTGGCCCTGTTGCAGCAAGGCGATCTTGTGCGCATCGACGTCCATGCACACCACATCGTGACCGACTTCCGCCAGCACAGCGGCCTGCACCAGACCGACATAACCGCTACCGAACACACTGATTTTCATGGCGCTGCTCCTTCAGGCGAGAGGGTCGCGCATCAGTTCGCAGGTGTCTCAACGCTGGGCAGACGCCCGGCGAAGCTGACGGCACTGGACATGAGGGTAAGCAGGGCATGTTTCAGTTCGGTGATTGACACCGCGCTGGCCGGGGCCGTCGGTCGGCGTCCGGAATAAAAAAACGCCCGCCAGAATTCAAGTGGCGAGCGCTTGGGAAACACCCGGAGGCAAAGGAGGAAGCCGACCGGGAGGTGTGACGGAAACTGATTACAGCGCCGCGTGGTGCAACTGATCCACGCGCAAACGGTTGAAGGCCAGCAAGCGCATCACGTAGCCAATCTTGATCGCGGTCGGGCCGAGGATGGTCATGGCGTGCGAGCCCACCAGTGCGGGCAGCGACAGGTACTGATCGAGGCCGTAAGCCAGGACGATCCCCGCCAGCAACATCACCAGCCCTCCCACCAACAGCACGTGGGATGCCATCAGGACCCGATAGGGACTTTCGAAAAAATCCAGCATGTCGATCACCTCAGAGAGTGCGGTTGCAAGCCTTCAGCGGCGAGGACCGGGTTGCGGCCAGGTCCTCGCCGGAGTGCATCAGGCCACTGGGATCGATGGGTCGGCGGCCGCCAGGGCAATCGCGCGATCCGCTACCGGCGGGTAAATCCACACGGTATTGATTTGGGTCTTGAGGTCCTTGGCTTCCTGGCCCACCAGCTTCAACTGGCGGTCCCAGCCTTCGGTGAACACCGCGCCCCAGGCGCCGAGGTCGAGACACGTCACGTACTTCGGCTGGCTGTATTGGATCGGCTCGACGCCCAGCAGGTCGGCGGCGACGTTGTTGCCGGCGTAACGGCCCAGGGCAATGGCGTGTTGGCACGACATGGCGGCGTAGTTGCCGAGGTCGTCGGTGGCGGCGTAGGCCACGTCACCGGCGGCAAAGATATCCGCTTGGCCCAGCACTTTGAGGTTGCCATCGACATGCAGGCGGCCTTGCGGGTCGCGGGTGGCGTTGACGTGCTCGGTCAAGGCGTTGGCGCGGAAACCGACGGTCCAGATCACGGTTTTCGACTCGATGCGCTGGCCATCGGCAAGGGTCACGCCTTCTGCATCCACCGAGGCCACGGAGGCGTTGAGGATCCAGTCGATGCCCAAGTGTTCGGACGCCTCGACGATCGAAGGACGAATGCCATCACCCATGGACGCGGCGATTTGCGGGCCACGGTCGACCACGATCACCCGGATATCGGCGTCGTCACCCAGCACGGCGCGCAGACGGGCCGGCATTTCAGTGGCGGTTTCGATGCCGGTGAAGCCACCACCAGCGACGACGACGGTGTTGCGCGCGGCGCTGTCAGGCAAGTCCTTGAGCGACTTGAGGTGTTTTTCCAAGCGCGTGGCTTCTTCGATCTGGTCAACATCGAACGCGTGCTCGATCATGCCGTTTAGTGCTGGACGAATCAGTCGGCTGCCGGCCGCCACCACCAGGCGATCGTAGCTCAGGGTGCCTTTGCTGCCGTCGGCGGCGAGGTATTTCACCTGCTTGTTGGCAGCATCGATGTCATCGGCGCTGCCCTTGACGAACGTCACGCCGACGGCGGCGAACAGGTCATCCAGTGGGGCCAGCATGGTGTGCACGTCCGGCTCGTAGAAGCGCGGGCGGATGCGCAGTTCGGCCTGCGGCGCCAGCACCGTAATCTGCACACTGTGGTTGTCGTGTTTGTCCAACAGACGGGCAGCGCTCAAGGCGCTCCAGACGCCGCCGAAACCGGCGCCGATAATCAGGATATTCTTTTTCATTGTGTGCTCCAGATGCAAAAGAAGCCGACTGTGTTATTTGCTACGCCAGTTTAACGTTCAACCGTTTCAACAACTAGCGAGGCAACTAAGTGGGTCGGGGTTGGCGATGAGGTCATGTTAGGCAGGTCGCACTCTCTGCACACTTCTACACAAGGTCAGTTCAGGCATGCGTAAGTCTGATGGCGTAACACCAAAGTATTAAGGGAGGTTGTGCGGGCAAGACAGGGAAGGAGAGATCAACGAGCGCGGTGCAAGGCCCTTTCGATGCAGGCGATCAATTCGCCAGCCTGGAAGGGTTTGCTGAAATAGCCTTCGGGACGCCGCACGATGGGGTTCAGCACCGGCGGGGCGCCGGGGTTGCCGGTGATGAAGATGGTCGGGATATGAATGCCGCGCGCAGCCAATTCTTCATACATTTGCGTGCCGCACATACCGGGCATTTGAATATCCGAGACCAGGCACGCGGTAATGACCGGCCCCTCGGAGTCGAGAAACGCGAAGGCGCTCTCATAGACATTGACGGTGTAATCATGCGCGCGCAATAAACTGCTGACCGCTGTTCGAACGGACTCGTCATTATCGACAACGGAGATCACCGGCAGGGTGGACATAGCACAACCTTGTGTCAGGCGGAGGCGTTTAAAGAGCCAACCGTCGTTGCAAGATACGCTGTCCACCCGCGCGGCCTAGTATACGTGGGTATATAAGCCCTATTTGACTGGGGTTATTTCCAGGGCGCTGGCCATCAGCACCAGATCGGCAAAAGAGCGCGCATTCATCTTGCGCATGGCGTGGCCACGGTGGATCTTCACGGTGATTTCGCTCAGGCCGATCTCACCGGCTATCTGCTTGTTCATCAGCCCCGACACCGCCAGCGCCATCACGGTTTGTTCGCGGGCGGTGAGTGTCTGGAAGCGGCCGCGCAGTTCGTCGTTGCCGCGTTCCGATTCACGGCGTTGCTTGTCACGGTTCAACGCGGCGGTCACTGCGTCGATCAGGTCCTGCTCGCGAAACGGCTTGGCCAGGAAGTCCACGGCGCCGGCCTTCATTGCGCGCACGGTCATGGCGATGTCGCCGTGACCGGTCATGAACACGATCGGCACATGAATGTTCGCCGCCGCCAGTTCGTTCTGGAAGTCCAGGCCGCTGGCCCCTTGCAGACGCACATCCAGGACCAGGCAGCAGGGGCTGTCGGGGCGGCTGAATTTCATGAAGTCCGCCACTGACCCGAACAGCTCGACCCGCATGCCGATGGAGCGCAACAGGCTGCCCAGGGATTCGCGCAGCGGCGCGTCATCGTCGACGATAAAAACGAAAGGCTCGCGGTTGAGCGGTTTGTTCATCGGGTGGTTATCGTTCATCTGCAATTCCATTGGAGAAGTGTTCTGAATCGGCGAAGCGCGCCGGTGAGACGGGCGCGCTTCGGCAAAAAACAATCACGGCGCGCAAGGCGCGCGGGACGTCAGCCGTCCGGGCCGTCGCCCAGCAACGGCAGGGCGAAGCAGAACGCCGCGCCGACGGGCGCATGGCTGATGGCCCAGATCCGTCCACCGTGAAATTCGATAATCGACCGGCAAATCGACAGGCCCATGCCCAGGCCACTATCCTTGGTGGTGAAAAACGGGTTGAACAGCGAATCCATCAACTCGTCGGCGATGCCGCCGCCCTGGTCGAGCACCTCGAGGTGCGCCTGGTTGTCCTGCACCCAGGTACGCACTTGCAGGGTGCGGTCAGGCGCGTTGGCCGACACCATCGCCTGGCACGCGTTGATCAGCAGGTTGATGATCACTTGCTGCAATTGCACGCGGTCGACGTCGACCTGGGTGCCGAAAGTGGTCAGTTCGATCTGCGGGGTGATGTTGTGGTGAGCAATGTCGTGGCGCACCAGGCGCAGGGTTTCACTGACGATATCGTCCAGCGATTCGGTCTGGCGCACCGGCCCGCACTTGCGCGACAGGGCGCGGACGCCGCTGATCACGTCGTTGGCGCGGCCGGCAGCACGAATGATGCGGTTCAGCGCGTCGCGGGCCTCGTGCAGGTTCGGCTCCGGGCGGTTGATCCATTGCCGGCACGCTTCGCCGCTGCTGATGATGGCGGTCAGCGGCTGATTGACTTCATGAGCAATCGACGCGGCCAGCTCACCAAGGGAGGTGACGCGCGTGACGTGGGCCAGTTGCGCCTGGGTTTTCACCAGGGCTTCTTCGGCCTCGCGGCTGGCGGTGACGTCCATCACCGCGCCGAAGTATTCGCGGCGCGCAGGATCGGGGAATACCGGGCTGGCGATCATGTGGATGTGCTTGATTCGCCCGTCCGGCATCAGCAGTCGATGCTTGACCTCGATCAGTTGCTCGTTGCGTGCGGCCTGGGCGAACGCCTCATGGAACATCGCCACGTCGTCCGGGTGGGTGCGCGCCAGCACCATCGCCGCCGTGGGTGGCACGGCGTGCGGATATTCAAAGATCCGCGCGGCTTCCTCCGACCAGGACATGGCTTCACCGTCGCCGCAAAAACCGACACTGCCGGTCTGGCTCAGGCGTTGCGCGCCGGTCAGGTACGCCTGGTTATGCCGCAAGCTGTCGCCGGCGTATTTGCAGCGCACCGCCAGGATCGACATCGCCGCCAGGCCCACCAGGCAGCGGAAGTAACCGTTGGCGGCGTCCCAACTGTGGTAACCGCTGTCGATCAGGAACATCAGCGTCAGCAGAGCGATGCTCAACGCCGCCGCGATAATCACCAGGTTGATTGAAAACAGGTTGGCGGCCATCAGCAGGACGCTGAGGTAAAGCAGGGTCGGCACCAGGTCCGATTGCCCTGAATAGTTGACCAGCACAACGCCCAGCGCGACGACGATCGCGGCGATCAGGCCGATGGTTTTGTCCAGGCCTCGCAGGTTCAGCCCGAAAAAGGGCCGCGAAACATTGGGCGTCACGCGATAGCGAAGCGCGCTGAAGAGCCCTTTGGCGCGAAAGGGACTTTGGCGAATGCCGGCTGACCGGAAGATTTTCATGTCAGTCTCGCCCTTATTGTGAGTAGGGTTGCGGTACACCCGTGCCGAAGCGTGCGCTTCACACCAATCTGTGTGATTTTTCAGTCAGTTAGCGGCTCTTGGACATTGCCATCGTAGAAGCAGCGGGCCACGGTACATAGGACAAAAAACCCCGAATTACAGCCAAAGTCCTGCGCGGTGCCAGGACCGTCGAACATTTTTACCGGAATCGGCGCCCGGCTTCTTCATACCAAGGTATGAGCGACTAGCACTGAGGTAGGCCTGTGGCGCCACAGCTCCAGCGCTTACAGTGCGCAGGCCTGTCGAAACACTGGAAAGCGCCGGTCCAGCGGCCTCCAGACACGCCCGGCATACCCCGGTATAGCGCGGCACACCAAGGCATTAACAGGCTGTACCTATGTACAAGAGACGTACCCAGGCAGCCTGCCTAACCTGTTCTCACTGCGGATCTGCCTGGCGGATCGGCCATTCACCTTCACTGACCTCAATGGCCCTGGGCCTGGGTGGCGAAAATGATGAACAGAAATGACCTGCGTCGTGCCGACATCAATCTGTTGGTGGTCTTCGAAACCATGATGCACGAGCGAAACGTCAGCCGTGTCGGCGAGAAACTGTTTCTCGGCCAACCGACCATCAGCAGTGCGCTAGGCCGTTTGCGCCTGATGTTCAACGATCCATTGTTCATCCGCTCGGGGCGCTTGATGGAGCCGACCGCGCGGGCCGAAGAGATCTTCTTTAACCTCAGCCCGGCCCTCGACACCATGGCCGCCGCGCTCAGCCGCAGCCAGGCGTTCGACCCGGCCACCAGCGAGGCGACCTTCCACATCGGCCTGTCGGACGATGTCGAGTACGCCTTGCTCCCGCGTCTGTTGCAGTGCCTGCGCCGTGATGCGCCAAACATCAGGTTGGTGGTACGCCGCGCCGATCACTGGCAGATGTCGCAATTGCTGGCTGCGGGAGAAATATCCCTGGGCATCAGCCACACTCACGACTTGCCGGCCACCGCACGGCGCAAATGCCTTCGCACGATTCAGCCAATGCTGTTGCGTTCACACGGCAGTAACGGCGCGCTCAACCTTGACGAATTCTGCCGGCGCCCGCACGCAGTGGTATCGTCGATGGGCAACGTGATCGATGACACCGACCACGCCCTGGGCCTGCTCGGTCGCCAGCGCAAAGTGGTGCTGACGGTGCCACAATTCAGTGCGTTGCCGATGTTGCTGGCGGACAGCGAAATGATCGCCATCGTGCCGGATTACGTGGCGCTCGCCATGGCCAGCAAAGAAGGTTTGAAGGCCGAGTTTGCGCCCTTGCCGTTGCCCGTGCTGGAACTGTCGATGGTGTGGCGCGGGGTCACTCACGCCGACCCTGGCGAACGCTGGTTGCGTTCGCGCTTCAACCAGTTCCTCAGTGAAACACCCGCGCAACGCCCAGCCCTGGCCGTTGCCTGACGCGCCCAGGAGGTACCGATGCTGGCAACGTTGCAGGCCCATCCGCTGATTGTCGGGGTGATCCTGATCACCCTCGACCTGACCCTCTGGCAGTGCCTCGGCGCGCAGCGGCGTCATCTGCAACTGTGCGTGCGCTTGCTGATTTTCCTGGCGTTCTGCTGGGTGATGATGTCGGCCGGGATCAGCCCCTTGCAGCCGCCGTTGTGGCCGGACGACGCGATTCTCAACCTGATGGGTACAGTGCTGGGCATCGCCTGGTGGCTGTTCGCGGCGCGGACGATGACGGTGATCATGGCCCACGGCCTGATGTCGCGCCTGGGCCACAGCTCGCGCCTGCTGCACGATCTGATGGGGGCGGTGATTTTCCTGATCGCGATTGTCGGTGCTGCGGCCTATGTGCTGCAGTTGCCGGTCAAGGGCTTGCTGGCCACTTCCGGGGCGATGGCAATCATTGTCGGCCTGGCGTTGCAAAGCACCTTGAGCGACGTGTTTTCCGGGATCGTGCTCAACACCACCAAGCCTTATCAGCTCAATGACTGGATTTCCATCGACGGCATTGAAGGCAAAGTGGTGGACATCGACTGGCGCTCGACGCACCTGATGACCGAGATGGGGAGCATGGCGGTGTTGCCGAACTCGATGGCCGCCAAGGCGCGGATCCTCAATTTCAGCCGCCCGGGCAACAAGCACGGGGTCAGTGTGATCATCGCGATCCCCAGCAGCGTACGCCCGCGCCGTGCCATCGACGCGCTGGAAAAAGCCCTGCAAGGCACCCGCGCGTTGCTGCCGGGGTTCAAGCCGAAAGTGTCGGTAAAAGGCTCGCACTTGGAATACAACGAATACGAACTCAAGGGCTTCATCGAAAACATCAACCAGAAAACCGAGGTGCGCAACCTGATGTTCGACCTGGCGCACCGGCACTTGGAATCGTCGGGGGTGAGTTGGGCGGTGGGCCCGGATCACCAACCCTGGAGTCGCCAGCGGCGCCTGTTGGAGGACGTGCGGATCTTTCGTTCGCTGGGCATCGAAGAACGCGATCGCTTGGCGACCGACATGAAACCGGTGGACTACCAGGCCGACCAGGTGATTCTGGCGTTCGACGAGGTTGCCGATTGCCTGATGATCATCAGCACCGGCGTGGTGTCGGTGGCGATCCACGACGGCGAGAAAATGATCGAAGCCGGGCGCCTCGGGCCGGGCGAAGTGATGGGCGAAGAGGGCATCCTCAACAGCGCGCCGTCACGCGGCGAGTTCCGCAGTATCAGCAGTGGCCGGTTGTTCCGCATCGAAAAAGAAGCCCTCGGCGTGCAACTGGAACACCATAGCGAGCTGCAAGTGGCGCTGAATAATTTGCAGGAACAACGGGAAGACATTCGCGAGACGGTGGTGACGAAGAAACCGCTGGAAGTGAAGAAAGGCGGTTTTCTGCAATGGTTGCAGCGGCGTTGAACAGGTCTTTTCTGGATGAGCTTTCGAAGGGCGGGGCCTGCTGGGCAGGCCTCACCACAGAGTTAGGGGATGACGTCGCCACAGGGGTCCCCTCACCACAGGGGGCTGTTTGATTGTGTGCAGGTCAGCGGGAAAAGCGGTTGCGGTAGTCCCGTGGCGAGATCGACAGGTGCCGCTGGAAGGTGTGGCGCATCCGCTCTTCGTCACCAAAACCACAGAGCCGGGCGATCTGGTCAATGTTGCGCTCGGACTCTTCAAGCAGGCGCCGCGCCGCTTCCATCCGCAGCACCTCGACCGCTTTGGCCGGCGTGCGGCCGGTCTTGAGCTTGTAGACCCGGGCAAAATTACGCGGGCTCATTTGCGCCTGGGTCGCCAACCGCTCCACCGACAGGTTTTCGTCGGCCAAATGCTCGCTGATCCACAGGTGCAGGCTTTCGAACAGGGCGCTGTCCTGACTCTGCGATTGCAGTAGCACGCTGTACTGCGCCTGACCGCCGGGGCGTTTGAGAAACACCACCAATTCCCGCGCCACTTCCATGGCCACTTCCCGACCGCAATCGGCTTCCACCAGCGCCAGGGCCAGGTCGATGCCGGCGCTCACCCCGGCGCTGGTCCACACATTGCCTTGCTGGATGAAAATCGCATCGTGGTCGACTTCGATCAGCGGGAAACCGCTGCGCAGCATGTCGCACATCGCCCAATGAGTGGCGGCGCGGCGGCCATCGAGCAAGCCGGCCTGGGCCAGCAAGAACGTGCCGCTGCACACCGACGCGGTGCGCTGGGCCTTGGTCGAGGCGTCCCGCAGCCAGTCGACCAGGGCGACACACTCGTGCATCGCCTGTGTGATGTTGGGCGCGCCGGGGACGATCAAGGTGTCGATGGTCGCGGGGTCGAAGTTGTTGAGCGCTTCGGTGTTCACCGCCAGGCCTTCGGCGGTTTGCATCAAGCCGCCGTCCAGGCTGCCGGTGTGCAGGCTGTAACCGGGCAAACCACGGGCGGCCATGGCTTTGCCCGCGGCCCAGAACACGGTTTGCGCGCCGGTGAGGTCGAGCAGGCCCATCTCGGGATAGGCGAGAAACACCACCTTGCGTGGTTGATTGAATTGCAGCGCGCTGAGGGCCGGGGCATGGTTCATTTCTTTCATGGGAGACACTTCGCTGATCGACACATTCGGGCGTCGATTGGTTTTAACAGTGGCAAGGGAAGTCGGCCCTGATTTCACCTGCCGGTACAAAAAAAGCGCTGCTGAATAAGGCTTGGGCACAAGCCTTGTCAAGCAATCGCGGACCAATCGTCACATTTGCGGCAACACGCCTGCAGTCTGGCAGAAAATCCGGGAAAGTTGTCCTGTTTGGCGGCGATCTGGCGCGACGAGTTAAAGTGCGGCCCAACCGGGCAATTCTGTGCGCAGGCGCCATCGGCAGTGCGCCTTCATTGCGCTATTCTTGCTGCCTGTTTTCCAAACCAACCTGCCTTCATCGAGTGTTTGATCATGGGATTTCGTCCATTGCCCTGGCTCCTGTTGGCCGCCGGCTTGTCCATTGGCGCCTGCGGTTCGCTGACTCGGCCGATGATCGACACCGTCGCCACCCCGCAAGCCACCCGTGAGTTCTCTTCGCTGAAGCGCTTTCGCTTCGTGGCCGATAACGCCGAACAATCCCTGGCGTTCATGCAGGCCTGGGACGCCGACCGCAAGCGTGCCGGGCGCCAGCGCATCACCGCGCTGGCGATTTCCGGCGGTGGCGCCAATGGTGCGTTCGGCGCCGGCGTGCTGGTGGGGTGGAGCCGCAGCGGTACGCGCCCGGAGTTCGACCTGGTGACCGGTGTCAGCACCGGCGCGCTGATTGCGCCGTTGGCGTTCGCCGGCAAGTATTTCGATCAACGCCTGATCAGTGGCTACCGCAGTGCCGGCGCCACGCAGTTGACCGAACGCGGGATTGGCATGCTGGCGCGGCCGTCGCTGTACAGCGGTGAGCCCCTGGCGCAGTTGATCGAGCATTACACCAGCCCGGCGTTGCTGCACACCATCGCCGACCAACACAAACTCGGCCGCCGCTTGCTGGTGGCCACCACCAACCTGGACACGCAGGAAACCATCATCTGGGACATGGGCGCGATTGCCGCGTCGGCCCAGGAACCGGGCAACGAGCAACAGGCGCTGGCCTTGTTCCGCACGATTCTGACGGCGTCGGCCAGCGTGCCGGGGATTTTCCCACCGGTGGCGATTGCCGATGGCGAGGCCTCCGAAATCCATGCCGACGGTGGCATCAATGCGCCGTTCCTGCTGTTGCCGGAAGCACTGGTGCAATGGCAGATCAACCAGCCGTCACTGATGCCGGGGCGGATCTACATCATCATTAATGCGCCCATGAACCCGCATAACTCGCAGCTCAATGGTGGTGCGGTGGCGATCATGGGGCGTTCTTTCGACTCTCTGAGCCGCGCTAACCTGCGCATGCACATGGCCATGGCCACCGCGTTCGCCTATCGCCATCACGTGTTGATCAGCTATGCGGCGCTGCCCTCGGACATGCTGGACGCTGATCCACTGAATTTCGAAGCGACGCGCATGGCCCGGCTGTTCGATCTCGGCACCGAACGCTACACCGACCTCAGCCGCGAACGACTGTCCACCGTGCCCATGGCCGTCGGCGAGCCGTAAGTAAGCAAAAAGCCGGGCCCGCTGCGCGCGCCGACGGGGGCAAGCCCCCTCACCACAGGGCTATGAGTTATCGAGGCTGGTATTGCGCCAGTCGGTCGGTGACTTGCCGTAACGCGCCTTGAACACCCGGCTGAAATGCGCCAGGTCATTGAAGCCCCAGGCGTAGGCGATTTCGCCGATCCGGCGGTGAGCCTGGGCGCTCAGGCTCAAGTCCTGGGCACAGCGCTCCAGGCGACTGGCCAACAAATAATGCCGAAACGAAGTCTGCTCATCGGCCAGCAAACTGTTGACGTAGCGCCCGGATATGCCCAACCGCGCACCCACGCTGTCCAGCGACAGGTCCGAGTCACTGAGGTGCTGTTTGATGCAGGCCTTGACCCGGTACAACAGCGTCGAGCGATGGCTGGAGGGGCTCAACACTTTGGTGTGTTGCCCGTCCAGCAGCGACAGCGCCAGCAAATCCAGACCCTGGGCCATCAGGCGTTGGGTCAGTTCCGGCGCCATGTCCGCCGCGTTATGCGCCAAGGTCCGTAGAAAGTCATACGTCATGCGATGCACCGGCCGTTCCGAGGAAAACGGCGTTGCGGTGTAGTGGCCGACCGGGCCGATTCGATTAAGGATCATCTCGCGCGGTACCTGAAACACGATCTGCTCGCTGCCGACGCTGTTTTTCCAGCTCATAGCTGCGGAAGGTGTCGAACAGCACGAAATGCCCTGGTTCGACGCGGGTCTGGCGGTCGTTTTGAATCACCACGGTCGAGCCGCTCTCGATCAGTAGCACCCCGACGCAGTCCTCGCTGCCCCGGGCAATCAGCGCTGGCGTGCGCGACAGGTGCTGTTGCGCCGAAGCGTTGCGCGCGCACATGACCTCGCCGAGCATGGTCCGCTGCACCTGCATGCGAAACGCCTGGCGGTCCTCGGTGGTGGCCTCCAGCGCAACGAACAGCTCGGCCACGGCGTCCTGCCAATGTGCAAAACCGGTTTGACCGGTGGCTTGTCCAGAGTCGAAGACGTGTGACATGGCTGAGGCTCCTGCGGCTGACGCAGTGCGGGGATGAGCGACCACTAGACACCGCCGATGCCCGGCAAGTAAACCCCTCCAGTGAAAAATAACTGGCGCGCAAAATATTTGCGCAGAAATACAAGCCTTTGTTCCGGCGCGGACAAGTGCGCACCAGGAATCTGGTTAAGGTTTGATCCAACAGGGCCAGGCCTGTGCCGCAGCCCGTTAACAGCATCGAACCCTCAGTCATGGGCAATCCTCTTCAGGAGTCAACCGCACAGCGGCGCCCACTGAACCACCGATGCGCACCCCTTGATACTTTTTGCTTCTGGAGAATTAGCGTGTCGAAATCATTCTTGAAAACCGTACTGTTGAGTTCGTTCGCCTTATGGGCCGTTGGCACCGCGCAATTGAGCGCCGCGGCCAGCAACCCGTTGGCCGATACCACTGTGGTGCTGGTGCACGGTGCCTACGCCGATGGTTCGAGCTGGAATAAAGTCATTCCGCTGCTGCGGGCCCAAGGCTTGAAAGTGGTGGCGGTGCAGAATCCGCTGACCTCGCTGGCCGATGACGTGGCCGCCGCGCAACGGGTAATCGACGACCAGACCGGCCCGGTGATTCTGGTCGGTCACTCCTGGGGTGGCAGCGTAATCACCCAGGCCGGCACCAGTGCCAAGGTCAAGGCGCTGGTATACGTCGCTGCACTGGCGCCGTCCGCCGGGCAGAGCACGGTGCAATCCACCGAAGGCTACCCGACGCCGCCGGGGATCAAAACCGTGTTCGCCGACAAATCGGGTTACCTGTACTTGCCCGAAGCCTCGGTGGGTGTGAACTTCGCCCAGGATCTGCCGGCGGAAGACACCAAACTGATGGCGGTCACCCAAGGCCCGATCCGCGCTGCGGCGTTCGATGACAAGATCACCGTCACCGCGTGGAAGGACAAGCCCAACTACTATGTAGTCGCTGCCCAGGACCGGATGATCGATCCACCGCTGCAACAGGCCTTCGCCAAGAAACTCAACGCGCAGACCACTGTGCTGCAAACCAGCCACGTACCGATGTTGTCGCAACCGGGCAAAGTCGCTGACGTGATCATCGCCGCCGCGAAAAAAAGCTAAGCCACGCGGTGTATTGACGCCCGTCTGCAAGGTTGCAGACGGGCGTTTTTGCTTGTGCGATGTGCGTCGCGCGGGCAGGGTAGTGAGCCACATCGTCAGGAGATATCCCATGCACGAGGATTCGTCGCAGCCTTTGCTGCTGGTGCCCAACGGCTACCCACTGTGGATCGACGTGCCGCAAGCGAGTATCGACGGCGCTGGCACCGCGATGCGCTTTGAGTTGCCGCTCAACGGGCACAACTTGCCGCTGCTGCATCGGCGCGAACGCAAACTGGTGGTGGCGCTGCAAGGGTCGCTGGAACTGCGCGTAGGCCGGCAGTGCATCGCGCGCTTGCGGCCAGGCGAGGCGGTGTTGGTTCCGGCAGGTACGGCGCATCGCATTCATCAGCATGGGTCGCAGCCGAGTACGGTCGGCGCGGTGCTGTGGCCCGGCCGGGTGGAAGAGGCCTTCCGGGAATTGGCGACAGCTGCAACGGGCAGCGGTTATGGGCGCCGGACGATGGTGGAGATTCTGGCGTGCTACGAGGTGGAATGGACCGCCGGCGCGCATGACTCCGAGGCTGAGCCGTTGCAGGTGGTGACGATGGCAGAAGGGTTGGTGCACCTGCCCGAGGTGTTAGCGCGGGCAGTGGTGCGGGTTTGGGCAGATTGATCGTCGCCGGCCAACCCTACCGTTGCTGATCGGCGGGAGCCATGGCCCCCGCCGGACTCATTTCCACACCAGCATCATTTCAACACCAGCATCCGATAAACCCCGGCCTCGTTCTCGATCCCGTGGGTGTCATGGGTGAAGCCGGGGAAGGATTTGTCGAAGGCTTCCAGTGCCTTGAGATAAGCCAGTAACGGGCCGTCCGCCGGGCCAAAGTGCTCGCCGGGCATCAGCATCGGAATGCCCGGCGGGTAGGGCACGATGCCGGTGGCGGCGATGCGCCCGGCGGCTTCGTCGAGAGTGACCCGCTCGACGTCGTTGCGCACCAGTTTTTCGTAGGCTTCCACCGGGCTGAATTCGGCCTTGGGCAGCGTGCCGAAGGCCTGGGACATGTTGGCGGTGGTCTTGTGCAGCTTCATCGCAGCAAAAATTTCGTCCGCCAGATCCTTGAGGCCCATGCCGGCGTAGCGCGTCTGGTTGGCGGTCAGCAGGTCCGGCAGGCACAGTTCGAGTTCGACGTTGTCGTCATAGTCGCGCTTGAAGTCGAGGAGGGCGTTGACCAGCGTGCCCCACTTGCCCTTGGTGATACCGATCGAGAACAGGAACAGAATGGTGAAGTCGGTGGTTTTCTCGACCACGATGCCCTGGCGCCCCAGATACGCGGTGAGCACGCAGGCCGGAATGCCCGAGGCCAACAGGTTGCCATCGTCGCCCATGCCGGGGCTGAGTACCGAGACCTTGATCGGGTCGAGCATGCAGTAGCCGTCTTCGATATCGCCGAACCCGTGCCAGACCTCGTTCGGGTGCAGCACCCAGCAATTCGGCTCGGTTTTCAGCAGCGTCGGTTCTACCTCGTGGAACGGCACCGCCGCGCCGTCGACTTGCACGGTGGGCGGTTGCCAGCAGGTGAAGAACCAGTCGTCCTTGGCCTGGATCTCGTTGTGCATGCGCGAGATAACCTGGCGGAACGCCACGGCTTCTTCGATGGATTCGGTGGTGAGAATCTGCCCGCTCGGCGCTTCCATCATTGCCGAACTGACGTCGCAGGACGCCATGATCGCGTAATTGGGCGAGGTCGACGCGTGCATCATGAACGACTCGTTGAAGCGCCCGTGATCGATTGGATTGCGGCCATTGCGCACATGGATCATCGAGGCCTGGGAGAGGGCAGCCAGGAGTTTGTGGGTCGATTGGGTGGCGAATACGGTAGGCCGGGATTCATCGTGATCGTCCGGGTCGCCGTGCATGGCGTGGCGGTCACGGTACAACGGGTTGAACCGCGCGTAGCCGTACCAGGCTTCGTCGAAATGCAGGCGGTCGACACTCTGGCCCAGCAACTGCTCGACGCGGGTGACGTTGTAGGTCAAGCCGTCGTAGGTGGAATTAGTGACGATGGCGTGGACCGGCGTCGGGTCGATGCCGCGCTTGACCAAAGGGTTATTGGCAATGGCAGCCTGCACGCCTTCGGCGCTGAGGGTTTGCGGCAGGATCGGGCCGATGATGCCGTAGCGGTTGCGCGTTGGCACTAAGTAGGTAGGAATCGCCCCGGACAGGGTCATCGCGTGTTCGGCGGATTTGTGGCAGTTGCGGTCGCACAGTGCGATCTGGTTACGGGTGACGCTGGCCATCAGGATGACCCGGTTGGAGGTCGACGAGCCGTTGGTCACGTAATAGGTGCGATGGGCGCCGAACACCTTGGCCGCATAGCGCTCGCCCTGGCCGATCGGGCCGCTGTGATCGAGCAAGGAGCCGAGTTCGCCGACCGATATCGAAAGGTCGGAACGCAGCAGGTTTTCGCCAAAAAACTCGTAGAACGCACGCCCGGCGGTGCTCTTCAAAAACGCCGTGCCGCCGGCGTGCCCCGGGGTGTGCCACGAATATTCATAAGAGCGGGCAAATTTCACCAGCGCGCCGAACATCGGCGGCAGCGCGGCCTGGCGGTAGCGTTCGATGGCGGCGAGGATGCGCCCGCTGAGGAAACGGCTGGTGTCTTCCGGCAGCCAGATAAAGTCATCGGCGTGCTGCATTACCACCAATGGAATGCCAGACGCGGTACTGCGGTCGCTGATCAGGAACACCGGTACGCGAGTGTTGCGTTCGCGCAGGCTGATCAGCAGCTTGATGCATTCTTCGTGGTTTTCGCTGTCATCCATCTCCCAACTGAGCAACACGCATTGAATCGCCGGATCGGAGCGCAGGATCGCCGTGGCATCGCTAAGAGTTTCCGACGCAATCAGGTGGACGTCCCGTTCTTCGACATCGTTGATCAATTGGATCAGCGCACGGCCGAACACCGTGCGTTTGTCTGGCGGGCTACTGATCAGCAGCGTCAACATGCCGAGGGTGTGTCGATGTTCCGTCATGGTCGAGCCTCCAGGGCAGCGGATTGCAAATGATTGACCGGCACCGGTTCAGCGGTGAGGTGCTGGGCGCTGACAGTTTGCGTCGGCACGCTGTTATTCAGGGCTTCCAGGCGAATCAAGCGGTTGTTGACGAAACCGAACAGCGTGTAGCCGAAGATGGTGGCGACGCCGCCGAGCATTAGCGCCTGCTCACCGGAACTGTACAGCGCCAGGTAGCTGTAGGCCGCCGCGACCCAGGCGATGATGTTGGTGGCCAAGGCTTTGCCAGCGGGGACGTTGGAGACTTTCTGCATGGTCATCAGCGCCGCCATGGACAGGATGTACGGCACCAGGTTGGTGACCACCGCCAGATTGACCAGGGTGTCGAACTGTTTGCTCAGGTCCGGGCTGATGGTCAGAAAACCGAGCGCGGTCTGCCCGGCGAGCAGGATCAGCATGCCGACAATCGGCGTCCCGGCCTTGTTAGCCTTGGCAAAGATCGGCAGGAAGTAACCGGTGTCCGCCGAGCTTTTGAACACTTGGGCAATGGTGAACTGCCAACCCAGCAGCGAACCAATGCAGGCCAGGACCATCGCGGCCATGACGATGTCGCCGATCAGCGGCGTGAACATCTTGGCGAACACCAGGCCGAACGGCGCGGTGGAGGAGGCCAGTTCCGGGTTATCGACAATCCCCGCGATGACGTTGGTGGAAACGATGTAGATCACCGCGGCCCCCAAGGTGCCGCCGAGTACCGCAATCGGCACGTTCTTCTCGGGATTTTCTACGGCGTCGGTGTTGGCGCAAGCTGATTCCAGCCCGAGGAACGCCCACAAGGTGATGGCCACCGAAGCGCCCGCCGCTTCCATCATGCCCATGTTGTGCGGGTTCCAGCCGGCGGCGTAGACGCTGCTGTCGAACCAGAACCAGCCGATGGTCGAGACCAGCACCACCGGGGCAATCACGCCCCAGACAGTGACGGCGCCAATCCGCCCGGTAATCCGCGCGCCACCAAAATTGGCGAAGGTGGTGATCCACAGCAGGGCGATGGTCGCCAGGCCGACTTGCAGGGAATCGAGTTTGACCCCGAACAACACCTGGATATAGCCGACCGCCGTGATGCTGATCGCCACGTTGGCAATCAACAGCGAGACGCCGTAGGTGTAGTTGGTCAGGTAGTTGCCGGCCTTGCCGAAGGTGTACTCGGCATAACCGCCCATGCCGCCGGTCTTGCGACTGAGCATCCCGCAACGGGCGAAGGCGTAGGCCAGGGCCAGCGAACCGGTGGCGGTGATCAGCCAGGACAAGATGGAAATTCCGCCGACTTCGGCCAGTTTGGTGGGCAACAACACGATGCCGGAGCCCAACATGTTGACGGCGGTCAACATCGTCAGTTGCCCCACACTCATCTTCTTCGCGACTGACATTCCGTTGCCTCATTCCATTGCGTTAGGAACCCTTAGCTATAGCAAAGGATTGAAATCTCGCAAGAAATTGGCCGCTGGCCTCTAGTTGGAGGGGGCGCTGCCGCTGGCAAGAATCCACTGACAAAACTTTTGCACTTTGGCCGAGTTCTGGTCGCGGGTGCGGTAGCAGAGAAAGTGCAAGTCACGCTGGATGCTGCGCACCTGCTCGCCGCCAAACCGCACCAGACTGCCGTCATCGACTTCGGCCTGGGCGAAGCGCAGAGTCTCGAGTGCGACGCCCAAGCCTTGCACGGCCGCCGCCACCACCAGTGAACCGCGATCGAAGGTCGGACCGTTTTGTGAGCCGGGCGCCGGCAGACCATTCAAGGCAAACCAGTCGGCCCAGCGCACCGGGCTGAAGGACGAATCGAGGCGGATCACCTTGTCCAGTTGCTCCGGCACAAACCGCGCATTGGCGCGGGCGAACTCGGGTGAGCACAGAGCGACCAGTTCTTCCTGGCCGAGGGACTGAACGGTGAGCCCCGGCCCCTGCGGCGCACGACCGTAGGCAATGACAATGTCGATGCTCTCGTGGCGCAGCAGGTCGAAGGGCTCGGCGTTGGACGACAGACGAATATTGATGTCGGGGTGTTTGGCAATAAAGCTCGGCAGCCTCGGCCCCAGCCACTTGGCGGCGAAGCTCGGCGTGCAATGGACTGACAGGCCTTGGGTTTGCTCCGGCGGGCTCAGCTCGGCACAGATGCCATGGATCGAGCTGAAGGCCTGGCTCAGCACCACGAACAGCCGTTCGCCGTCGGGTGTCAGGGTCACTTGGCGATTGGCCCGTAAGAACAAGCCGCGACCGAAGTGCTGTTCCAGGGCGCGCACTTGGTGACTGATGGCCGAGGGACTCAAGTGCAGCTCTTCACTGGCGCGGGCAAAGCTGCCGAGGCGGGCGGCGGATTCGAAGGCGCGCAGTGCGTGCAGGCTGGGAGGCGGTCGCATGGTGAATCGTGCTCATTGAAGAATCTGGTTCACGTATGCGTGAGAATTGGCCTTTTGTCAAAGTGCCGCGGACCGACAGATGATCTCTCCAGCGCTCATGACTTGATTCAACTCAGGCAAGCGCGCCCTTAACAATAACAATATGAGGTAACTGGTGATGGCCGTTGATATTGCCGCCCCGCGAGGGGAAGTGGTTGACGAGGCGACGCGACTGTACCGCAAGGTTACGTGGCGTCTGATTCCGTTTTTGTTTGCCTGTTATGTGGCCGCGTACCTGGACCGGGTCAATGTCGGTTTCGCCAAGTTGCAGATGCTCAATGACCTGCAATTCAGTGAGACGGTGTACGGCCTGGGCGCCGGGATCTTCTTCCTGGGTTATTTTTTCTTCGAAGTCCCGAGCAACATCATTCTGCACAAGGTCGGCGCGCGTCTGTGGATCGCCAGGGTGATGCTGACCTGGGCGATCATTTCAGCCTGCATGATGTTCGTCACCACCCCAACCATGTTCTACGTGCTGCGCTTTCTGCTGGGCGTCGCCGAGGCGGGACTGTTTCCCGGGGTAATCCTGTATCTGACTTATTGGTATCCGGCGGCACGGCGCGGCGGGATCATTGCGATGTTCATGACCGGCATTCCGATCGCCGGACTGATCGGCGGGCCGTTGTCGGGCTGGATCATGCACCACATGTCCGGGGTGCAAGGCCTCGCCGGCTGGCAATGGATGTTTGTGATCGAAGCGCTGCCTTCCTTCGTCCTGGCGTTCTGTGTCCTGGCCTTTCTCGACAACGGGATTGCCGGCGCGAAATGGCTGACGGCAGAGGAAAAGGCCGTGCTGATCCGCAATATCGAAGCGGACAACGTCGGCGCGACCAAACACCGTTTGCGTGATGGCTTCACCAGCCCCTGGGTCTGGTTGCTCAGTGTCATCTATCTGTTCTTCATCATGGGCCTGTACGGCGTTGGCTTCTGGCTACCGACCCTGATCAAAGGCGCCGGGGTTACCGACCCGTTGAGCATCGGCTTGCTGACCACCATCCCCTACGGCGCGGCGGCGATCGCGATGATTGTGGTGGGGCGCATGTCGGACAAGGCCCGCGAACGGCGCTGGCACATCGTCGTGCCCGGTGTCATCGGCGCCATTGGCTGGCTGGTGAGTGTCCAGTTCAGCACCCATTTGTTGATCGCGGAGGTGGCCTTGACCGTCGCCACCATCGGCGTGCTGGTGACGCTGGCGCAGTTCTGGTGCCTGCCGACCGCCGTGCTGGCCGGGGCTGCTGCCGCTACCGGGATCGCGGTGGTGAACTCGGTTGGCAACCTGGCCGGCTTCGTCAGCCCTTACCTGATTGGCTGGATCATCGACACCACCCATTCGATCAACCTCGGCGTGTACACCCTGGCCGCTTCATTGCTGATCGGCAGCTTCCTGGTGCTGACCATGCCCAAACGCCTGGTTAACCGCTAAACCCAACTCAACTGATGCACTGCTGTGAGGAACAATCATGTCAGCCCTGAAAGAACGCACCCTGCCGCACGCACTCGCCCCCGACAGCCTTGGGCGCCCGCGGATCTCGCTGTACCAGCCGGAACAGACCGGCCTGATTTTCCCCGAACTGCCTGAGTTCACCAGCCACGAGCAAGCGCGTAAATACCGCAAGGAGCACCTGGTTGCTGCGTGCCGGGTGTTCGCCCTGCACGGTTTCGACTACGGCTTCGCCGGCCACCTTACGGTTCGCGATCCGGAGCGTCCGGAGCTGTACTGGACCAACCCGATGTGCGTGCATTTCTCTCAGGTGAAGGTCTCGAACCTGATCCTGGTGGACCACAAGGGTGACGTGATTGAGGGCGATTACGCGGTCAACCGCGCCGGTTTCGTGTTGCACGCGGCGGTTCACGATGAATACCCCGACATCATGGGCATGTGTCACGCGCACACCACCTACGGCACCGCGTGGTGCGCCACCGGCCGGCCGCTGGACATGATCAGCCAGGACGCCGCCGCGTTCTACAACAGCCACGCGGTGATCGGCGCTTCCGCCGGCGCCGTGGCGGTGGAGAAGGAGAGCGGTTCGTCAGTGGCCAAGCAAATCGGCCGCAACCGTGGCGTGTTGCACCAGAACCACGGCCTGCTCACCACCAGCCGCCACAGCATCGACGATGCGGCGTTCTGGTTCATCGCCCTGGAGCGTGCCTGCAAGCAGCAGTTGCTGGTGGAAGCCACCGGCATCACGCCGCAACTGTTGTCGGAGAAAACCGCGCAATACAGCCGCGAGCATGTCGGCAGCGACTACATCGGCTGGTTGCATTTCCAGACCCTGTATAGCCACATCGCCACGACACAGCCGGACATGTTCGACTGAATTGTCGCGCCTAACCTGCAACGGCTCGGTCTACCGGCGTTGACGAAGAGGTTCGTCGATACCATAGACCGGGCCGTTCTGGTTCAAGCGAACGCCGCGCAACGTTGATCTACTCAAACGCATTGAAGCCCATCACCAACCCGAACACCATCAACACGCCGCCGGTGGCGCGTTTGCCCCAGACCGCTGCGCCGGGCCTGGCCAAACGGCGGGCCATGGTTTTGGCGCTGACCGCGTAACCACTCGATACCAGCAGTTTGATCAGCACGAACAGCAGGATCAGCGACAGCAGCGAGCCGAGATGGGCGTCCTGCGGGTTGCCAATGAACTGCGGCAGCAGCGACGAGAAAAACAGGATCGCCTTGGGGTTGCTGATGCCAACCATGAACGATTTGCCCCAGAGCACCAGCGTCGCTTCGCGGGGCACGGGCTGTGCATCGTTGACGCGACGGCTTCGAGCCTGCAGCAACTGCTGGAAACCGAGCCACAGCAGGTACACCGCGCCGGCAAACTTGACCAGGGTGAAGACCCGGGGGTTGTCCATCAGTAAGGCGTCGATTCCCAGCAGCGAGCACGTCGCGAGGACGGCGATCGCCACCAGGTCACCGGTGAGAATCCACAACGCGCGACCAGGGCCATACACCAGGGCGTTGTTGATCAGGAAAATCGTCGATGGCCCCGGTGATCCCACCTGGACCACGGCGATCAGTGCAAACAATAAATAGTCGGTGAGTGACATGATGAACCTCTGAAAACACTTAGCGAGCAGATGTCGCTAAGGTAGGTGTAAAGTGGTTCAGGCGGCAGGGCCATTTGAGCCGCTTGGATATGGACCATTATGAGTAAAGGCAAATTTACCTCGGGCATCGACTTGCCGCTGCCAGCGGATACGGGCGGCGCTACCAAGCAGGAGCGCGCGTACCAGGCCCTGCGAGACGCGATCCTCAACGGCTTGCTGGCGGCCACCGAGCGCTTGCCGTCGACCCGGGTATTGGCGCAGCGCTGGGGGATTGCCCGGGGGACGGTGGAAGGAGTGTTCGAACGTTTGCAGCTTGAGGGCTACATCACCCGTAAGGTGGGTTCCGGCAGCCTGGTCAGTGCGGTGATCCCGGACAGCTACCTCAAAGCCCTGAACGACACGCGAAACGCCGAAGCGGCGCGACCGCCCATTGGCACTAGCGCAACACCGGAACCGGCCAGGGCAGGGCGGGAATACCAGGCGCAGGTGAACGTGCCCTTCGTCGCGCGCCTGGCCAATCCGCAATTGCTTGCCCCGGCGGAGTGGGCGGCGAATCTGCAACGGGCGATGGCGGCGATGCAGCCGGAGCAAATGTGCGCCGTCGAGCCGCAAGGGTCATTGTTGTTGCGTGAACAGATCGCTCGCTATTTGCGCGTGCACCGTGGCATCGATTGCCATGCCGAACAGTTGCTGATCACCAATGGCATCCGCCACGGCATCGACCTGGTAGCGCGCTGCGTGCTGTCTCCCGATGATTTCGTCTGCGTCGAAGACCCCGGTTACCCGGCGGTGCAGCGGATTTTCGAGGAGGCGGGCGCGCGCTTGCTGCACGTGCCGACCGACGAGCAGGGCCTGGACTTGCGCGGTGTGCCGGACTCGGCCGTGTGTCGCCTGGCCTATGTCACGCCGGCGCACCAGTCACCCCTGGGGGTAATCATGTCCGCCACCCGGCGCCTGGAGTTGCTGGACTGGGCGCAGCGCCAGGGCGCGTGGATTATCGAGGATGACTACGACAGTGAATTCAACTACCAGAGCGCGCCACTGCCGGCGCTGAAATCCATCGATACGATGCAACGGGTGGTGTACTGCGGCAGTTTCAATCAGGCGCTGTTTTCCAACTTGCGCATTGGTTACTTGCTGGCACCGCCGGTGCTGCACGAGCAAATCCTCGCGCTGTGGCACAAGGTCGGGCGCAGTGTCGGCGTGTCGGAGCAACTGGGGCTGGCAGAATTGATGCGCGGGCCGGGGTTCCTGCGGCACTTGCGCCGAGCCCGGCAGGAATATCAGACCTTGCGCGATATTGTCCTCGACACCCTGGCGGCAGAAGCGCACGGGCGTTACCGCATCAGCGGTGAACACGCCGGTTTCCACTTGATTCTGTGGCTGTTGCCGGAGCATGACCAAGACGCGTTGAACGAAGCCGCACGGCCATTGGGGCTGGTGCTGCAACCGCTCAGCCAATCCTGCCGTCAGATCAGTCTGGCACCGGCCTTTGTCCTGGGGTTCGCCGCGCTGAGCCGCGCACAGGCCAAGCACGCGGCACGGCAATTGGCGCTATTGCTGCGTTGAGAGACCGCGCGGCGCTGCAGTGGCGCCGCGCGATTCATCACAGGCGTTGTTCTTCAATCGTCACGCCAGAATGAGCGAGTTGCTCGAGGTAATCGTCGGGTTGCCACAGCAATTCCGGGAGGGACATCCCGGCTTTGAGCGCGGACCGGCCCTCGAGCCCCAGCGCCGCGCCAACTGCCAGCGCGACACACAACCCGGTCAGCGAGGCGAGGCCTTCCTTGAATTCCAGAGTGCCGCGCACACGCTGGGCTCGGCCATCAATGTCGCCCTCCACCTCGACGACAATTTCCGCCGCCGGCTCACCGCCCGCTTCACGGCTGGACGAGGAGCCCGAGGCCAGGTCGAAGCGGATGTTCCGCGCCCCGGTGGCGACGTACAGGCTGGCGGTGTCGAAGGTCGAAAAGGCACTGGCTTCCAGCGATCGCCCGTCAATGGCGCGCAGTGGTGCCTTGACCGCATCGCCGGTCAGCCAGGTGCGGCGCCCGTCCTTGAAAATCAGCGCGGGAGGCGCGGATTCATGGACGCGCTCCATGTCCTCGAGTGCGGTAGGCCCGGCCTGGTCATTTTCATCGATTATCGCGCCGAGGGTGATGCTGCGCGTGACCTCGAAGCGTTGGGCAAGCTTGAGCGCCAGGAAGGTCGCGGCGCCGCCCATCCAGTGACTGGCGAGAATCACTGGAGCGGCCGAGGCATTGTGGGCGAACAGGGCGATTTCCGGCCCCACTTCCACCAACCCGTTAACGATGCTCAGGAACGGCACGCCTTGGTCCTGCGCGTAAGCCAGGCCGTTGAGCCCGTCATCCGGCGCCAGCATGACCACCGCCGACACCTTTACGTCGTCGGCCAAGCCCAGGCGCGGTTTGTCCATGTCGATTTTCAGCGGTCTGGCGTTGCCGACCTGTTCGGCGATGGCGCCGGCGGTGTCCATGTTGCGGCCGCCGATCAGCAGCGCTGCATCGGGTTGTCGTTGACGTATCCAGCGGGCGGCCTGACGGCCGACGACGCCCGACCCACCGACCAGCAATATTGATCCACTGTGCATAGAGGTGCTCTCCAGGAAGTGCTTGAAAGTGACAATCGACGGCGCACAATCCGCCCGCCGAACGCCTGGTTTTCACTCGTGTGCTGAAGGGGCCAGGCACACGGCTTGAGCTTTTTGTGACAGTGGAGGCAGGGCTGGGGTTTCGTCGAAATACTGATGGGATTCAGGGTGGCATCGGCGTGTGGATCGGCACCGGGCGATGTTTCAACATGCCGCCGCTGCGCTGATTCAGCGCTGCGGTCATCTCCGCGAGGATCGCGGTGGCCACGCTTTCCGGGGTGTCGCCGCCGATGTCGAGGCCGATCGGGTAGTGCAGGCGATCCAGTGCGCCAAGCGCCGGAGCTTGGCCTGGTAGGTGAGCCGCGATCTCGTCGAGCAGCCGTTCGGTGCGTTCCCGTGGCCCGAGTTGGCCGACGTAGGCGGGATTGCCGCGCAGCACGCCGCCCAGCCAATGACGATCCTGGCTGTAGCTGTGGGTCATCACCGCCACCAGGGCGCCGTCGATCAAACCGTCCAGGGCATACGGCGACTGGGCGGGAACGTGCAGCACGGCGTCGGCCAAGGGGAAGCGCTCGGCGCGGGCGAAGTGCGCGCGACCGTCGATCACGCTGACGTGCCAATCCTGCAGCTTGGCCATGTGCACCAGCGGCTGAGCATCGTGGCCGGCACCGAATATCACCAGGCGCCGCTGGGGGGCCAGGTATTCGAGGAACACTTCGACCTCGCCGCGCACGTCCGGATAACGTCGCAGCGATGAACGACCCTGGGTGAGTGTGGCGTGGAGGTCGGCGCGTACTTGGGCGTCGAGTGGCGCGTCGAGCAGGCGGCCGCTGTCGGTGTTTTCGGGATGCAGCACCAAGCGGTCACCCACCCGCACACGGGTATGGCGGTGGCTGGCAATCACCGTGGCCTGCGCGCCGGCGCAATGGCTGGCGCGCACCTGTCGCAGCAGATCGAGCAGGGGGAGTGGTTGTTCGGCGCTGTGGCGTTCGAGCATTACGTGCACGGTGCCGTTACAGCCCAGGCCGAAGGTGAGGGCGGCCTCCTGGTCGTCGTCCTCCTCATCGTTAAGTGCGGCGGTGCTGTAACGGCTGACTACCGCGTCCCCGGTCTCGGTCAGCCACCAGGCTTTCTTCGCCACCTCTGACTCCAGGCAGCCGCCGCTGAGGGTGCCCACGGTGACGCCGTACAACGGAATCAACATGCGCGCACCGGGGCGGCGGTAGGCCGAGCCTTCAACCTTGACCACGGTGGCAAGCACGGCTTGGCCGCTATCCTGTTCGAGTGCCGTCACAGCGTTCAGCAGTGCGCTGGTTCCTGAAAGCATGAGGTTCTGCCTTTTCGTTAGCTCTCGGCAGCCGTCGGGCAGGGCGCCCCGGCATCGATCCACAGTTTCATCGCCGCCACCAGATCCTGATGGGTGCCCGGTGCGGCGGTTCGGCCAGGGCCCGGTTGCCAGGCCCAGATCACCAACGGGTCGTCGCTGACGTGGTGCACAAACTCTTTCTTGAACGTGGCCATGTCATTGCGCCCGCCGCGATAGGCCAGGAAGCTGTTGCGCTTGGGGTCCAGCAATTGCTCGCACAACTGGGCAGCCGTCATGGTCCGCGAGAGGATCATGGTCGGCGGCGGCATGTGCCAGACGAAGCCAGGCATCAGGTTGTTGGCGGCGCCGGGGGGCATGCCGGGGGCGGTGCCATTGCTGTTCTGATGGCAACTGCGGCAGTTGACCGGCTGCGACGAGTTGGCGATCTCCACGAACTTTTTCCCTTCCACCTGCAGCCGCAGGTTGTGCACGGCGGAAATGTTCATCGGGTGCAGGCGGCTGTCATCGCCGACCAGCGGGCGCTGGACGCCGTCCTTCATCACCCCGTGGCAGTTCACGCAGCGCGGATGAGTGGTGACCTGGTGAATGTACTTGAAGGCGTTCTCGGGGGAGGGCGCCTGGGTGAAGTCTTCGTAGGGCGCGGCGTGTGCGGCGCTGTGAGTACCCATGATGGCCAGCGCCAACGTGATCCAGTGGAATTTGCCCATGGTTAATTTGCCTTGTGTGCCAGCGCATTGAGGAGGTTTGCCGGCTTCATGGGAAGGTCCCGAAGCCTGACGCCCACTGCTTGATAAACCGCGTTGCCAATCGCCGGCGCGATGCCGACCACGCCCGGTTCACCGAGGCCCACGGGCAGTTCGCTGCTGTCGATCAGCACGATGTCGATCGGCGGGATTTCATTCATGCGGATTGGCGTGTAGCTGTTGAGGTTCTGGTCTCGCACCTGGCCATTGACGAATTCGGTGTGCTCGTTCAGGGCCAGGCTCACGCCCCACAACGCGCCGCCCTCCAATTGAGCGCGGGCGCCGTCGGGGTGGATGATCACGCCGGCGTCCACCACCATGGCGACCTGCTTGACCTGAATCGCACCGGTCTGGCGATCGACACGAACATGCACCGCCGTCGCGATAAACGCCGCGTTGGTGCGTTCCTGGCCGGCGGACAGGGCGATGCCGATGCCTTCATCCGCCGGCAACGCGGCGCCGTAATGAATCCGCTGTTTCAGTACTTCAAGGGCATGCCTGAGCCGCAGGGCGCCGCCGACAGTCTCGGGGGCAATGCCCGCTTGTTTGCCTTGGCCATCGAGCATGCGCAGGCGGAACTCCAAAGGATCGACGCCGGCGCGGTGCGCGGCTTCATCGATAAAAGATTCCACCCCCCAAACGATCCAGCCCTGGCCGACCGATCTAAGCCACCCCGGCAGGAATGTCCGTTGCGCGAGGTCGTTGTTGACCGCCCGGCTGCGGTGGTTGGCCACGCTGTACCAGTGGTCCGCGCCACTGGTGGAGAAAGGGTCGAGCTTGCCTTTTTTATCGACACTGTCGGCCATGGCCTCGGGGGACATGGTCAACGTCGGCCAGCCTGCGGAAAACGCGTGATCAATGGCCATCAGTTGATTGGCCTGGTTGAAATTCGCCTGGAAGCGTTGCACCGAGGCGGACCTGACTTGATCAAAGCGCGAGTCATCTGCCCGGGTGAAAATCAACTTCACCGGTTTGCCAAACTGCTTCGCAGTGAGCGCGGCGGGGATCATGTAGTCGCCCCACAGTCGGCGACCGAAGCCACCGCCGAGAAAATACGAATGGATGATCACGTGCTGCTCATCGACTTCCAGCGCTTTGGCCACCGACGACAGCGTCAGGGTTTGCCACTGGTTGCCACCGTGGATGTGCCACACGCCATCCTGCACAAGCGCGGTGGCATTCAACGGCTCCAGGGCGAAATGCAACGCGGTGTGGGTTCTGTAGGTGCCTTCGATGGCGTCTGGGTGTTGCTGGACGGCGCTATCGACATCACCGTCGTCCACAAACAGGTAACCCTCGCGAGGATCGTTCACTTGGCGTTCGCCTTCACGCAGGATGTCCGCCTCGCTCACGGTGGCGGTCGCCCCGGCGACGTACTGCACCTTGATCAGGTCGCCCGCTTTGATCGCCGCCGGATAGTGCGTGGCGAGGACCGACACCCAGCCCTGAATCAGATTGCTTGGGTCTTTCAGGACCTCGTAACCCAGGTAACCGGGGATTTTTTTTGCCAGGCTGTCATCGACGCTGACCACTCGACTGCCATAGCGGGTGGGCGGCACGACAGGGCGCGCATACACCATGCCTTCGATTTCAAGGTCGATGCCGTAGACTGCCGTGCCGTTGGTTTTCTTCGGGATGTCCAGGGCCTTGTAATCGGCGCCGATCAGCAAGTGTTTGCTCTTCGGTTTAGGCACGAACTGGCTGAGTTGTTCCGGGGTGAAAGTGCGATCGAAGGCGCCTTTCTGCACGACCTCGGCGAAGCTGAGGCTGCCTTTGGGGGTCAGTACCAGGCTGTTGCGGGTGTCGCACTGCGAGGGCGGGACGTTCATCAGCCGTGCCGCCGCTTCAATCAGCGACTGGCGTCCGGCGGCACCGGCCTGGGACAACGTCTTGAAGGAGCTATTGACCGACCACGAACCGCCCGTGATCATCATGCCCCACTTGGGGTCGGTGTCGACATGCACGATGCTGACGCGATTCCAGTCCGCGCCCAGTTCCTCCGCGACGATCCGCGCTAACGCGGTGCCGACGTGTTGGCCCATTTCCGCTTTGGTGATGTTGATCACCACGTCGCCGGTGGCGTCGATCTGAAACCAGATCGTCGGCGCGAACAGTTTGTTTTTCAGCGCTTCTTTCGCCGGCATCGCCAACGCCGAGAACGCGGGGCTAAATGCCATGACCACGCTGCCCGCCACCGATCCCACGAGAAAATGCCGGCGCGACACCGAGCCTGGCATGTTATTTTTATTGATCATTTAGCACTCCCGCCAGCATTGACCACCGGCAGGGCATACGCCAGTTTGTCGAGTTGCGAGGCATGTTTAATCGCCGCCTTAATTCGGCTGTAGGTCATGCAACGACATAAGTTGGAACTCATGTGGTTGACGATTTCTTCGTCGCTGGGGTTGGGCGTATGTTCAAGTAAGGTCACCGCTTGCATGATCTGGCCGGACTGGCAATAGCCGCACTGCGGTACTTGCAGTTCCACCCACGATTGCTGCAAGGGATGATTGTCCAGGCCCTCGATGGTGGTGACTTTGGCGCCGCGTACCATGCCAACGGGAAACGAGCAGGACCGAATCGCCGCGCCATTCACGTGCAGCGTGCAGGCGCCGCACATGGCGATCCCGCAGCCGAATTTGGTGCCCATGAGCTTGAACTCGTCGCGGATGATCCACAGCAGCGGTGTATCGTCATCGGCAGTTGACTGGACTTTTTTGCCGTTTAAATAAAATTCAATCACGGTCATCTCCACGAACAAAAACATAAAAATCAGGCAAAAAAATCCTTGTTATTTGCTCTTTCAAAGCAAATAAACCAGACGTGTGAGTGTTGAAAATTCGCGGCGTATCGTTATTCAGTCGGTCGGCGGCCAAATGAATACATTAGAGGTTGTTATATGCGCCTTGCTGTTTGTTGTGTTCTGCGCCAGCGGGGATTTTAGATAAAGAATAGTGATCAGCAAAAGTTGCGGCAATGTCATATACGCAATGATTTCGGACATGGTTTCCTCAGCAGTGGCAAACGCAATAGTGGGCGATGGGCTTAATGTGATTGAACAGGATCGCTCACTCAAATATATTGATTTGATTATTTAATCAGTTCGAGTGATCAATTCATGGAGCTTCGGCACTTAAGGTATTTCCTCGCGGTGGCGGAGGAAGGGCACTTCGGTCGCGCTGCGGCCAGGCTGCACATCGTTCAGCCAGCCTTGAGCATGCAGATACGTGCACTCGAAGAAGAACTGGGCACGCCACTGTTCGCCCGTACCAGTCGCAAAGTGATGCTCACCGAGGCTGGCGAGGTATTGGTGAACGAAGCGCGGCGCACGCTGGATCAGGCGCAGCGCGCCAAGGAGCTGGTGCAGAAATCCGCGCGCGGGGAAAGCGGCTCTGTACGGATCGGGTTTTCGGGTAACGCTTCTTATGCGGGCAAACTCGCCAGCGACCTCGGCGACTTTCACCGCCAGTTTCCCGAAGTGGAGATCACCTTGCGCGAGGCCTCGCCGCAACAGCAAGCCGAGGCCATTCTGGCGGGCGAACTGGACGTCGGTTATTGCCCGACCTTTGACGTCGGCGTACATGCCGACCTGAGCTCCGAGCGCATCGGCGCCTGGCCCTGGGTCGTCGCCATGAGTTGCGATCACCGGTTGGCGCAACGCAAAGAGATCACATGCGCTGACCTGCGGGAGGAAAACTTCGTGGTGTATGCCGCCCACGGTGCCGAGGTCACGCAATTGAATTTCCTGCGGCAGATTCTCGGCAAGGAACCGCATGTCTCGCACTACGCCGGCAGCACCCTCGCGGTACTGACCATCACGTCCGCCGGACTGGGCCTGGGCCTGGTGCCGGCACCGTTGAGCACCCTGGCGTTCCAGAACGTGCAGTATCGGCCGCTGGCGGATGTCAGCGCGACGGCGGACCTGGTGCTGATCTACCGCACCCAGGAAACCTCCGGGGCCATCAAGCGGTTTTTGCTTCAGGCGCGGACTTGAGAACCCGCGCTGCCGGGGCCTAGAGCAACTATGCTCGTCGGCCGGCGCTGGGTTGATCGTCTCCGTGCTCGAGAGAATCGTGGCAACGGGCAGGATTGTTCAATCACGGGCCGGAGGACTCGAATCAATGCTTACCAAGACTTTGCCCTTGACGCCACGGGCGTCCAGCGCGTCGTGGGCCTGGGCGATCTGTTCCAGTGGAACGGTCAAACCCATCGTGGGCCTGTACGCGCCCCGGGCGAGGCACGAGGTGACGTCGCGAATCGCACGACGCTTGGCTTCATTGGGAATGTTGTAGACCAGCACGAAGCGCAACACCGAACAATTACCCATGGATTTCATTACAGGCACGGACAATACGGCGTCTGGCGTGGTGACCGCGTAGATGCTGATGGTGCCCCCTTTGGCCAGGCACGCGGTGTCGATGTCCAGGTTGGCGATTGGGTCCACCTCGACGATTCGGTCGACGCCACGGCCATGGGTGGCAGCATTGATCGTCGCGTCGACATTTTCTTCGCGCATGTTAATGACCAGATCCGCACCGGAAGCTTTCACCGTTGCGCAGTCGTCGGCATGGCGAATGGTAGTCGCCACCCAGGCACCGGCCCATTTCGCTAACTGAATCGCGGCTTCACCTACAACGCCTGCGCCACCTTGAACCAACACCCTTTTTCCGCTGAGCTCGCCATCGGCGAACAGGCAATAGTGGGCGGTGAGGGCAGGGATGCCGAGACTGGCCCCAGTCTCGAACGATACGTGATCGGCCAGAGGCACCACGTTGCTCGCAGGCAGCACCACGAATTGTGCTGCGGTTCCGAATGGGCGACCGTTTTGAGCTTCAAACATCCACACCCGTTCGCCGATGCTTGCTTCCGAGACGCCTTCGCCGACCGATTCGATGACCCCGGCGCCGTCCTGATGAGGAATGATACGTTTGAAGGGCATGGGCCCCTTGAAGCCGTTGCGGCCTTTGATGTCGCTAGGATTCACCCCGGAGATGACGACACGAACCCTGACTTCTCCCGGGCCCGGAACCGGTGTCGGCACATCGCCGATCTTCAACACGTCGAGGGCTGTTCCCTGATGTTCGTAATACGCAGCTTTCATACAAAGTGTCCGTCCATAATAGGCGTGCCAACGACTCATCTTCACCGATCCGGGCGATTTCACAAGTACGCACATCACTGATATATAGGGAAAAAATGTATACCAATGGGGCCGCAAATGACTGAAACAACAATCTATCGCTGTGGCGTGAAGGTGATGCTCGAGGTGACCGGAGGGAAATGGAAACCGCTGGTCCTGTACCACTTGCTCAGTGGCACAAAGCGCTTCGGTGAGCTGAAGAGCCTGATCGGCGAAGGCATCACCCAGCGTTCACTGACCTTGCAACTGAGAGAACTGGAAGCCCATGGCGTGCTCAAGCGAAAGGTGTACGCGCAAGTGCCTCCACGGGTGGAATACACGCTGACAGAGATAGGGCTGACCTTGGCGCCAGTGATGCATGCGATGAAGGATTGGGGAGTTGCCTATCAGGCGCACGCGGGCATTTTCCCGCCTGGTTCGGCATTGGTTGATGGTCAGTGAGTGTCTTGGGTTGTAATACCTGCGAACTCTATTGATGGATAACTGGCAGCGATTGAAATCAGCTAAGCGGCATGTGGGGGAGCAGGCAAAGCAGTGTGCGTGAAGATTCCTCGAAAACCGATTATGGAAGTTCCGCTCTGACACATCGTTTAAAAAGTGGGCGATGTCAGATGTTCATGGCTCCAATAAGACTTTTAAATTAAGGGTTTGGATTAAAAAAACAAAGCGCATGCTCTCCAAAACTTGTTCATCACCGACTGTTCAAACCGCAGCGGTGCAAACAGCGGTTATCTGCGCAAATCCAGTTGCCTCAGGCATTGCAGCGGGGGGAGGAGGTTACGCCAATATTTTCGAGGGGAGTAATCTCTATATGCGTCACGAACGGCAACCTTTTCAATCTTCACATTCGTTCGTGGCGAGTAGACAATGCGCGCTCTGTTCCGGGGTAGTTCAGCGGTAGAACACTCGGCTCTTAACCGGGTGGGCGCTGGTTCGAATCCAGCCCCCGGACCCACTACATCGCAGGGTCAGAAGGACATATGTCCAGGCACGATAGGGAATCGGATGCAATGGCCGGCATAAACGCCGGTTATGCGGTCTTTCAGTTATCTCGAGCATTGAACGAATCGGGTCTAGACACTGAGAAAGCGCGCGAACGGATTGAGCGCTGGCAGCAGGTGGTCGAACACATGGTGCAGGGCACCGCGTTGTATGGCTCGCGTATACCACTCGTGGATGTGCCTGAATGGGTCACACTGGAGGTAGTCACGGGTGGTTTGGCCACTGGACAGTATCTGGCCGGTGGTGCACTGACCGAGTACGAGCGGCGGCTGGCCGCCTCAATCCCAGGCATCCGCCCTGGTTTTGAACGACTTGATCTCAACACCTGGCACCTTACGGATGAGGGGATCGAAGCACTGCAAAAGCAACTGCTGAACAGCGACTATCGGATCGATGTACCAGAAGAGGCAGCGCTACTGTACGTGGCTTGGCTATTGGGACAGCAGCGAACGGAGGAGGCACGCAGACTGATTGAGTCGATCGCAACTTTTTTTGAGCAACTGCGTTTCTTTCCACTGGCTTCAGACGGGCTACCGCTCTCCGCGGTGGAAGTGCAGATCTTCGATGTCGGCGATATCAAAAAGCTGCTTTCAAAACTCCCTGCGCAGCAGCGTCTGGCAGTGCAAAAACATGTGGTCGAGACTCGGTTGCCTTTCTACGATGCAGCTATCTCGCTCTTCCTCTTAACGTACCAGGATGATTGGCCTTGTCGGCAATATCCTGAAGGCTGGCTTGAGCAGGCGAATGAGTTAAGTAGTCAGTTCGATGCTACCGGTAGCAATGACATCCTCAACGGTGAACCTTTCAGGGGCCGGGTAGGGGAGTTGTACACGTTGCTAAGGCTCTGCTCCCGTGACCCAACCTCGCTGACAGGGCGTCAAGTCGGACGTATTCGGCGGATCGTCGATGATTTCGTGTGCAAACATGGTCATCCCGAATCCGACGATCATCTACAAAACCGAGCCATACAGCGCCATCAGGTGGACGCGCCCGAGCATCATCTTATCGCCAAGGCGGTTTCTGAGCGTCTGAACAGCTATACGAGCTCGGAAGGCATCTCTGATTTTTCGTCCTTGTTGGAACCGATTACCAGTGAGGAGGCGAAGGTATATTCGCTGAAAGCAGGTGTCGCCATTCCACCAGCAGTTCGCCGACGCCTCGAGCGTTGTCGAAAGGGAACCATCAGTCAGTTGATTGACAAGGGATTGATCACATCTGGGGATACCGTGGCGCGAGTACTGCCAGCGATGACGGCCGAAATCTGCAGTGCTGGATTTCGCGATACGACACTACGCACGTTGTCTATCGCAACGTATCGTGCTTTTCGGCGACGCCGTTCATTGCTGCTGCTCAACCTACAGAGCCAAGTCAAAATCAGTGAGTTGCCTTGGGTGGCGGCCGTTGAAGGTGAACGAGAGGCACACACTGTCGCCGTTGAGGGAGCCAGACAAGCCTTGATCGATTCCTCGGCAACAACCCTCGCTGCTTTCCCTCAGGCAATCCTTCCGAACAAGCTACTTCAGGAGTTTGGTTCGCTTGCGGTCACGGCGAAGCTGGATCTTCCTTTTGTGGAGGAGGTCGCGGCGGACATTTTCATGGGAACCTTTTCGAATAAATTCGTGGAAACAGCCAGGCGAGCGGCCTCGTTGATAGATGGCACCCTTTACGCCCATTATTACGACATCGACACGAACCAACTGGCGATCCTTCCCGATAAGCCGAAATCAAAGAGCAGAAACTATTTCCGGCGCGACTTGGATACCAGTGATGCATTGGCGAACCTGTGCGCACAGCGGGCTGATGCCCCCTTGGGTGGATGGCATTCAGCAACCAACGGCAGGATCATCGAGCAGCAACAGATTTTGACGACGCAAAACCTTTCCCTTCTATTTGGTGATCTCGGTTTGAAAGCGCTGCTACATCATCGCTTGGGTTCACTTGCTCAGGAGTGCTTCCAATGGATATGCATGCGGCAGCAGATGAAAATCAAGTTCTATCACTCAAGCTTGGTGATGCTCAAAAATACCGCTTATGCCTGGCGCCAGATGGTGTTTTATTTATCCATGCAGGATGACGCCGAGAGGCGTTGCGCAATCGATAGCATCGAAGCTCATTTCGCGGCTCAACCCATTGCATTCCGGGAGAGATTTCTACCGGCAATTATGGGGTTGCGTGTGGCAGCTTCCGGGCTCCCGTTGACCCTGAACCGCCAGAAAAGTGAGGGGGCTCAGGTTTTTCTCGGGTGGACCACCGAACGACATTGGTTGTTACCGCCGCAAACGAGTGACATCAGTTAAACGCTCGGCTGTATCGATGATGTGTGCTTGAACGCCTCAAAAGCGATATCTGTATATCTGGCTCGATTTCTTGTACTGACGGGGCAAAACTTTCATGCATACATCAGGGACCGAAGGCAGGAAGGACGTCCAACGAGAAGAGCCTGAACGTCTGCAAAAATCGGAAAGAGGTGGCGCTTAACCTTAAGCACAAGCATAGAAAGTTCCGCTCTGACACATCGTTTAACATAATATACATTACACGTAACAAAGTATTACGCAATCAGCCCTGACTTTCCCAGTCTGAAATCTGTAAACCTCGCCTCAAGCTCAATTCCAGGATTGGCAATGCCCACATTTCCAACCACCATCCGCAATACCAGCCAAACACCCTGGAATCCATCGTGAACACATCACTCGCGCTCACAGCCCGTGAGGTTTATCAATTGCTGAAGGACGTCGCCCTCGGTACGCGAACGCTGTACCGACTCCAAGCACCGACCGGCAGTAATTCCGTGCACGTTGCGATCGATGATTACACGCTTACGTTACAGATCGATCACCATCGGATCATCCACTGCGCCGATTGCCATTCCTCGGATGGCAGGTTCGCGACGCTCGACGATTGGCCGCGCCTTGGCACTGACCCCGTCGAATTGCTGAGCGCCTGGGAGCGGCGGCAGCTTGAGCATCTAATGCTGTAGATCCGCAATCCAGTGAACACCCACCCGCCCACGGTCATGTCGCGATGGAAACACTGTCAGTGTGTCGACGATTAGTTCACCGCAGCCACTGCAATTAGCTGGCTATAAATGATATTGGGTTGACATTAACTCGGCCCAAAAACTGTGCGCCTGTTAACAACTAGGCCAGTCAATTCTAACTTCCCGTTAAACGCCGTTAAATCTTGTGAATTATCCGGTGATGCGCCGTGATTTATGACAGTTTTGTTTATGCTGCTGATCTTGAACCCCAGCCCGCAGCGGGATCTACGGGGGTTAAATGATTTTTCTCAGGACGATTCTCAAGGAGCATTGAATTTGACCACTGTTAATTCTGCCGATAATTCTGGCCGTCCAACCTCAAGCAACCGCAACTTCGACAGTCATGTTTCACGGGCAAAAATACTGGCGAGCACCGGTGGCCCGCAGCCTGAGAACGCCGCGAAAGATCAAAAAGCCCCCGAATTCTATGCATACCAAAGTATTGAATTGTCCCCCAACAAACAAACGATCGTGTACACCACCCACGACGGCAAAAAAATCTCGGTCGACAAAAATCACAACCCCGAACTTTATAAGGCTGTCGTTCGCGATTATTGGACCATGGAAGCGATGAAATCGGGACATACATTGTCGCTGGATAACGAAGACAAACTTGCATTGCTGGATTACAACGACCCGAGCAAGGTCGATCGCAGCCATCAAGCTGATGGCGTGATCACTTTCGAATTCGGCGCCAATAAGATTGTTATCAATAACGCTAGGACCCCGGACACCTTCGCGCTCTTCGACAAACTGCACCAAGTGCAGCAATTCAAGGACAACGGCAAAATCGTCAGCCCGGGCCAGGAATTGCCGGTGGCCACCACTGCTTACAAGGATGTACGCGTGCAGGCGCCAGGCATTCTGGTGGCGCAAACCACCTCGGGCGAGCAATACGTCATCTCAAAAGACCTGGCACCAGAACTGTTCAAACAGCTCGACGGGATCAAGAACAGCAAAGCGGCGCTGGCTGACGGCAAAGCCGAGGGTTATGAAGCCGTGACCGAACTGCCCATCGACCTGGATCCCGGCAAGTTGCTCGTCGACAAGATCGATAAAGACTCGGGGGTCATTCTTTTTCAGTACGACGGCAAGAAATATGCGCTGTCCGCGGAGGACGCGCTGGACTGGGATCACACTACGCAGAAGAACGCCGACACCCTCCCGGCGATTTATTTCGACGGTTATACCCATCTACCCAAGCCCATCACCACCATTGGCGGTGGCGAGTTGTACAACACGCTGTTTATCGCCGACAAAGTCAAAGGCAAACCCGGCGAACAGGCACTCAAAGATGCGTACCGCGACAAGCAAACGGTAATCAGCGATGATCAGCCTCTGCCCAAACTTGCGGAAATCGAAGCGATCGATGCTACGGCTGACGGCGTCCTGAAGGTTAAGTGGAAGCGCGGCGACACCCAAATAGTCATCAAAGAAGTAGCGCCCAAAGCCTTCAAGCAATACGCGGATTTCGACAAAACCCTGGACGGCGTCAAGGCTGCCGAGGAGAAAGGCTTCAAGTTAGTAGGCAGTGACGAATACCTCTCCTCTACCGAAGATGTGAAGCAGGTAGGCACCCCCGATGAGTTTGGCCCCGGACTCATCACCTACGTTTATCAGAAGCCCGGTGGCGAAGAGCAAAAACTGGTGGTGTCGAAGGATTACAACCCGGAACTGTACAAACAGATCGTCGACACCCACGTCGAGAAAAATAGCCCGACGGCCAAGCAAGATGAACTCCGGAGCAAACATGGTCTGCCACCGGAGAGCCAGACCACCGTCGACGCGCTACTCACCAATCAGAAAGATGAAAGCGGCAAGCAGCTGACAGTTCAGGACCTTGAGCTGAAGATGATGTTTGACGAATACCGTGCTGGGATCAAGGACGGCAGCATTGGCCGTGACGACCCTCGGGCCAAACTGGTTCGGGCGCTTGAGGCCAAGATGAAAGTCGAGAACGGCATGGCGATCATCCCCAATGGCAGCACAGACACAATTTTTGTCGCGCCCGGCGAACCGACCTGGCTCAACTCGCGGGATGTGCGGGACCATATTTTTGATGCCAAGGCCATCGACGAAGCCATCGGCAAAGGCATGAGCGATCCGAAAATCCAGGAGGACATGAAACGCTTCCAAACCAACGCGAAGTCTCAGGTCGAGGGCGGCGAGGAAAAGATCAAGTCTACCGAGCAGGCGCTGGAAAAGATGGCCAACTCGGATGAATTCCGGCGTTACATCAAGGATCTGCAGGACAACGGCATGAAAGACTTGGCCGAGAGCGAGATTCAGAAGACCTACGTCGGGCTGGCCCAACTTGATCCTCAGAAGGCCGATAAATTTCTCCAGGACCTGAGCCGCGACGGGATGCTCATGGAACTCGACAAAATCATGGGTGATCCCAACCTTGTCAGCCCGGAAAACGCCGCGGCGGCGGGCACTGACATCACCAATTTTGTCCTGCGAGGCATGCGCGCAGCCGGTGATCTGCCGTCGCACTTGATCAATGCCTACGAAACCAGTTTTCAGAAAATCTACCAAAACAAAAGCACCGCTGCCGACATCGATAAGGTCTGGCTGGAGTTGGGGGACAAAGCCAAGACTAAAGACCTCACCTCCGCCGATATCAAAGAAGCATTCGATAAGACCGAAAGTTTCAAGCAAGGCGGGGTTTCGTTGCTCTCGGAGTCTGACAAGAAGAACGTCTTCTCAATGTTCGCCAACATGAAAGATGCCGGTGTTCTTGGCTCGATCTCCGGGACCATGGGGCTGATCCGCGGCGTTTACCAATTAATCGGCAACCCCACCAACCTGGCCGCCACCGCCGAAGGACGCCTGGCTATCGCGTCGGATTTCGTCACCTTCTTGAGTTTCTCCAACGGCTTCACGACGCTAGGCAGCAAGACTTACGATCATCTGTTCAAAACCAAGACCAACGCCAAGTTTGGCCTGAGCACGCCGGTGCCGGACTTGCTCTGGGGCAAGTCCCCTGCCCTTGACGATCCCCTCAAAGGCGACAGCACCAGCAAGCTCAACAAGGCGCTGAACGATTCATTCTGGGATGACGTAGCCGAACACCAGACGCTGACGCCTGAGGAGCTGAACAACCGAAAATCCAACGTGCCTTTTTCAGTGGGTCCTGACGACAGCAAACTCATCGATAGCTTTGCCAAAGGTATACGCGATGGCGCTGGCGCAAAGTATTCCGTCTCCTCCGGCGCGGCCTTCCGCATTGCCGGCAGCGTGTCCCGTGTACTGGGCGCCGGTGGCGACTTCGCGGGCGGGATCATGGGTATCGTCTTGAGTGCCTTCGGCATCCGTGACGCGGTCAAGTCGGGCGACAAGCTGCAATTGGCGGCGAGTTCTTTGGGCATCGTTGCCGGGGTGGGTTCGACCATCGGTGGGATCGCCAGCATCAATGGTGCGTTTGCGGTGGTGGGCGGCACCATCGGCCGGGCGATTTCCTTTGCCGGGCCGGTCGGTTTCATTGTCGGTGCGGCGATCAGCTTCGTCGGCGCGTTTATCAACATCGCTCGCAGCTACCAGCTGCAAAAGGTCTCGCAACAGGACTGGAAGAACATCCAGGATTTCAAACAGGACGGCCTGCTGAAAGAGCACGGCGACGAAGCCTACGCTTGGGTGCAGACCTACATGCACAACTGGGGGCAGCGCGACGCGCCGGAAGACCAAAGCATTTTCGATTACCGCGCCGATGAGTGGAACGCGCGCCAGACTCACCGTGGTCTGGAACACGAAAACTACGAAGGCGACGGTGAAAACGCCTGGCAAAAGGAGTTCCCCGAGCCGAGCGCGGGCAACTTCGTGCAGTGATGTCGAGATTGCCCTGGGCCCTAGGCCCAGGGTGATTCGCGTGTATCCCCTCAGCCGCTTTCCATCAGCATCGCACGCTTTTCAGCGGCATAGGCCCGCGTTGTTTCAGGCAGGCGGAAGTGCCGCAGATCCCCTCTCCCGCAGGCCATCAGCATTGACTTGTCGACCAGGCCTTCGAGCAACACCACGGTTTCGCAAAAATCGAAACATCCATCCAGCAGCCTTGCCCTGACGGCCGTCAACGTGAACACATCATCGAATGTCGACAGGTGCTGCAACATCGCTTGCTCATCGTCGGACAAGGTCGAGTAACTCCAATCGAGCAACGCGTTGAGCGAACGATGACGCGCCACCGAGGTGCGGCGGCCGGTCATCTGCAAGCGGAAACGACTGTCCAGCAGCTCCAACAACCCTTGCAAACCAAAGGCCCGCACCCGCGCGCTGGCAATGTCGATGGCGAGGGCGTTGCCATCGAGCTTGCGACAAATGCTGCAGACCAGGTCGACGTCTGCCTGCTTGAAAACGAACCGTGGATCGCTGGTGGTCACGCAATGCACAAACAGGCGTACCGCCGAAAACCCCAGCGCTTGCTCCACCGTCAGGCAGGCATCCGCCGTCGGCACCTGTAAGGCCGGGAGTTCGCAAATGTATTCGCCGACGCTGCGCAACGGTTCGCGGCTGGTCACCAGGAAGCAGCAATGCGGTGCCCGGGCCAGCAGGGTCTCGACGGTGCTGGCGACAATGTCGATGGCGTGTTCGCAGTTGTCCAGCACCACCAGAAACGGCATCGCGCGGAAGCTGTAAGCGAGTTCTTCCAGCGGGTCATCATGGCTGGAGGTGATGCCCATTGCCGAGGCCAGCATGCCGGGAATCAATTGCGGCGAACTGACCTGCGCGCAGTCGACGAAACAAATGCCCCTGGCCAGCTCGGTAAGTTCGTATTGGGTTGCCACGGCCAGCGCCACTGCTGATTTGCCGATGCCGCCGGGGCCGGTGATGGTCACCAGCCGGCGGGTCATCAATTGCTCGGCCAGTCGGCGGATCTCCGGGCTGCGACCAATCACCTGAGTGTTGATCCTGGGTAAATCTTTCATGAAGTCCTGGGCAGGCTCGACCATGCTGTCATCGACCCGCTCGTTCATTTGCGAGCTCACCGGCGCTACGAACTGATAGCCCCGCCCTGCCACGGTCTTGATGTACAGACCATCGTCGTGTTCCGCCAAGGCGCGGCGCAACGCGACCATCTGCGCGCGCAAGTTGCATTCTTCGACGACAATTTTCGGCCAGGTGATGGCGATCAGTTCCGACTTCTCGATCAACTCGCCGGGGCGCATGGCCATGGTGGTCAACAGGCGCAACGCCCGGCTACCGAGCTCGACGGGTACGCCGTTGCACAGCAGCAGGTGTTGCCGGGGAAACAACACAAAGGGCCCGAAGCACAGCGGTGTTTCCGCTTGCTGGATTTCCGACAATGTCGCGCTGGACGCTCTTTCAGTCATGACGGGGCGTTGGTGCATGAGCAAACCTTTCGTAGAAGTTTTTAGGCTTCGCGAGTGGCTACTGCGTGCCGAAGCGCTCAAGCGCTTCAGTACAAGACTACGCGGGCGTGTGACGCTCTGATGACGGTCATCATCCTGTCATCATAAGGGGTGACGGATTCAGAAAAGTGACCGGGTAGTCATAATGGTGAAAAAGTCGGAAAAACGCGCAACCCCCCTTTTTGGTTATCGTGACGCCAACGGCATTGCGAGGCGTCACGCCCGGGCTCAGCAGCACCGCGTGGTGCACTGACGACCGCCATATCGGGCCTTCTGCCGTTCCTGGAAGAACTCTGTTTGGCTCATCACCGGTTCATCGGGATGGGATTTTGCGCGCAGGGCCACGTAGTTGTCGTAATCCGGCATGCCCACCATCAAGCGTGCGAACTGGCGCGCCAGGTTGATGCCACGGTTCAGTCGGTTATTCATCGCGATGTCCTCCAGGGTGGCCGTTGCGGCCGGTGCTCTGATCCTGCAAGGGTTTTGTATCGGCGATGTGTCGGCAACGGGGGTCGATACAGTGCGATACAAAAAACCGTGGTGATTTCTTCGGCAGCGGCTAACTCGCCATCGTTTGCTGGATCACCTCGCGCAACTGCTGCGCGATCGCCATCGCCTGTTCCTGGCTGGCGACGTTGGTAAACCCCATCAACAAGCCGCGTTCCTGGTCCGCTTCCAGACTCCATGCCGAGATCGCTTGAATCGCCAGACCTGCGGCCAGCGCCCGTTGGGCGATCCGTTGATCGCTGACCTCGACCAGCAGACGCGCCAGCAGGTTGATCCCGCCGGCTTGCGGGTCGACCCGTAGCAGATCGGCGCAGTGGACCCGCAGAGCGTCCACCAGCAAACCGCGGCGCACGGTGTACAACTGGCGCATTTTCTTCAGGTGCCGGGTGAAGTGACCTTGCGCCAGGAACGCGGCGGCGGTGGCTTGCAGCAGTTCGGCGTTGCGATTGTGCAACTGCCCCGCACTGCGCTCGAAACGTTCGACCAGTGCCTGCGGCACCACCAGATACCCGAGGCGCAAACCGGGGAACAACATTTTGCTGAAGCTGCCCGCGTAGATCACCCGGTCGTCCAGGTCGAGGCTTTTCAGCGCCGCCAGAGGTTGGCCCTTGTAGCGGAATTCGCTGTCGTAATCGTCTTCGATCACCCAACTGCCCTGCGCTTGCGTCCACGCCAGCAATTCGCGGCGCCGGCCGGGGCTCAGCGGCACACCGAGGGGGCTCTGGTGCGACGGCGTCACTACCGCCAGCCGTGCCTGAGGTTGCCGACGCACGCCCTCCTCCACCTGCAATCCGTCCTGATCGACCGGCACCGGGATCAACTCGACCCCTTCATGTGCCAAGAAATCCCGCGCGTGCAGGTAGCCCGGATCCTCGAACCAGCAGCGCTGCCCGGCCATGTCCAGTGCATCGCACACTAAACCCAGGCTCGCGCAGTACCCGGCCGAAATGAACACCTGCGCCGGCGCGCAGGGCACGCCACGGTACAGCGCCAGGTAGTCGGCAATGGCCTCGCGCAACGGCGCATAACCGCACACATCCGTCAGCGCCAAGCTTTGCGGGTCGGCCTGGCGCACCTGCCAGGTCACCAGGCGCGCCCACAGTTTTCGCGGAAAGGCATCCAGCGCTGGCAGCCCCAACTGCAGTGGCAAGCTCACCCCGCGCTGTGCAGCGGCAGGCACTTCGGGCAATGGCGCGCTGATCGAGCGTTGCGCTGACCATTCGGCGATCACGGTGCCGGCCTGGCCACGGGCCTGGAAAAACCCTTCGCTGGTCAGCAACTGATACGCGGTTTCCACCGTGCCACGGGCCACTTTCAGTTCCTCGGCGAGGGCGCGAACCGACGGCACCCGCTCACCCGCGCGCAACTGGCCCTGGTCAATCGCGGCGCGAAAACGCCGGTAGATTTCCAGGTATTTGGGCAACGGACTGGCCGCAAGACTGGGCGGCAACTCGGGCAACGACATGGCGATCCTGGGCTGGAGACTGGGCGCGCCAGTCTAACCCATGCGGATCATGTCCCAATCAAGTTGGCCGAAGATGGCCCTATAGACGCGAGCCTGCACGCCAGACAATGGCTCATCACTTCACGTATCACGGAGTTCGTCATGTCTCATCGTCTCGATTACACCCAGGCCGCACCACAGGGGTACAAGGCTCTGGGTAGCGCACACAGTTACCTGCTCGGCTGCGGGTTGCCGCTCGCGTTGATTGATCTGGTCTACCTGCGCGTCTCGCAACTCAACGGCTGTGCCTATTGCGTCGACGCCCATTCGCGGGACCTGCTGAAGGCCGGCGTCAGCCTGGAGAAAATGGTGATGGTGCCAGTCTGGCGAGATGCTAAAGGCCTGTTCGATCGTCGCGAAAGCGCCGCGCTGGCTTGGGCTGAAGTGGTGACCGGTGTCGCCGACAGCCAGGTGCCCGACGCCGATTACGCCGCGATCAGTGCGGTGTTCAACGACAAAGAACTGGCCGACCTGACCCTGGCCATCGCCTTGATGAACGCCCTCAACCGTGTCGCTATCAGCTTCCGCAAGGTGCCCGCCAGCGTCAAGGCACACCTTGAACGCCAAGAGGGCCAGAGTCATGAGTGAGCCCATCGAGTTTGTGCGGATGGAAAGCGAGCAGCAATGCCTCGCGTGTTTTGCGGTGATGAAACAACTGCGCCCGCACCTGACCGACGCCACCGAATTTGCCCGTCAGGTGCAACGGCAAACGGCCCAGGGTTACCAATTGCTGGCAGCGCGGCAAAATGGCGAGGTGCTGGGCCTGGCGGGTTATCGGCTGACGGAAAACCTGTTGTACGGGCGGTTTGTCTACGTCGACGACCTGGTGGTGAGCGCCGACCTGCAGCGCCAGCGCCTGGGCGAGCAACTGCTGGAACAGGTGCGCCAGCACACTCGCGAGTTGGGTTACCGTTTCCTGGTGCTGGACACCGGCATGCACATGTCCTTGGCTCAGCGCTTTTACTTTCGCCAAGGCCTGCTGCCGCTGGGCATGCACTTTTCCCAGGACCTGGGCCAGGGTGTACGCCCATGAAGCGCGTGTTATTGCTCAGCTTCAGCCCCCACGGCAGCGCTGCCCGGTCGTTCCAACTGGCCAGGGATTTGCTCCGCGAACACCTGCCCGACGCCACGATCATCGAACGGGATTACGGCAGCACCCCGGCCGCGCCGATCTCCCGCGAGTACGCCATGGCCGTCACCACCCGCGCGCTGCCGGATCCAGGAGCTGTCAGCATTTCCGAGCAGTTAATCAATGAAGTCGAGGCCTGTGATCTGCTGATCCTGTGCACGCCGCTGCACAACTTCACCGTACCGGCCACGCTGAAAATCTGGATCGACCAAGTGGTGCGCATCCAGCGCAGCTTCGCCATCAATGAGCGCCAGGAAAAGATCGGCCTGCTGGAAGACACCCCCACTTGGGTGCTGGTCAGCTCCGGCGGCGCAATCAAGGGGCACCCGGCGCACCAGGCAGACTTCCTGTCGCCGTACCTGCGGGTGATCCTCGGCACGGTGGGCATTCACTCGGTGGAATTCGTCTACCTCGCTTCGTTGCTGCACGGTGAACAGTCCGCCGAGCAGAGCCTGGCACAGGCCCGTGCGCAGTTGTCGGATCTGCTGAGGTATTCGGTTTAGCGCGACGGGTGCAGACGCAAACCTTGCAGGGCCTGACACTCAGTCATCGCTGGCAAGCCAGGCTCCCACAGGGTTATCTGGTGTTCACGCAAGGTTCGTTCACTGCAAAACCCTGTGGGAGCTGGCTTGCCAGCGATGGCGCCCTGCCAGGCAACACATCTCCAAGAAACCCTTCGCTAACAGGCTCGCTCCCGCATAAGTCACCGAGCACCAGCCTGTAGCGCCGGCATCGACTCGGCGCGCCCCTCGACAATCCGCTCCACCAGATACTGCGCATCCCGCGCCACCCCAGAGAAACGCCCCGAGCCCCAGGTGTACAGCCACGGCAGTCCGAGGAAATACAGCCCCGGTTGCGCCGTGACCCCGCGCTGGTGCCCCGGCTGGCCCCGACCGTTGAACACCGGCGCTTCGACCCAGGTGAAGTCCGGGGTGAAGCCAATGCACCAGATGATGCTGGTGATGCCCTCGGCGTGCAGGTCCAGTTCGCGGCGTTCTTCGCTCGGCGCCCAGACCGGTTGATACACCGCGCCGGCCGGCGCATCGATGCCGTGTTGCTCGATGAATGTGTCGATGGATGCGTTGATCCGGTTGTACACGGCGTCCGCCGCTTCGAGGCTGGCGTTGAGGTTGCTGGCGAAGGTCAGGCAACCGTGCTCCAGGCCTTCGAGGCGCCCGAATAATTGCATGCCGTCGCGGGCGAACGCACGCAGGTCGATATCACGCCCACCGTCGCGGCCAGTGACGTAGTGGTTGGTGTTGTCGCGCACGCCTTCGCGCAGCGGATGGGTGTCGACGCCGATGTCGTAGTAGCCCATTTCCGCTAACCAATCGACCACGTCCTTGCCGCGATAGAACCGCGCGCAACGCGGCGCATCGCCTACGGCCAGGTAGACCTTGCGCCCGGCCAGGTGCAAGTCTTCGGCGATCTGCGCGCCAGACTGGCCGGAACCGACCACCAGCACATTGCCGGCCGGCAACGCCTGGGGATTGCGGTATTGCTCGGAGTGCAATTGTTGAATGTCCGCCGGCAGCCGCTCGGCCAGGCGCGGAATGATCGGCGTGTGATAGCCACCGGAAGCGACGATCACTTCGTCCGCGGTGAACTCACCTTGTGAGGTGTGTACTTCAAATCCTCCAGTCGCGCGTGGCACCACCCGCTGCACGCTGACCCCTTCGCGGGCCGGGGCATTCACCGATTTGACGAAGCCGGCCAGGTACTGGTTGATCTGCTCTTTCTTCATAAAACCGTTGGGCTCGTCGCCCTGGAATTCCTCGCTGTAGCGATAACCCGGCAACGCGCATTGCCAGTTTGGCGTCACCAGGCTGAAAGCGTCCCAGCGCTGGTTGCGCCAGGTGTGGGTCAAGCTGTGCTTCTCCAGCACCAGATGGTCGATGGCCTGCTGCTGCAAGTAGTAACTGGCAGACAAACCGGCCTGGCCGCCGCCGACGATGATCACGCTGTGGTGTGGAGGTTTGATGCTGGTGAGATGGCTGCCCATGGGACGCTCCGTCAATCAATGTAAAAGTAAAGAATTCGCGTGGCGTCAGAACGAACTCCAGCCGCCGGTGACCTTGCCCGCGCCTTCGGTGCGCATGGCCAGCACTTCAACCTGGGCGCCGGCGGTATCCAGCCCGCTGGCCTGGTACTTCAGCGAACTCAAGGTGTCCATCGCCGAGCTGCAGTAGAAGCCCTTGACCTGCTTGACCCGTTCGGAGGCGTTGTTCAGCGCGCTTTCCACCCGCTGCATGAAGTCCGGCAGCGCGTAGCTCGCGCCCTCCTCCAGGTGTTCGTAGATCACGGTCGAGGGTGAATAACCGTTGGCTTCCCGGCCGTTGGGCCAGCGAATCTTGAAATTGACGGCGGGCATGTCAGTGCTCCTGTTGGACTGGGCTGAGGTCGAGATGGGCATAGCTGAAACCGGTGAAGGGCTGCTCGCGCAGGTCCCAGAAACTGGCCTGCTGCGCGCCGCGCGCGACCTGCAACACGCCACCAGGGTTGACCTGGCCGATGCGTTCGCAGCGCAGGCCTTCGAAGGCGAATGCGGTCTGCACGTCGGGCCAGTGGCACTCGTCGAAGGTCATCAGAAAGCCATAGCTGGGGAACACCTGCAGCCAGCGCGCCGGATCGGCGTTTGCCGGTGACGGCAAGGCGTCCAGCTCGATCGTCGCGCCGCAACCGGTGCTTTCCAGCAGCATCAGCAAGCTGCCGAGTACGCCGGCGTTGCTGATGTCCTTGGCGGCGCGCAGCAAACCGGCTTCTGCCAGGCGCGGCAGCACGTCGAGTTTGCTGCGCAAGCGTGCGGCGGGCACTCCTTCGAAGGCTTTCCAGTAGGCGCTGTCGGCGTGCCATTGGCCTTCGAGGTCGACCGCCATGGCGATCACCTGCCCCGGTGCCACGTGCAGCGATGACAACAACCGCGTGGCCACACCAGTAATCGCCACCGCCAGCGCCGCCGGGTTGTACGGCGCCAGGCTGGTGTGCCCGCCGGCCAGCAGCAAACCGTAGGCGTCGCAGGCGGCGCGGATACCGGCCAATACCTGCTGCGCGGCATCTTCCTGGTGATGCCAGTAAGCATTGACCACCGCCGTGGCGCGGCCACCCATGGCGGTGATGTCGCTGACATTGGCCATCACCGCCGACCACCCGGCGAACCACGGCGCGGCCTGGACGAACGCCGGCAACATGCCTTCGATGGCCAGCAATTGGTAGTGCTCGCCACAAGCGATCGCCGCGGTGTCATCCCCCGGCAGCGCGTACAACTGCGCGCGGGTCAGTGGGTGCTCAGTGCTGCCGATGATTGCTGCCGGTTGCTGGATCGCTTGTTTGGCCTGCATCGCCGGCGTGTTACGCAACGCGTGGAGTAACGCCGTGAGGTCATGCATGACGGTTGCTCCGCAAGGGCAACAGCGACACCTGACGTGGCATCAACGGGTAATCCACCAGGCTGGCCTGCATCAAACAATGGGGTTGGCCGAGCAATTCGAGCGGGTCGAGGGTCTGCCAGTGCAAGGCGTGAAAGTAAGCTTCGTTCTGCGCCTGCACGGTGGCGCGGAATACCTCGCAACCCAGTTCCTTGGCCCGCGACACCGCTTCATTGACCAAGGCCTTGCCGATCATGCTGTGGCGGCGATAAGCCGGGGCCACGCACAAACGCCCGCCGAACCACAAACCCGGTTCCGCCTGGTAGATCCGCACCGCGCCGACCACTTGATCGGCCATGCCGCAACTGCCCGCCAACGCGACGATGGCGATGGCCTGGAAGTCGTGGTGGTCCTTGTCTTGCGCCAGCAGTTGTTGCTCATCGGAGAACACCGCGCGGCGCAACGCGAAATAAGCCTGCTTCTCCCACGACTCGCTGGCCGGTTTGACCAGCAGTTCCCCGGCACGAAAGGGTTCGAACGTGCTGTCGACAAGCGCAAAGGCAAGGTTGGCCATGGGACGTGCTCCTATTCGTGGCTTTTCAGCGCCGAGCACGCGCCACACTTGGCGCAGCCAGCCTTGATCTGTTCGGAGTGCAAGCCGTGGCGGCGCAGACTGGCGCCGATCTGCGGATAGAGCCGGGCCATCATCGCGCTGTCGGGTTTCGGGTGATGGGCCAGCGGTGTGCCGTCGATGGGCACGAACGGCACCACGAACGGGTACACGCCCATGGCCGCCAGGCGTTCGCTCATCTCGCTGATCGCCTCTTCACTGTCGCCGAGCCCGGCCAGGATATAAGTGCTGACCTGGCCGCGACCGAACACCTCGACCGCCGCGCTGAAGGCCTCGAAATAGCGGCTCAACGGCACTTCCGCCTTGCCTGGCATGATCCGTTGGCGAACGTCATCGGTAACCGCTTCCAGGTGCATGCCCAGCGACACCACGCCGCTATCGGCCAAGCGCTGGAACCAGCGGTCATCGTCCGGCGGCTCGCATTGCGCCTGGATCGGCAGGTCGACGGCGGCGGTTACCGCAGCGGCCGATTCACACAGAATGGCTGCGCCACGGTCGCGGGTTTGCGGGGTGCCGGTGGTCATCACCATGTGCTTGACGCCGTCCAGTTCGACCGCGGCTTTCGCCACTTCCGCCAGTTGCTGCGGCCGTTTGCGGGCGATGGTCTTGCCCGCCGCCAGCGACTGACCGATGGCGCAGAACTGGCAGGACGTGGCGCGATCATTGAACCGAATGCAGTGTTGCAGCACCGTGGTGGCGAGCACGTCGCGGCTGTGCAGCGTGGCGATTTTCCAGTAGGGAATGCCATCGGCGGTGCTCAACCCGTAGAAGTTCGGCACGCCGGGCATTTGCACCTGGCCGACCTGAATGCCTTCGCGAAAGATTAACGCCTGGCTGCCATCGCTGGACGGCTGCGCCTGGTACGGCGAACTTTGCGAGGCCTGGTTGAGAATCGGCACCATCAGCGTTCGGCTACCCAGGCTCAGCGCCTTGTGGTCCGACGGCCCGGCGCCGCCCTGGCGCGACAAACCGTTGTGCGCGGCGGGCCAGCGCAGCCCCTGGATTTGCAGGTCGGCGAGCAGTTCATTGGTCTGCATGGACGGCCTCCTCGGACAGCAAGCTGTTGCGCTCGTGGACATGCGCGGTGGGCGTGCGATCGATCAGCAAACTGAGCAGTTCCGGGCGGCTGTAATGTCCGACCGAATCCATCATCCGTTTGCGTTTGTCGATCAGCGCCAAGTCGAGATCGGCGATCAGCACGCCCTCGCCGCTGCGCAGCGGTTCGCCGAGCAACTTGCCTTCCGGCGAGACGATGGCGGTGAAGCAGCCACCGGAAATCGGCCCGATGGCGCATCCGGTGTCCTGCATGATCTGTCCTTGCTGGTCGGCATCCAGCCACGCGGTGGCGTTGACCACGAAGCAGCCCGATTCCAGGGCGTGATGGCGGATCGTGACTTCGATCTGCTCGGCGAAAATGTCACCCACCAGCGAGCCGGGAAACATCGCCGCGTGAATCTGCTCGCCATCGGCCATCAAGGCATAGCGCGCCAGCGGGTTGTAATGCTCCCAACAGGCCAGCGAGCCAATGCGTCCCACGCTACTGTCGATGGCACGCAGGCCGGAACCGTCGCCTTGCCCCCAGACCATGCGTTCGTGGTAGGTCGGGGTGATCTTGCGCCGATGCTGAATCAGGCTGCCGTCGGCATCGAACAGCAACTGCGCGTTATAGATCGTGCCGCCGTCGCGCTCATTGACGCCGATCGACACCACCATCCCGGCTTGCTTGCAGGCTTCGCCAATGGCCAGGGTCGCGGCGGACGGCACGGCGACCGATTGCTCGAGCAATTTCAGGTGTTGCGCGCCCATGGCGAAGGCCGGCTGGACGAAGGAAAAATACGGGTAGTACGGCACCACCGTTTCCGGAAACACTGCAAACTGAACCCCTTGCCGCCCGAGGGCGATGATCTGCTGGCAGACCTTGTCCACGGTGCCCTCGCGGCTGTAAAGCACCGGGCTGAGTTGTACGGCGGCTGCGCGGATGATGGGCATGGTTGGGGTCCTGAAGTCAGTGATAGTGCTTTGGTGTCTGGCTGTTGCTGTTGCTGTTGTGGCGAGGGAGCTTGCTCCCGCTCGGCTGCGCAGCAGTCGCAAAACCTGCCAGCACGGTACGACTGAACAAACCCCAGGGCTGCTTCGCACCCCAACGGGAGCAAGCTCCCTCGCCACAGGACGGCGTCGAATCACGCCGTCCAGGTATCAATGATCATCGCGCCCTCACGGCGCATCAGCAGGCGCAAATCCATCACGTCCAGCGGGTTGATCGGACGAATGCCCTCGATCAACGCCTTCTCGGTCTGGCCATACAGCGCTTGCAGCGCGAAGCGGCAGGCGTACACCTCACCGCCCTCCTCCATGAACTGGATGATTTGCTTGTTCACCGCCAAGTGACCGGGGAAGGCTTCGGCGCCCAGGGTCGGGAAGCCCCGTTGCACGCCCAGCTGCACGCCCGGCCCGTACAACAGGATTTTGGTTTCGAAACCTTTGCGCAGCAGGCGCTTGGCTTGCAGCATGTTGACCAGGCCGATGGACCCTTCGAAGGCGATGGTGTGGAAGGTGATCAGCACTTTCTCGCCGGGCTCGGCTTTGACGTCCTCGAAGACTTTCTCTTCGTAATTGACCAGGAAGTCGCCGTCTTTGTAATGAGCAATGTCCACGCTTGGCATATCGATACTCTCCGTTGCTGCTTGACTGAACGTCGGCCTGGATCGGCCGCTTTCGTTGTTGAGTGACAAGGGAGAGAGAGCGAACACCGTGCCAGAAAAATAAAGTATTTACCGTGGCTGGCTAAGCGCTTGAATTGCCTTGTTTTCCACATCTGAGCCGGTTTTTTAACGACTAACTGAGACTATCGGCGCGCCACGCATTCCCGTAGAAATACGAATCTTCGTAGCGCTAAATCACGAGATCTCGTAATGACCGCCGACAGCGATTCCATCAGTGGCTGGGCCGACCTGGCCTACTCCTCGCGACACATGGTGTTCGAGCATTGCGCCGAAGCCATTGCCTTGCTCAACCCGTTCGCCGATCGCCTGGAAGACCTCAATATCGCCACCTGCACCCTGCTCGGTTACCCGCGCCAGGAGTTGCTGGAATTGCCGGTGAGCAAGCTGTTCGGGCATCAACTGGCGGACCTGATCGTGTTCACCCAAGGCGTGATGGACAAGGGCCGGGGCTGGACCGACAGCCTTAGTTGCAACTGCAAGACCGGCGAGCGCATCGAACTGGCGATTTCCGCGACCACGCTGCAGGTCAAGGGCCAGCAGCAGTTGATACTGGTATTGCGCGAACTCAGCCACGAGCAATACCAGCGTGACCAGGCACACACCGAGCGGACCATGCGCGGCGGGCTGATCGAATGGCGCAACATCCTCAACCTGTTCCAGGAGACCGAGCGCGACAATCAGTTGCTGCTCAGTTCGGTGGGCGATGGCATCTACAGCATCAACAGCGAAGGCCTGGCGACCTTCGTCAACCCGGCTGGCGCGCGCATGCTCGGTTGGGAACCCAAGGACATGATCGGCAAGAACATCCATCGCATCCATCACCACACCCACGCCGATGGCAGCCATTACCCGGTAGAGGAGTGCCCGATCTACAAAGCGGTGCGCGACGGGGTGATGCACGAAGGTCGACAGGAAGTGTTCTGGCGCCGTGACGGCAGTTCGTTCCCGGTGGAATTCACCAGCACCCCGGTGATCGCCGACGGCCGGATCGTTGGCGCGGTGGTGGTGTTTCGCGACATCACCGAGCGGCGCAGCACCGAGAACCAGTTGCACAATGCCCTCGAAGAACTTAACGCGCTCAAGGAGCGCTTGCAGGAGCAGAACGCCTACTTGCAGGAAGAGATTCACATCGAGCACAACTACCGCGAGATCGTTGGGCAGAGCGAGCCGATCCTGAAGATCATCAAGCAGATCGACGTGGTCGCACCCACCGATGCCAGTGTGCTGATCAATGGCGAGTCCGGCACCGGCAAGGAGCTGATCGCCCGGGCCATTCACCAAGCCAGCCGGCGTAATGCGCACCCGTTGATTCGGGTCAACTGTGCGGCGATTCCCACCGAGTTGTTCGAGAGCGAGTTTTTCGGCCATATCCGCGGTGCCTTTACCGGCGCCGTGCGCGACCGGGTCGGGCGTTTTGAACTGGCGGACGGCGGCACGCTGTTTCTCGACGAGATCGGTGAGATCCCGTTGGAACTGCAGAGCAAACTGCTGCGGGTGTTACAGGAAGGCCAGTTCGAGCGGGTGGGCGAAGAACGTACGCGCAAGGTCAACGTGCGGATCATCGCCGCCACCAATCGCGACCTTCGCCAGGAGGTCGGGGCCAAGCACTTTCGCGAGGATTTGTACTTTCGTTTGAATGTATTCCCGATCCAGTCACCGGCGCTGCGCGAGCGGCCGGTGGACATCGCGCCACTGGCCGCGCACTTCCTCAAGCAGACCGCGAAACGCCTGAACATGCCGGGCCGGCGCTTGCGCAACAGCGACATCGAGCGCCTGCAACGTTATTCGTGGCCGGGCAACATCCGCGAATTGCAGAACGTCATCGAGCGCGCGCTGATCACCTCCAGCGGCGCCGACCTCAACCTCGACTTGCCCGATGAATCCCCGGCGCAACCGACTGCTATCGGCCTGCCCGCCAACAGCATTCTCACCGACGCCCAGGTCCGTGACCTCGAACGCGCCAACATGCTCGCCGCGCTCAAGGCCAGCGATGGCAAGCTGTTTGGCAAGGACGGCGCCGCCGAATTGCTCGGCCTGAAACCCACCACCCTAGCCTCGCGGCTCAAACGGCTGGGGCTCTAAACCCCATCCCCAACCCAGAAAAAATCCCTGTGGGAGCTGGCTTGCCAGTGATAGCGGACTGTCAGGCAAAGATGCACTGACTGCCAGGCCCTCATCGCGGGCAAGCCCGCTCCCACAGGTCCGGTGGTGGGGCTGTGAACCCAATACCCCAATCCAGCAAAAATCCTTGTGGGAGCTGGCTTGCCAGCGATAGCGGACTGTCAGGCAAAGATGCATTGACTGCCAGGCCCTCATCGCTGGCAAGCCAGCTCCCACAGGTTCAGTGGCGGGGCTTTAAACCCAATCCCCCAGCCCAGCAAAAATCTTGAGGGAGCTGGCTGGGCTGCAAACTGCAGTACTCCAACCCAGCAAAAATCCCTTGGGAGCTGGCTTGCCAGCGATAGCAGTCTGTCAGGCAAAGATGCACTGACTGCCAGGCCCTCATCGCTGGCAAGCCCCTGCAGGTCCCGAATGACGTTTAGAAGGCGATTTCTACCTCTCCTCCGCGCAACCGCACTGGCCATACCCGCAGTTGCTGCTGCGGGTATTCCAGGCAACTGCCGTCTTCGAGGCGGAAGTGTTGTTTGTACAGCGGCGAGGCGATCACCAGTTCACCTTTGATGTTGCCAATCAAGCCGCGGCCGATGACGTTGACCCCGGATTGCGGGTCGCGGTTGTCGACGGCGTACAAGGTTTTGCCTTCGGCCTCGGGCAAGTAGAACAGCGCCACCTGGTCGCCGTCGAGCCACACCACCACCCCGGAATTACTCACCAGGTCGCTCTGGCTGCACACGGTTTGCCAGGTTTCTGCAGCCACCACACGTTGGCTATTGAGCGGACTCATTACAGCACCTCCAGGGTCACGGGAATCAGATTCAGTTCAGCGGCCATGATCGGCCGACGCTGGCCACGTTCTTCGACAAAATGAATGTCCGGGTCCGGGCGTTTGTCGTTGACGAAGGTGCGGAAGCGCTTGAGTTTTTCCGGGTCTTTGAGGGCGTTGGCCCATTCGCATTCGTAGCGGTCGACCACCAGTTGCATTTGCGCTTCCAGTTCGGCGCCCAGGCCCAGGCTATCGTGGATGATCACGTCCTTGAGGAAGTCCAGGCCACCTTCCAGCGACTCGCGCCACACTGAGGTGCGTTGCAGCTTGTCGGCGGTGCGGATGTAGAACATCAGGAAGCGATCGATGTAGCGGATCAGCGTGTCGTCATCCAGGTCGGTGGCGAACAGTTCCGCGTGGCGCGGGCGCATGCCGCCGTTGCCACACAGGTACAGGTTCCAGCCTTTCTCGGTGGCAATGACGCCGACGTCCTTGCTCTGTGCCTCGGCGCATTCGCGGGTGCAACCGGAGACCGCGAATTTGAGTTTGTGCGGCGAGCGCAAGCCCTTGTAGCGGTCCTCGATGGTCAAGGCCATTTGCACGCTGTCCTGCACGCCATAACGGCACCAGGTGCTGCCGACGCAGGATTTCACCGTGCGCGTCGACTTGCCATAGGCATGCCCGGTCTCGAAGCCGGCTTCGATCAACTCGGCCCAGATTTCTGGTAACTGATGCAACTGCGCGCCGAACAGGTCGATGCGCTGGCCGCCGGTGATCTTGGTGTAGAGGTCGTATTTCTTCGCGACCTGACCGATCACAATCAGTTTGTCGGCAGTGATTTCACCGCCCGGTATCCGTGGCACCACCGAGTAGGTGCCGTTCTTTTGCATGTTGGCCATGAAGGTGTCGTTGGTGTCCTGCAACGGCACCAGCGAGGCATCCATGATCGGCTGGTTCCAGCACGACGCGAGGATCGAGCCCACCGCCGGTTTGCACACATCGCAACCGACATGCCCGCGACCGTGCTTGGCCAGCAGTTCATCGAAACTGATGATGCCCTCGACCCGCACCAGGGCATACAGCTCCTGCCGGGTGAAAGCGAAGTGTTCGCACAGGCTCTTGTCGACACTGACACCACGGGCGATCAGTTCGTGTTCGAACACTTGCTTGAGCAGCGCCGCGCAACCGCCGCAACCGGTGCAGGCCTTGGTCTGCGACTTGAGCTGGCCGAGGTCGGTGCAGCCGCCGTCAATGGCCGAGCAAATCGACCCCTTGCTGACGTTGTGGCAGGAGCAAATGGTGGCCGCATCCGGCAAGGCGCCAGGACCGAGGGTCGGCGCGCCTTCGCTGGTGGGCAGGATCAGGCTCGCCGCGTCCGCTGGCAGGTTGATGCCGTTCTGCATGTATTGCAGCAAGGTGTCGTAGTAGCTGTTGTCGCCCACCAGCACCGCGCCAAGGACTTTCTTGCCGTCGGCATCGACCACCAGACGGCGGTAGCTGGCCGAGGTCTCGTCGATGAACTGGTAGCTGCGCGAACCCGGCGTCTGCCCATGAGCATCGCCAATGGAACCGACGTCGACCCCGAGCAGTTTCAGTTTGGTCGACATGTCGGCGCCGGCAAACGGCTGGACGTGTTCGCCACACAGCAACGCGGCGACGCCTCGGGCCATCTGGTAACCCGGCGCGACCAGGCCAAACACGCTGCCATTCCACGCCGCGCATTCGCCGATGGCGTAGATGTGCGGATCGCTGCTGCGGCACTCATCGTCAATCGCCACACCGCCGCGTGCGCCGAGCTCCAGGCCGCTGGCACGGGCCAGGCTGTCCTGCGGACGAATACCGGCGGAGAACACGATCAAGTCGGTTTCGAGGAATTCGTCATTGGCAAAATTCATCCGGTAGCGGTACTCGCTGCCGGCGCTGATCGACTGGGTGCCACGGGACAAATGCACGCCGACCCCGAGCATCTCGATGCGGTCTTTCAAGGCACGACCGCCCTGCTCGTCCAGTTGCACCGGCATCAGTCGTGGGGCGAATTCGACGACGTGAGCTTCGAGCCCGAGGGATTTCAGTGCGTTCGCCGCTTCGAGGCCGAGCAAGCCGCCGCCAACCACCACGCCGCGTCGGGCGTTGGCTGCAGCGGCGCGGATGCCGTCGAGGTCTTGCAGAGTGCGATAGACCAGCCGCGAATCACCCTCGGCGCCTTCAATCGGCGGCACGAACGGATAGGAACCGGTGGCCAGCACCAGTTTGTCGTAACCCACGGCGCCATGGGCGGTGATGACCTCGCGCCGCGAACGATCGATCTGCAGCACTGGCACGCCGAGATGCAAGGTTACGCCGGGGGTCTGGTACAGCGCTGCGTCGCCGAGGGCCAGTGATTCGGCATCGCGACCGCCGAAGTATTCGGACAGATGCACACGGTCGTAGGCGCGCATCGGTTCTTCACTGTAAACGTGCACCTGGTAGTGATTCAGCGCGCCGCGCTCGACCAATTGCTCGACGCAATGATGGCCGACCATGCCGTTACCGATGACGATCAATGTTTGCTGCGGGTTCAACGAGGCCACATTGCAATTCATAAAAGCACCCTGCCCAAGCCTTTCACGGTTCAAAAAAGCAAAAAAAAACGCCTGAAACCTTGCGGTTCCAGGCGTCTTTGCCTGTTCGTATACGGTGTGCAACCGGGCCTCTGTGCCTGATTCACCGCTGTCGCTCCCAAGCCTTGAAGGCTGGTCGATCGTCGTTGACCGATGGAGCCGTCCACTCGATTGCGTTCACGGTGGACCTGAACATGACCTTGCAGCGTTTGTGCCAGTCCCCGGACAGACACTGGCGGGATGCCGTGCAGGCCACGTGGTTGGCGGGGCCGGGGCTTTTTATCAGGGCGACATTGCTGTTGGCCGGAATCAGCGAGGTTGCCTTGAGTTGGTGCGTGACCGGATCGCGCGGCGATATAAAAGTGCAGATTGCGCCGCTCATACTTCGGTATGAGGGCAATCACACCCATGTATTCCCGTCGGGCACCAAGGCATAAGTGACGCCGTTATCAGGCTCTTTACACTGATGCCATGGCCACGTGATTGGTTGGCCGACTGATCTTGCGACTGATCGCAGTCGCCCCACCCTCCCTGCCTGTCTTGACTTGATGGTGAACCCAATGAATACCCGCAAATCCCTATTGGCCCTGGCGTTCCTCGCCAGCAGCAGCCTGCTCGCCCTGACCTCCCACGCCGCCGAAGCACTGTCCGACACCGGCATCGGCCGCGCCGGTAGCGAAGATGCCGCCCAACCGCTGATTCAACACAGCACGCCCAAAACGTCCGCCAAAACCGTCGCGCAGGATGGCTCGGATCGATTGAAACAGAATCAAGTGGCTGAGGGCGGCGCGGAGCGGTTGCGTGAGCGCAATGCAGTGGCGTCGGACGGCTCTGATCGCCTGAAGCAGAACCAAGTGGCTGAAGGTGGCGCGGAGCGGTTGCGTGAGCGCAATGCCGTTGCGTCAGACGGTTCGGATCGATTGAAGCAGAATCAAGTGGCCGAGGGTGGTGCGGAGCGGTTGCGTGAGCGCAATCAAGTGGCTGAAGGCGGTTCCGATCGCCTGCGGCAGAACCGCTCCTTGGCGGACAGTGGCTATGACTTCGACATGAGTGCCGATGCGCAAAGCTCATTCTGCTACGCCTGCCGCTGATCCCTACTGGCCCACTCGCCACAAAGGCTGTTCATCTTCGTTGTTGACTGGCGGAAGGCAGCAGGAGTCGAACATGCCCGGGAACGGATGCCGTCCCCAACCGGGTTTGAAGCCCGGCCGCGCCACCGGGCGCGATTGCCTTCCTTGAAACTCAAGCCCCGGTCCTCAGAGCCAGGGCGTTGTCGGCGCGGATCTGGCGCTTGTCGCCCAAGCGCCGGGTCAGGCCAATGCGGTCGAAATATTCGAGAATCTGCACACTGCGCTTGCGCCCCAGTCCCACCGCATCGCGGAACGCCGCCACCTGGATCACCGGCTCCAGCGCCGCCAGTTGCACAAGCATAGCCGCCAATCGACGCACTGTCGGCTCCGGGTAGAACAGGTCGCGCACCACTTGATGCACACGCCCCAACCGCGCCAGTTTGCGCAACAGCGCCCGTACCGAGGCCTCGTCACTGTGCACGCTGCGCGCCAGATCGCGCACCCATGGCGGATCGAACTGCGCGGCGTTCAGCAGCGGCACAAGCAATGCCCACAATGCCTCTTCCCCTTCGGTCAACCGGACCTGATGCGCCGGCAGGTGCAACCACGGACCACTCGCGACCATCGCGCCGCTGGCCAGCGCTTCGTCGACCAGGCTCAGGAACGCAGGGCGCTCCAGTGCCGTGCCGGCGAAACGCCGCAAGCGGTCGCGATCAGGTCCGGTGTGGTCCGGCTCCTGCTCGTGGAAACGCGCCAATTGGTCCAGCAACTCGGTTTTCAACAAGTCCCAGCGCTCGGTGCTGAACAGCCGAGCGCCTTGACGGGTATGGATCAGCCGCACCGCGTCAGGCAATTGCCAGGTCGCGGCGGGACGATTGAACTGCTGCGCCAACCGCTGCGGGTCGAGGCCGGTGGCGCTGTAGGCGAGCAAGGTGGGCAGCGCCTGCTCAAGGCTTGCGCATGTCGCCAGGGTATGCAATTGCGCCAGGCGCTCATGACTGCGCCGTTGTCGGGCGGGGGCAAAGGGGTCAAGCACGCGACCGCCGCCGAGGGTGCGCTGGGCGTTCTGATCGCGCAGGATCAAGGGATCGCCATGCACCGCCTGCACTGGCGCGTTCACCAGTAATTGCGCGAGCATCCGCCCGCCGGGCATCAGTTGCGTACCTTCGAGCAAGGCCACCCGAGCGGTGACGTCTTGGGTGCCGAGGTGCAGGTGCACGCCACGAAAATGCTCGAATGCGCTGGCTTCGCTGGCCAGCAGCTGCATCTCGATGTCGAGCCGTTGGGTCGGCGCAAACAACCCGTCCGCCACCAGCCAATCGCCGCGATGAATCTGGTCCAGGGCCAGGCGTTCGGCGCTGAGATTCAGCGCCACCCGTTGCCCGGCGACGGCGACCTCGGCGGCCTGGTTCTGCGCATGCAGGCCGCGCACCCGCACCGGTTTGCCCTGAGCGCCAAGCAGCAGCATGTCGCCCACCGTCACCTGCCCGGCCAGTGCGGTACCTGTGACCACAATCCCGGCGCCCGCCACGCTGAACGCTCGATCAATCGCCAGGCGAAAGCCACCGGCCACCGGGCGCGCCCGAACCTCGCGCTGCACCTCCAGCAGTGCCTCGCGCAAGGCGTCGACGCCCTCCCCGGTCACGCTCGACAGCGCCAGCAACGGCGCATCGGCATAGGGGCCGGGCGCCAGCAGCGTGCTGATCTGTTGGCGCACCAGCGCCAGCCGTGCAGGGTCTACCCGATCAATCTTGCTGATCGCCACCATGGCACGGGCAATCCCCAGCAATTCGACAATCGCCAGATGCTCGCGGGTTTGCGGCATCACCCCGTCATCGGCCGCCACCACCAACAACACCAGATCGATGCCTTGGGCGCCGGCGAGCATGTTGTGGGTGAAGCGCTCATGCCCCGGCACGTCGATAAACCCGGTCAGGCCCGCGTCCGGCTCCAGCTGGGCGTACAAATAGCCGAGGTCGATGGTCATGCCGCGCTCACGCTCCTCGCGGCGGCGGTCACCCTGTTGCCCGGTCAGGGCCTGAAGCAACGCGGTTTTGCCGTGATCGATATGCCCGGCGGTGCCGACTATCACCGGTTGGCCTCCTCAGCGAGGTGACCGAGTTGCCCGCGAAAGCCGTCCTCGTCGTCCAGTTGCCGCAGGTCCAGCCACAGCGCATCGTCGTCGACACGGCCGAGCACGGGGATCGGCAAGTCACGCAAGTGCGCTTCCAAGCCGTGTAGCTGCCGGCCCCGCAAGCGTTTGCTGGTCAGCGGCCGCAGGCACAGCGCGGCACTGGGCAAGCGCGCCACCGGTTGGCTGCCGCTGCCGATCATCCCCAGCGCTGGCACCGCGCTGACCGCCCAACCAGCGCCCAGGGTGGCGGCGAACAGCGGTTGCAGGCGCTCGGCTTGGGCGAGGATGTCGACTTGTGGCCGGGTCAACAGTCGCAAGCTGGGTAAACGCTCGGCCAGGCGATCGGGATTGCGATAAAGCCCCAACACTGCTTCCAGCGCAGCGAGGGTCAATTTGTCGACCCGCAACGCCCGTTTCAGCGGGTTTTTCTTGATTTTGCCGATCAGCTCTTTGCGCCCCACGATCAACCCGGCCTGCGGTCCGCCGAGCAGTTTGTCGCCGCTGAAAGTGACAATGTCGGCGCCATCCAGCAGCGCCTGGCGCACTGTCGGTTCGGCCGGGAGGCCCCACCGTGTGAGGTCCAGCAGACTGCCGCTGCCGAGGTCTTCAAGCAGCGGCAAGCCGTGCCGGTGCGCCAGCTCGGCGAGCTCGGCAGTCGGCACCCGCGCGGTGAAGCCGTCGATGTGATAGTTGCTGGCGTGAACGCGCATCAGCAGGCCGCTGCGCGGGTTGATCGCCGCTTCGTAATCTTTGGCGTGGGTGCGGTTGGTGGTGCCGACCTCGTGCAGTTTGACCCCGGCACGGGCCATGATGTCGGGAATGCGGAAAGCGCCGCCGATTTCGATCAACTCGCCACGGGAAATGATGCCTTCCTTGCGCGCCCCCAGGCTATTGAGGGTCAGCAGTACCGCAGCGGCATTGTTGTTGACCACGGTCACGGCCTCGGCGCCGGTCAGGTCGCGGATCAGCCCTTCGATCAACTCGTCGCGGTCACCTCGTTTGCCGCTGCCCAGGTCGAATTCCAGGTTCAGCGGGTAGCGCGCGGCGATCTGAACCGCTTCGATGGCTTCGTCCGGCAACAGCGCCCGGCCGAGGTTGGTGTGCAGCACCGTGCCGGTGAGGTTGAACACCCGCCGCACCCGGCTACGGTGCTGGATCGCCAAGCGTTCAGCGACCCGCCCCGCCAACACCGCCGGACTCAGCTCCGCAGCGCCTAACTGGCCGTGGCGCACCGGCTCGCGCACGTCATCGAGCAATTGCCGCAGGCTGGCGAGCAAGGCGTCGCGGCCGTAGCGTTCGGCCAATGGCTGGCAAGCGGGATCACGCAACAGGCTGTCGATCGAGGGCAAACGCGCGACTGCAGGGGAAACACTGGAGGACATCGAAGGCTCCGCAGGCAAATGGACCGTCGAGGCTCAGTGTAGACCGTTGTTCAGTCGCCTCCTGGCGCCAACAGCAGATTCGGCGCGGGACGCTGATAGTCCTCCTGCTCCAGACGCATGTCCAGCAACAGGCTGCTCAAATCGGCGGACAAGGCTTCGGCCTCGGCGTCGTTTTCCAGGTACAGCAGCTTCAGGTAACTGTTGCAGCCGGGGCAGACTTCCACACGTAACGGCGCTTGGTTGGCGGCGTGACGATCATCTTCCAGGCTCAGGTAATCCAAGCCTTTGCTTTGTTCGCAGTACACGCATTTGACCCGCACCACGTGCCATTCGCAGGCACACAACGAGCACACCAGATAGCGCAAACCATTGAACTTGCCGCGCTGGCGAATCACCCCGGCCATGGCCGGCGAGCCACAGCACGGGCATTGGCTGAGGCTGTCGCCGGGCTTCAGCTCCAGAGTGGGCGTGCTCAACAGCCAATGGCTCCACGCCGCTTGAAGAGCTGCGCCGAGAAGCGGCACCAGCGCCGCTGGCAGCATCGCATACTGCCCACAGACCAGCGCCAGTGCCCAACTCTTCTGCTGCCCCGGCTCGGCGTTGTGCAGGGTCGACACCGCGTTGGCCACCGCTGGATTTGCCGCCGCGTCGTAACGTCGCAACAAAGCTTCGAGGAACGGCAACCAGGCGCCCTCGCGCACCAGGCTCTCGGCGGCGAACGGCGGCAAGCCGTGCTCCAGGCATTGCGCGATCCGCAGCGGATCCGGGGCGACGGTGCTGGGGGGCTGGTCCAGCAGACTTTGCTGCACGCGACACAACCCGGCGATCAGCCGCAGATACAATGCCATCGGATGCCCTTCAGCCAAGTGTTCCAGACGCAACGCCCGCAGGTGAAACAGATCCGCCGGTGGCCGCTGCAGAAACGGCGGCGAACTGGCGGCGGCTTCGATCTGTCCGGGTTCGAGAATCGTCCTCAAGGCCTCATCCTTTTCTGCGGGTCGGGCTGTTCGTCGCGGGTCACTTCGCGGTACCAGAGTTCATGGTGTTTCTTCGCCCAGGCGCGGCTGACCCAACCGTGCAACATGGCGCTGACCGAGCCTTTGATCCAGATCCCGGCGTAAATGTGCACGATGATGCTCAACACCAGCACAAACCCGGCCAAAGCATGCAGCAGCATGGCGAAGCGAATGCTGCTGATGCCGAAATACACGCTGAAGTACGCGCGCCAGATCACCAGCCCGCTGAACAGCAGCACCAGCATGCACAGCAGCAGGGTCCAGAACAGCAGCTTCTGCCCGGGGTTGTACTTGCCGATCGGCGGCACGCCCTCCTCTTCGTTGCGGATTACCCGGTCGATGCGCTTGAGCCACACACCATCGTTGCGGATGAACAGGTTACGCCGCCAGAAACTCAGTACCAGACCGAGGAAAAACACGAACATCGCCACGCCCATGAACGGGTGCAGGATGCGCGTCCACGGCCCGCCGCCGAACAAATGGCTGAGCCAGAACAGTGCCGGGTGAAACAGCGCCAGCCCGGACAATGCCGCCATGAAAAACAGAATCGCCACCAGCCAGTGATTGGTCCGCTGGTTGGACGTGTAACGCAGGATGGGTTTGCGAATCATGGCCGATCCTCCGGTCCGCGCGGGTCATAGAGGTGCACCGACGGATCGACCTGATGCACCGCCGGATCAGGCCGTACCGGCACTTCGTCTTCCTCGACCCGTTGCGGGCCAACCCGCACATAGTGGAAGAACCCCGCCAGCACTGCCGCGCCCATGGCCAGCAAGGCCAGGGGTTTGCTGACGCCTTTCCACAGCGCCACCATCGGGCTGATCACCGGCGCATTCGGCAACCCGGCGTACACCTGCGGCGTGTCGGCGTGGTGCAGCACGTACATCACGTGGGTGCCGCCAACACCGGGCGGGTCGTACAGGCCGGCGTTCTCGAAGCCGCGACTTTTCAGGTCGACGATGCGCTCGGCGGCGTGTTCCTTCATGTCGTCCTTGCTGCCGAAGACGATGGCGCCGGTAGGGCAAGTTTTTACGCAGGCCGGCTCCAGGCCAACGGCCACGCGGTCGGAGCACAATGTGCACTTGTAGGCCTTGTGGTCCTTTTGCGAGATGCGCGGAATATTGAATGGGCAACCGGTGATGCAATAACCGCAACCGATGCAGTGATCCTGATCGAAATCGACGATGCCGTTGGCGTGCTTGATGATTGCGCCAGGGCTCGGGCACGCGGCCAGGCAACCGGGCTCGGCGCAGTGCATGCAGCCGTCCTTGCGGATCAGCCATTCGAGGTTACCGGCGTCGGTTTCGTGTTCGGTAAAGCGCATCAGGGTCCAGGTCTCGGCCGTGAGGTCCTGGGGGTTGTCGTAGGTGCCGAGGCTATGGCCGACCTCGTCGCGCAGCTCGTTCCATTCCGAGCAGGCGACTTGGCAGGCCTTGCAGCCGATGCACTTGGTGGTGTCGATCAGCTTCGCCACCGGGTCCTGGTGGCGCACGGAGGGTGACACCGTGGTGGTGGCCGAACGGGCAATGATGTCTTGGCTGGCCATCTAGGCTTTCTCCACGTTGACCAGGAACGACTTCGATTCCGGGGTTTGTGAATTACCATCGCCGAGGAACGGCACCAGGGTGTTGGTCAGGTAGCCGTGACGCGTCAGGCCGGTGAAACCCCAGTGCAACGGAATGCCAATGTGGTGCACCACCTGGCCGTTGACCTGTAACGGCCGGATGCGTTTGGTCACCACCGCCACCGCTTCGATAAAGCCGCGCTTGCTGCTGACACGCACCTTGTCGCCCGCCACGATGCCCTTCTCGTTCGCCAGCACTTCACCGATCTCGACGAATTGCTCCGGCTGGGCGATCGCGTTGAGCCGGGCGTGTTTGCTCCAGAAGTGGAAATGCTCGGTGAGCCGGTAACTGGTGGCTGCATAGGGGTAATCCTTGGCCACGCCGAGGCTCGGCCACACTGAATCGAAGATTCGCGCCGCCGGGTTGCTGGTGGCGTTTTTATTTTGAGGGTGCAACGGGTTGATGCCGATCGGCGTTTCGAAGGGTTCGTAATGCTCGGGGAATGGCCCTTCGTTCATCTTGTCGACGGCAAAGAACCGCGCGACGCCCTCGGGATTCATGATGAACGGGTTCATGCCGTCCTGCGGCGCCGAGTCAGCCTTGAAATCCGGCACATCGGTGCCGCCCCAGGCCTTGCCGTTCCACCACACCAGGCGTTTGTTCTCGGCCCATGGCTTGCCTTGCGGATCGCAAGAGGCGCGGTTGTAGAGAATCCGCCGGTTGGCCGGCCAGGCCCAGGCCCAGCCTTGGTGTTGCTTCATGCCGAACGGATCGCTGTTGTCACGCCGAGCCATCTGGTTGCCGGTCTCGGTCCAGCTGCCGCAGAAAATCCAGCAGCCGGACGCGGTGCTGCCGTCATCCTTGAGCAAACCGAAGCCCGCCAATTGCGCGCCGCCCTTGATCGCCGCGCCAGTGGCGTCGGTGAAGTCGGTGGTGGCGGCGCCGTTGATTTCCTTGGCCAGCTCTTCCGGTGATGGCTCATCGGCAATCTTGTACGGCCACGACAGTTTCAGCAGCGGCTCGGCATAGGCGCCGCCGTTGGCCTGATAACGCTGACGCAGGCGCAGGAACAGCTCCGCCATGATGTTCACGTCGGTGCGCGCTTCTCCCGGCCCGTCCGCACCTTTCCAGTGCCATTGCAGCCATCGACTGCTGTTGACCAGCGAGCCGTCCTCCTCGGCGAAGCAGGTGGTGGGCAGGCGAATGACTTCGGTCTGGATGTCGGCGGTGCTGACGTCGTTGTACGGCCCGACGTTTTTCCAGAACTCCGAGGTTTCGGTGGCCAGCGGGTCCATGATCACCAGCCATTTGAGCTTGGCCAGTGCCTTCATCACCCGATTTTTATCCGGTAACGCGGCAATCGGGTTGAAGCCTTGGCACATGTACCCGTTGACCTTGCCTTCGCCCATCATTTCGAACATGCGCAGGATGTCGTAGCTCGGCAGGTCGAGCTTCGGCAAGTAGTCGTAGCCCCAGTGGTTCTCGGCGGTGGCATTGGCGCCGTACCAGGCTTTCATCAGGCTGACGTGGAACTTGCCGTAATTCTGCCAGTACGACAGTTGCCCTGGCCGCAGTGGTTTGAGCGTGCGCTTGGCGATGTAGGCGTTGTAGTCCTGCTCGGCGTCCACCGCCAGGGTCAGGTAACCCGGCAGCGAGTTGGAGAGCAGGCCGAGGTCGGTCAGGCCCTGGATGTTGGAGTGGCCGCGCAAGGCATTGACCCCGCCACCCGGCATGCCGACGTTGCCCAGCAGCAGTTGCACCATCGCCGCGCTGCGGATGATCTGCGAGCCGATGGAGTGCTGGGTCCAGCCAAGGGCATAGAGGATCGTCATGGTCTTGCCCGGTTGCGAGCAGGTGGCGATCTCTTCCCAGATCTTCCTCATCGCTTCCACTGGCATGCCGCAAATCTGGCTGGCCAGGTCGATGCTGTAACGGCTGTAGTGGGCTTTCATCAACTGGTAGACGCAGCGCGGGTCTTGCAGGGTCGGGTCGACCTTCACAAAACCGTCTTCACCCAGTTCATAACTCCAGCCGGACTTGTCAGTGTAATTGCGCTTAGCGACGTCGTAGCCGCTGAAAATGCCGTCTTCGAAGCCATACCCAGCGCTGACGATGAACGACATGTCGGTGTAGCTGCGCACGTATTCGTGCTGGATTTTGTCTTCCGTCAGCAGGTAATTGATCAAGCCGCCCATGAAGGCAATGTCAGTGCCGGTGCGGATCGGCGCGTAATAGTCGGCCACCGAGGCGGTGCGGGTAAAACGCGGGTCGACCACGATCAGTCGGGCTGCGTTATGCGCCTTGGCTTCGGTCACCCATTTGAAACCGCAAGGGTGTGCTTCTGCTGCGTTGCCGCCCATCACCAGGATCAGATTCGCGTTGGCGATATCCGTCCAGGTATTGGTCATGGCACCACGGCCGTACGTCGGGGCAAGACTTGCCACCGTCGGGCCGTGTCAGACACGCGCCTGGTTATCGAACCCCAGCATGCCGAGGCTGCGAATCACTTTGTGGGTGATGTAGCCCGCTTCGTTGGACGCTGCCGATGCCGCGAGGAAACCCGTGGTCAGCCAGCGGTTGACGGTCTCGCCCTTGGCGTTTTTCTCGATGAAGTTGGCGTCGCGGTCGGCCTTCATCAGGTCGGCCACGCGGTCCAGGGCCTCATCCCAGGAAATCCGCGTCCATTCATTGCTCCCGGCCTTGCGTATTTCCGGGTACTGCAAGCGGCTGGGGCTGTGAATGAAGTCGAGCAGGCCCGCGCCTTTCGGGCACAGGGTGCCGCGATTGACCGGATGATCGGCGTCGCCCTCGATATGGATGATGTGTTGCGCGACATTCTTCGCCGCATCGCCCTGGCTGTACATGATCAAGCCGCAGCCGACCGAGCAATACGGGCAGGTGTTGCGGGTTTCATGGGTGTGGGCGAGCTTGAAGTGGCGCACCTGCTCGGCGAAGGCCAGCGTCGGGGCCATGCCCAACGCGCCCAGGCTCGAGCCTGCAAGGCCGATACCAGCGACCTTGAAGAACTGACGACGGCTGAGATCCATCGTGCACTCCTGATCAGGTGGATACCCGGTACGTTGCCGGGGATTCTGGACAATCACGGATGCCGGCGCTGTCGCAACCGACAGCCTCAAGCCTAGCCAAGGCTGGCCGGGGTGCAAGATGAAAACCGACCGTCGGGCTTGCAGCTTGCAGCTTGTCGCCTATCGCTTAAGGCTGTTGGCGCCCCTATGGGAGCTGGCTTGCCAGCGATGGCGTCATCCCTGCCAGCCTACTCACCTGACCCGCCGCTTCGCGAACAGGCTTGCCCCCACAAGAATGGTTCCGCCCTCGTGCGGTTGGCAGCTATCATGCCCGCCATCACTACCCTCCGTATTTTGAGACCACGCATGACTTTCGACTTCGACCAGGTGTACGACCGCCACAACACCGGCAGCAGCAAATGGAGCCGTTACCCGGCCGATGTCTTGCCGATGTGGGTCGCCGACATGGATTTCGCTGCGCCGCCGGTGATTATCCAGGCCCTGCAAAAACGCCTGGAACACCCGATGGTCGGCTACAGCGTGCCGCAACAGGACCTGCGCGAAGCGATCGTTGCCGATTTATGGGCCAAGTACGCCTGGGACGTGCAGCCGCAAGAATTGATCTTCCTGCCTGGGGTCGAGTCCGGGGTCAACATGGCGCTGAAAGCGCTTGTGCAGCCACAGCAGAACGTCGTGGTGCAAACCCCCAACTACCCGCCGCTGCGGCATGCGCCGGGGCATTGGGGCTTGAACAAGGTGGAACTGGAATTCGTCGCACAAGTCGACGGCACCTACACTACCCCCCTGGACACCCTGCGCGAGAGCCTGTCCGGTGGTGGTGCCTTGCTGCTGAGCAACCCGCACAACCCGGTCGGCAAGGTCTTCCCCCGGGACGAACTGCAAGCGGTGGCCGATATCTGCCTGCAACAGGACGCCTGGATCATCTCCGATGAAATCCATGCCGAGCTGTGCTTCGACGGCCGTGTGCACACCCCCACTGCATCCCTCAGCCCGGCCATCGCCAAGCGCACCGTCACCCTGATGTCGGCGAGCAAGGCGTTCAATATCGCCGGGCTGAAAACCTCCTACATGATCATCCAGGACACCGCCCTGCGTGAGAGAGTCAACCACGCCCGTTGCGGCATGGTCGACAGCGTCAACCCGCTGGGCATGGAAGCCACCCGCGTCGCCTACAGCGAGGGTGGCCCGTGGTTGAACGCATTGAAAACTTACCTGCAAAGTAATCGGGATTTCCTGGTGCAAGCCGTGAAAACACGTCTGCCCGGCGTCACCATGACTATCCCGCAAGGCACCTACCTGGCCTGGCTCGACTGCTCGGCGCTCGAGCTCGATAACCCACAGCAGTTTTTCCTCCATCAAGCCAAAGTCGGCCTCAGCCCTGGCCTGGACTTCGGCGACCACGCCCAACAGTTCGTGCGCCTTAATTTCGGCTGCCCACGCGCACTGCTCGAAGAAGGCCTGGCACGAATGGAACGCGCCCTGCTGGCCCGCTGATGACAAGGCGTTCCCGCGCGCGGCGTGGGAACGATCTCCATGCTGCACCTCATCCGACTGCCGACACATCCAACCGAACTCCCATCAAAAGCCTTGGGTCAACCCTCCACGAGCGGTACTGACCCGCGATTTCGTTGCTTTGCTGACAGGAGATTCATGATGACTGACTATCCCCGCCCGCCATTCCGCCCGCAGCCGCAATCAGTGCCCGGTAGCCAGCGCAAGATGGAGCCGTACCCCGATTGTGGTGAGCAGAGCTATAAAGGCTCGGGCCGCCTGGCGAACAAGATTGCCTTGATCACCGGCGCCGACAGCGGCATCGGTCGCGCGGTGGCGATTGCCTTTGCCCGAGAAGGCGCTGACGTGGCGATTGCCTATCTCGACGAACACGAAGATGCCCAGGAAACCGCGCGCTGGGTCGAACAGGCCGGTCGTCAGTGCCTACTGCTGCCCGGCGATCTGGCGCAAAAAGCCGAGTGCCAGAAAGTGGTCGACGACACCCTCGAACACTTCGGCCGCCTCGACGTACTGGTAAACAACGCGGCGTTCCAGATGACCCACGAAAACTTCGAAGACATCAGCGACGATGAATGGGTGAAAACCTTCGATATCAACATCACTGCCATGTTCCGGATTTGCCAGGCTGCGGTGAAGCACATGAAACCCGGTGCCTCGATCATCAACACCAGTTCGGTCAACTCCGACATGCCCAAGCCGACGTTGCTGGCCTACGCCACCACCAAAGGCGCGATCGCCAACTTTACCGGTGGCTTGGCGCAGTTGCTCGGGCCAAAAGGCATTCGGGTCAACAGCGTGGCGCCGGGGCCGATCTGGACGCCGCTGATCGTCGCGACCATGACCGATGAAGATGTCGAGAATTTTGGCGGCGAAACTCCGCTCGGCCGTCCTGGGCAACCGGTGGAGGTAGCGCCGATCTACGTGCTGCTGGCCTCGGACGAGTCCAGTTACACCTCGGGTTCACGGTATGCCGTGACCGGTGGCAAACCGATCCTTTAAAAGCTGCATGGGCAGCGGCGACGCTGTTCGCCCTGCCCTGCATAAAAAATGAACTGCGCCGCCAGGGCATGCCTCAAAACCCGTAGAGCGCCCAATTGGCGGGCCATACAGCATTTGGAGGTGATCATGTCCGCGCCTATCGTCAAACTGTTTACCCAGCCCAACTTCGCCTGGACGGACATTCGTCACGAAGAAGAAGCGCATCCGCGTCATTATCTGGCGCACTTGCTGCTGCTGGCGCTGATTCCTACGGTCTGCCTGTTCATCGGTACCACCCAGGTCGGCTGGAGCCTGGCGGAAAACGAAACGGTCAAGCTCAGCAGCGCCAGCGCGCTGCAACTCTGCGCGCTGCTGTACGTGACGATTCTCGCCGGTGTTGCGGTAATAGGCGCGTTTATCCGCTGGATGTCCCGCACCTTCGAGGCCCGGCCAACACTTAATCAGTGCATCGGTTTTGCGACCTACACCGCCACGCCGTTATTTCTCGCCGGTATTGCCGGCCTCTACCCGAGCCGCTGGTTGGCGATCATGGTACTGATGGCGGCAGGCGCCTATTCGACGTTCCTGTTGTTCGTCGGCTTGCCGACCTTCATGCACATCAAGAAAGAACAGGGCCTGTTGTACTCGGCAAGCGTCTGGGGCGTGGGTTTGCTGGTGCTGGTGACCATTCTGGTGAAAATGATCCTGCTGTGGTTCAACGTGCTGACGCCGGAATATCTGCGCACGCCGCTGGGTTGAAGATGGCTGTAACGCTTCACCCTCCCTCACCAATTCAACAAGCGGCTCCGGCCGCTTGTCTTGCTCTGGTCCAACGCGGTTTCGCTATCTACGCTCAACCGGATTATCCTTCGCCAACAGGTATTTAGAATTGGCTCGGCCGGGGCATCAAGCCCCGGCGCCGTCCCTAAGGCATACACATGACGTCTTCTTCGAAACAGCCCGATTCCGCTTCACTGGAAAAAGGTGCACAGCCTAGTCATCTGGACTTCCCGGTGGTGGGGATAGGGGCGTCCGCCGGCGGATTGCAGGCGATCAAGCTGTTGTTCGAGAACATGCCCAAAGACAACGGCATGGCGTTTGTGATCATCCTGCACCTGTCGCCCGATCATCTCAGCATTGCCGACAAGATCATCCAGGAAGTCACCGACATGCCGGTGCTGCAAGTCAGCGAAACCGTGGCGATCGAACGCAACCATGTTTATGTGATTTCGCCGGCGCAGCAGCTGGAAATGGACGATGGCTTTTTGCGGGTCAGCCAGGTTAACAAGCGCGAAGGTGCGCGCGTGGCCATCGACCTGTTCTTCCGCGACCTGGCCAACGCGCATCAAGAGCGCGCCTTCTGCGTGGTGCTGTCCGGCACCGGTTCCGACGGCGCCGTGGGCCTGTCGCGAATCAAGGAACAGGGCGGTGTGACCATCGCCCAGGCGCCGGAAGACGCTGAGTTCGACGGCATGCCCAACGCTGCCATCGAAACCCGCAACGTCGATTTGGTGTTACCCGTTGTCGAAATGCCGCAGAAACTCATGGAGCTGTGGCGCAATTCCCGGGAAATTCGCCTGCCCACCGCCGACAACCCTGAACTGCAATTCATTGCACCGCTGTCGGGCCATGACGCGGCCCTGGCTGAGCAATTGCTGCAGGACATTCTGGTGCAACTGCGCAGTGGCACCGGCCACGATTTCAAGCACTACAAACGGGCCACCGTGCTGCGACGTATCGAGCGGCGCATGCAGGTCACCTCGCAGCCTGAACTCGGCGCCTATTACCAGTTTTTGCAAAATAATCCGGATGAAACCAAGGCCCTGCTGGCGGACATGCTGATCGGCGTGACCAATTTTTTCCGTGATCGCGAAGCCTTCGAAGCGCTGGAACGCGACGTACTGCCCAATTTGATCAAGCCCTTGGAGCCCGGCAGCCCCGAGCCCGAGGAAGTGCGTGTCTGGTCCGCCGGCTGCTCGACCGGCGAAGAAGCCTACACCTTGGCCATGCTGGTCACCGACCAGCTACAGCAGGACGCCAGCAGCGCCAAATTGCAGGTGTTCGCCACCGACATTGATGAGCGGGCGATTGCCGCCGGCCGCACCGGGGTCTACAGCGAGGCCATCGTCACCGACGTGCCGCCGTCGAAACTGCGCCAATATTTCATCAAGGAAGACCACCACTATCGGATGCGCAAGGAGATCCGCGAGCGTGTGCTGTTCGCCAAACACAGCCTGTTGTCGGACCCGCCGTTTTCGCAGATCGACCTGATCGTCTGCCGCAACCTGTTGATCTACCTCGACCGCGAAGTGCAGCGCGAGATCCTGCAAATGTTCCACTTCGCCTTGCGCCCCGGCGGCTATCTATTCCTTGGTTCTTCGGAGTCGGCGGACGCCTGCCATGACCTGTTTACCCCGGTGGACAAGCGCAACCGGATTTTCCGCGCCAAGTACGGCACCGCCAGCAGTCGCCGCACGCCGACCATGCCACGCGGTGGCTATGTGCGCAGTCATGTGTCGATCAAGGCACCGGAAATCAGCGTGTCGCGCAAAGTTTCGTTCGCCGACATCCATCAGCGCGCCATCGAGCGGTCGTCGCCGCCGAGCATGATCGTCGACGCCAACGCCGACATCCTGCACATGTCGGAGAGTGCCGGACGTTTCCTGCGGCATGTCGGCGGTGAGTTGTCGCGCAACCTGCTGACGCTGATTCACCCGCAATTGCGTCTGGAACTGCGCACTACCCTGTTCCAGGTGAACCAGAGCGGCGCGGCGGTCAAATCACGCCAGGTCAGCCTCAAGCGAGAGGAACGGCACTTCCTGGTGGATTTGGTCGCGCAACCGTACCGCGACGAAGAATCGGATAACGAATTTGTGTTGGTGGTGTTCGAAGAGCTCGAAGTGGACGCCACCGAAGCATTGCAAGCCGCGACCCAGACTGAAAACCAGGTGCTGTCGAGCCTGGAGCGCGAGCTGCAACGGACCAAGTTGCACCTGCAGGACACGATCGAACAGGCCGAAGTTTCCAGCGAGGAGCTCAAGGCGTCGAACGAGGAGATGCAGGCAATCAACGAGGAGCTGCGTTCGGCCACCGAAGAGCTGGAAACCAGCAAGGAAGAGCTGCAATCGATCAACGAAGAGCTGCTCACCGTCAACTACGAGCTCAAGACCAAGGTTGAAGAAACCGACAAGATAAACGACTACCTGACCAACCTGATCGCCTCCACTGACATTGCCACGGTGTTTGTCGACCGCAGCATGCGCATCAAATGGTTCACCCCGAGGGCCACTGAGATTTTCAGCATGTTGCCAGTGGACACCGGGCGCTCGCTGCTGGACATCACCCATCGTCTGAACTACCCGGACTTGCCCGGCGACGCGGTGGCGGTGTTCGACTCGCTGAATATGATCGAACGGGAAGTCAGTAGCACCGACAATCGCTGGTACATCGCCCGCCTAATGCCGTACCGTTCCAGCGAAGATCGCATTGACGGTACCGTGTTGACCTTTATCGATATCACCAGCCGCCGCGCCGCCGAAGAAGACCTGCGTGTGGGTGAAGAACGCATGCGCCTGGTGGCCGAGAGCACCCGCGACTACGCGATCATCATCATGGACGAACACGGGGTGATCACCAGCTGGAACACCGGCGCTGAGCTGATCTTCGGCTACAGCAAGGCCGAGGCTGAGGGTGTTTACTACGACTTCATTTTCTCCCCGGACGATCGTGCGGACGGCATCCCGGAAAACGAACTGCACGCGGTCCGCACCTATGGCCGACGGGAAGAGGAACGCTGGCATTTGCGCAAGGACGGTAGCCGTTTCTTCTGCAGCGGCGAAATGACGCTGCTCAGCGGCGAGCATTTGCAGGGCTACGTAAAAATTGGCCGCGATCTCACCGGCCACAGGCGTCAACACGAGGAGCAAGTGCTGCATCTGGCGCAAACCCAGAGTTCCAGCCATCTCAAAGACGAGTTCTTCGCGGTCATGTCCCATGAACTCAAGCATCCGCTGAATCTGATCCAGCTCAATGCCGAATTGCTGCGGCGCTTGCCGGTGACCAAATCGGTGACCGCCGCCGCCAAAGCGGTGAATACCATTTGCGATGCAGTGAACAGCCAGGCGCGGATCATCGACGACTTGCTTGATGTCGCACGAGTGCGCACTGGCAAGCTGAAGCTCAAGCGCTTGGCGGTGGATTTGAATCGGGTCTTGCAGGATGTGCACACAGTGGTGATCAACGACCACCACCCGGCCCGTGTCACTTTGCACTTGCCAGACGATGCTGCGCCGTTGGTGATCGATGCCGACCCGACGCGCCTGGAACAGATCATCTGGAACCTGGTGAGCAACGCGCTGAAATTCACTCCGGCCAACGGTCTTGTGCAATTGATTGCTTCGCGGGACGGCAAGATGGCGCGACTGGACGTCAAGGACAGCGGCGTCGGTCTCGATAAACAGAGCTTGCACGAGGTGTTTGATTTGTTTGGTCAGGCGGCCAATCAGCACGCCAACCATCAACGGGAAGGTTTGGGGATCGGCCTGTCGTTGGTGCGGCAACTGGCCGAGGCCCATGGCGGCAGCGTTGACGTCAGCTCCGACGGACTTGGCTTGGGTTGTACCTTCACCCTTCTGATGCCGCTGAGCCATCCTGAAGCGGAAATCACCGCGGTGACACCTGGCGATCGTCAGACGGGGCGCCTGGCCGGGGTGACGGTGTTGCTGATTGATGACTCGCCGGAAGTGCTGGAGACCCTGAAGTTGCTGCTCGAGATGGAAGATGCCCAGGTGATTGCTTTCGATCAACCGGTCGAAGCACTGAAAGCGGCTAAGGCCGGGCGCTACGACGTGGTGATTTCCGACGTCGGCATGCCGGTCATGAACGGCCACGAACTGATGCTCGCCCTGCGCGAACTGCCCCATGTGCAAAACATCCCGGCCATCGCCCTCACCGGCTACGGCGCGCAAAGCGACATCGAAAACGCCCGCAAATCCGGGTTCGACCGGCACATCGGCAAACCGGTGTCCTACGACGACCTGATTGAAACCATTGAGGAACTGCGCCGGACCTAAGTGCCACAGCCGCAGGACTTGTGTGTTGCCCTGATTGCATGACCACTGGAGATCACGGTGGGAGCTGGCTTGCCAGCGATGGCGGTGGGTCAGGCG
>NZ_JAVLSB010000011.1:0-35059 GCF_031583775.1 Pseudomonas rhizozeae
AGAGCCTTTGGTTACTTTGGGCTTTTCAAAGTGACCCGCTGTAAGAGCGGAACCTATATCAGCCCCCACAGAGGGAATGGATATGTACACCTGCAAAATTTCTAGTGCCTGATAAAAAGTCATCGCTGGCAAGCCAGGCTCCCACAGGTTTCGGAGACATCCGCTATTAACTCACCAGCAGGGAGATAGCCTCCGTCGGAACGCCGCCCGGAGCCGGCCCGCTCCCACAGGGTTTTGGGTCCACCCTCTAACCATTCAGCGCCACTAGATCAGGCCGGAAAGTTACCCCGCAGCGCCTCCAGCCCACCCTTGTAAATCCCGTCAAAAAACGCTTCGACTTCCGCCTCGGTCACGCCCTTGGGATTAAAGCGCCCCGACCAGGTCACCCGAGCGCCCTGCCCCTGGGCCGCGACCAGAATGGTCGCCACATAATCACTGGCGGGGAACGGCGCTTGCTCGATTGAGTAACTGTAGGTTTTGCCGGCCTCATCGAACGATAGCAGGCGCTCGATGATCACCTCGCCATCGGCGGTTTGCAGGGTGCGCACACGCCCGCCTTCACTGATGACGCTCTTGGGAATGAACGGCAGCCACTTGGGCAGCGAGTCGAAGCCGCCGATCAATTGCCAGACCTGATCGGCCGAAGCCGGGATGTCGATGGATGCAGATGCAGTTGCCATGGGAAATGCTCTCGTTTTAAAGGTAAGGAAATTCAAGTTCTGACCGCCGGGGTTCAGACCGCCAGGCTGTCGACCACGCCGCCGTCGACCCGCAACGCGGCGCCGGTGGTGGCCGAAGACAGGGGAGAAGCAATATACGCCACCAGGTTGGCCACTTCCGAGACATCGGCCACACGCTGAATGATTGAAGTCGGACGCGCCTTGCGCACAAAGGCGTCGGCTTCTTCACGGGGACTGCGGCCAGACTGTGCAGTGGCGTCCTTGAGCATGTCTTCCAGACCGTCAGTGAAGGTCGGCCCCGGCAGGATGGCGTTCACCGTTACACCGGTGCCGGCCAGGCGTTTGGCCAGGCCATGGGAGACCGCGAGGTTAGCGCTTTTGGTCACGCCATAATTGATCATGTCCGCCGGGGTGGCGATGCCGGATTCCGAGGACAGGAAGATCACCCGGCCCCAGCCCCGCTCGACCATGGCTGGCGTGTAATGCCGCGCCAGGCGCACGCCGGAGATCACGTTGACCTCGTAGAACCGCGTCCACTCGCTGTCAGGCGCGTCGAAGAAGTCGACGTCGTTGAAGATGCCGAGGTTGTTCACCAGGATGTCCGCGCGAGGTTCGGTGGCGAACAGGGTTTCAGCACCCTGCGCAGTGCCGAGGTCGGCGGTGAGGCCGCGCAACTGCGCGCCGGGCACCTGTTGACGAATGCTCGCCAGCGCTTGTTCCACCTTGGCCGAGTCGCGGCCGATCACTACCACCGTGGCGCCAGACTCGGCCAACGCCTGGCTGATGCCCAGGCCAATGCCGGCGGTGCTGCCGCTGACGATGGCGGTTTTACCGCTCAAATCGATTTTCATGAGTTCACCCCTTCAATGGCAGTGGTGCGCGGTCGGACATCAGCCGCTCCTGGACCAGCGCTTGCCAGAACGCTGCAGGAATTGGCGCCGACAGTGCAGCCACGTCCTCGGCCAGACGCTCAGGTCGGCTGGCCCCTGGAATGACTGCAGCGACCGCCGGGTTGGCCAGGGAGAATTGCAACGCGGCAGCCTTGATATCAACCCCGTATGTCGCAGCGATGGCCTTGATGCGCTCGACCTTGTTGATGATCGCCGGGCTGGCCTTCTGGTATTCGAAATGCGCGCCGCCGGCGAGGATGCCCGAGCTATACGGACCGCCCACGACAATCTCGACGTTCTGCGCCAGGGCTGCATCCATCAGGCGTTGCAAGGCGCGTTCGTGGTCGAGCAAGGTGTAGCGGCCGGCCAACAGGAAGCCGTCGGGTTGGGCTTCGGTCAATTCCAGGGTCAGTTCGCACGGCTCGACCTTGTTCACACCCAGGCCCCAGGCCTTGATCACCCCTTCCTCACGCAGGCGCGTCAGCACTTTAAACGCACCGGTGCGGGCCTGGTTGAAGTACTCCAGCCACTGATCGCCGTAGAAGTCCTGGGCGATATCGTGCACCCAGACGATGTCCAGGCGATCGGTGTTCAGCCGCTTGAGGCTGTCTTCGATGGAGCGCAGGGTGGCGTCGGCGCTGTAATCGTTGACGATTTTGTTCGGGCGTCCGTGGTCGAACACCCCGCTCTTCTCGCCTAAATCACGGCTGGCGGCGTCTTCCACTTCATCGAGGATCACCCGGCCGACCTTGCTGCTGAGCACGTAGTCGTCACGCTTGTAGCGCGACAGCGCCGCGCCGAGGCGGATTTCGGAAAGGCCGGCGCCGTAGAACGGCGCGGTGTCGAAGTAGCGAACGCCAGCGTCCCAGGCCGCGTGCACGGTGGCGGCGGCTTCGTCTTCGGGGATCGCGCGGAACATATTGCCCAGCGGCGCAGTGCCAAAGCCCAGCACGCCGGGCAGTTTGTCTTTCAAGCTCATCTGTTAATCCTCTTGAGGTTCAGTGGTCACCAATGAATGACCGATGAACAAATCCTAGAGGAGTGAGATCGGACCGTCCAAGACGCAATCTGCAATAGTTGAGTCCCTAACGGTCTAAATCACTCAGACGCTGATTCTGCTGCGCGTCGTGCGGTTTTTTCACGCTACTGCGTAACGCAAACAGTCCGCGTGGTGGTCCGGGTGGTCTGTCCCTCAGCGGTCATGTTGCCGCTGACGTCGGTGTCTTCATGGGTGTCGCAGGTGCGTTCCAGAGGCTTCGGCGCAATGGGCGGCGGCGGTGGCGGCGGGCTGGCGCAAGCGCTCAACAACAGAGCGAGGGCGGCACTGACAAGCATCGGTTTCAAGGATGGTTTCATGGAATGACCTGCGCGGGTGGTCGGCGGAAAACACCGCCGGACACTTTCTTATAGCGCAGGTGGGGGGAAGTGCTAGTGGCCCGGGGATTTGCCGGCGACGGTGGGAGCGAGCCTGCTCGCGAATAAGCGGCTCGCCGCACCCTAAATGCCGAAGCTGAAATCGCTTTCGCGAGCAGGCTCGCTCCCACAAAGGTCTGGGAGCTGGGTTCAGTTCAGGCGGGGGAAGATCGGTTCAGCGCATTACTTTCGAGTTCGTAGCGCAGTTCTTCGACCAACGCGGCGATCGCTACGGGGTCGTTCAGGATATCGGTGCTGAGGCCGGTCACTACCAGATCCACCTGTTGGGTTTCAGGATGGTAAAGACGCACGGTCATCGAGTGCTCGCCCGCATACGTGCAGTCGCATGCCAGCGGCTGGAAACTCTCTTCCAGGCGCAGTCGCAGTTTGGTCAGCATTGCAATGTTCTCCGCTGGCAGTGTTGGCCATCGAAAGGTTGCTCGCCCATGTAACGGTTCCTTAGAGTCATCTCAGAGTCGGACACGACTGATCCCCTACACTAGGCGGTAGGACCTGACTGAAGAAGCTGAATTTGCACTACCCCGACCGGTGCATTTGCACCTGATCCACGTGCGCCTACCGTTGCCCCTTGGCGCGCCAGTCCCCGGAGAACAGGCCCCGCTCCCGCGCCCAGACAATCGCTTCGCTGCGGCTGTGCACATCAAGCTTGGAATACACCGTGGCCACGTGGTTGCGCACGGTATTGGGCGCCAGTTTCAAGCGCGCGGCGATTTCCTTGTCGGCCAGTCCTTCGCAGATCAAACCCAGCACATCGCGCTCGCGGGCCGTCAGGTCGGTAAAGGAGACACTGGGCAGTTGCGGCGAGTTGACGTGTTTCACATTGGCCAGTTTCTCGATCAGAGTGCGGCTGAACCACGACGCGTCCTTCATGACCTCTTCAATCGCCGCCACCAGTTCCAGCTCGGTGCGCTTACGTTCGGTGATGTTCATCAGCACCAACAGGTAACACGGACTGTCCTGCAGCACCATGCTGTCGGCGGAAATGGCGCAATCGATCAGTTCGCCGCCCTTCTTGCGCACCTGCACGTCCACGCCATCCAGGCGCCCGGCCTTCTCCAGTGCGGAAAACAGCCGCAAATGAGTATTTTTGTCCGCAACGAACGCCACTTCCAGCGCGGTTTTGCCCAGCACTTCTTCACTGGGGTACGACAGGATATCGAGGAAGGCTTGGTTGGCGTCGATCACCACCTGGTTCTCGGCGTTGCACACCAGGGTCGGGACCGGCGACAAGCGGAACGCCTTGGCGAAGCGCTCCTCACTGTGACGCAAGGCCACTTCGACTTTGTGCCGCGGCTCCATATCGACGAACGAAAACAGCATGCAATCCTCGTCGTTGAGTTCCAGTGGCTGGCCAGCGACGATCACTTGCTTGCTGCTGCCGTCGATCATCCGCAATTCGGCCTGCATCTGCGGGATAGTGCCGTGCTCGCGCAGACGTTCGATGGCCAGGTCTTTTTTCTCGGCGTTTTCCAGTACGTCCAACTCATATACCGAGCGGCCGATCACCTGGTCGCGGGTTAGACCGGTCATTTCCAGGAAGCCTGGATTGACTTTGATAAAGCGCAAATCGCCGAGGCGGCAGATCACCGCTGGTGCCGGGTTGGCATTGAAGGTTTTCTCGAAACGCTGCTCGGCGCTGGCCCATTCGGTGACGTCACTGAGGATCAACACCCGGGATTCCGGCTCGCCGTCGCGGTCGTCGAGGGTCATGCTGCGTACGTTGTGGACCCACATGCGCTCGGGGTCGGCAACGGGGCTGACTTCCACCAGCACATCACTGAAATTTTCACCACGGGCCACGCGGCTGATCGGGTAATTCTCCAGCGCCACCGCATGATTGTTGCGATAGCGCAAGGTGAAGCGCTTGGCATATTCAGCAGCATCGCCGCCCAGCTCGCTGATGTGACTGACGCCGTGCATCGCCAGCGCCGCGTCATTGGCCCACAACAGCGTCTGGTCGATTTCGAGCAAAATCACCCCGTCGGACAGCCCGGCAATAATCTGCTGCAACTGACGGCGGTTGGTTTCAGTGGTCAGGATGTCCTGGCTCATTGGATCTCCAAGGCAAAATGCGTCGCACACGACAGCGACGCCCAATGAGCTTCCGACCGCGGCCCGTCGCGAACGTGCGGCTGAATATCGCGTTCGGCCGAGTGCTGTCTGCGACGCATCCGCAAGGTAGCCAACGCAAATGGATTACGAACCTGACGTTAATAGGCCATCCACGATTATATGGATTCTCGCCATTAACGGTCGCCGCTACTCTAAGCCCATACCGAACCACATCGGTCCGGCCCATGACGCGGAGTTGAATATGCCTAATCCAGCTATCCCGGCACAGAACCCAGCCAGCCCCCTCGCCTCGCTCAAAGGTCACCATGTGGCCGTGCGCGTTCCGGATTTCGAAGCCAGCCTTAAGTGGTACGTCGAAAAACTCGACTTCCGCGTGGTGTTCCAGTGGCCCTACGCCGATCAGACCCTGGCCTATGTCGCCCCCGCGACCGATGACAGCTTTTTCGTGGAAATCCTCGGCGGCGGTGAGCCCAAGCCGATCCCCAAGTCAGTCTACGAAGACCTCGGTGACAGCCTGCGCTTGGCCGGTTTCCATCACTTCTGCCTGAACGTCGATGACATGGACGCAACCATCGCCGAGTTGCGCAGCCGTGGCGTGACCATCGTCACCGAACCCTTCGAACTGGACATCATCGGCCGCCGCCTGGCCTTTATTGCCGACCCGTGGGGCAACCTGATCGAACTGGCGCAAGTGATCGGTTGATGTTCACCCTGCCCCTTCATCTCTGGCACCCCGCATTGGTGCGGGTGCCACAACCGGAGCCCGTCGCATGTCCAAAACATTGATGATCATCGGTGCCGGCCCAGGGATTGGCCAAGCCACCGCGCAACGTTTCGCCGCTGAAGGCTATCGGCTGATTCTGGCCTCGCGCAGCGTGCAACGCCTGGAAGCGCAAAGCAAAAGCCTGCGCGCTGACGGCATCGAGGTGGTGATCGAAGCCGTCGACGCCAACAACCCCCACGCCGTGGCCGACCTGGTCAGCCGCTACGCCGAGCAGCTCGACGTGCTGCACTACAACGCCGGTGTGCTGCATTACGACGAAGCAGGCGCCTTGCAAATGCGCCCGCTGGCGGTGGAAAGCGTCGACAGTTTGGTGAGCGATTTGAACATCAATATCGCCAGCGCCCTGGCCGCCATTCGCGCCGTCCTGCCCACCATGACCGCCCGCGGCCATGGCAGCCTGCTGCTGACCGGCGGCGGCCTGGCGGTGCAGCCTTTCGCCGACCTGTTGAGCCTGAGCATAGGCAAGGCCGGGGTACGCACCACTGCGCAAGCGCTGTTCGAGCCGCTGAAAACCCAGGGCGTGCACATCGCCACGGTAACCGTCGCCACTCTGGTCGCGCCTGGCTCGCAGCAGTCACGAGAAATCGCCGAGGCGTTCTGGGACCTCAACGCCCAGCCTGTCGATGCGTGGACCTGGGAAACTCAGTACGCGTAAGCAAACGATCCACCTGTGGGGGCCGACGGGCTCCCGCAGTCTTTTGCGTCATCGTATAACCGCCGCACTTATACCCCGCCATCACCACCATCAATAACACCCCGCCAATCCCCGTCCTTTAGCTGACTCTTTATCACTGACGAATCCATTCGCGTTGAAAAAACCGGTAAAGCCCTGCAATACTCCAATTAGTCATACGACAACCTACAACGAATCCATAACAATAATTGCGTAAAGGGATTTCCATGACGACCACTGCAACCCCGCGCACGCCCTTCAACCGCCTGCTGCTCACCGGTGCCGCCGGCGGCCTGGGCAAAGTCTTGCGCGAGAGCCTGCGGCCCTACGCCAAGGTCATTCGCCTCTCGGACATCGCCGACCTTTCCCCCGCCCTCGACGCTCGTGAAGAAGTCGTCACCTGCGACCTCGCCGACAAGCAGGACGTGCTGCAACTGGTCGACGGCGTGGACGCGATCCTGCACTTCGGCGGCGTGTCGGTTGAGCACCCGTTCGAACAGATTCTCGGCGCCAATATCTGTGGGGTTTTCCATATCTACGAAGCGGCGCGCCGGCATGGGGTCAAACGCGTGGTGTTCGCCAGCTCCAACCACGTCATCGGCTTCTATCCGCAGGATGAGGTGATCGACGCGCGCTCCCCGCGCCGCCCAGACAGCTACTACGGTTTGTCCAAATCCTATGGCGAAGACATGGCGACGTTTTACTTCGATCGCTACGGCATCGAGACCGTCAGCCTGCGTATCGGCTCCTCGTTCCCGGAGCCGCAGAACCGCCGAATGATGAGCACCTGGCTGAGCTTCGCCGACCTCACGCAACTGATCGAACGTGCGCTCTATACCCCCAACGTCGGCCACACCGTTGTTTACGGCATGTCCGATAACAAGGAAGTCTGGTGGGACAACCGCTACGCCGCCCACTTGGGGTACGTGGCCCAGGACAGTTCCGAAGTGTTCCGCGACAAGGTCGAAGCGCAACCCATGCCGGCTGCCGATGACCCGGCGCGGATCTATCAGGGCGGGGCCTTCTGCGCCGCCGGGCCGTTCGACGACTGATTCACCGCTTGCCGCTTGATCCCCACAAAAAAAACCAAGGGAAAGAGAGTCGCCATGAATGCTGAATTGATCGTCGATGCCCGCAATGCCGTCGGTGAAAGCCCGGTCTGGGTGCCGGAGGAAAATGCCCTGTACTGGGTCGATATTCCCCACGGCAGCCTGCAGCGCTGGAGCGCCGATACCTCAACAGTCGATAGCTGGAAAGCCCCGGAAATGCTCGCCTGCATCGCCCGCCACCGCGACGGTGGCTGGGTCGCCGGAATGGAAAGTGGCTTCTTTCACCTGCACCCGTGCGCCGATGGCAGCCTCGACTGCGAACCCTTGGCGCACATCGGACACTCGCGCGACGACATGCGCCTCAACGACGGTCGTTGTGATCGCCAGGGCCGTTTCTGGGCCGGCAGCATGGTTCTGAACATGGGCGCCAATGCGGCCAACGGCGCACTCTATCGCTACAGCGCCGGGGATCGCGGCCCGCTGGCGGCGCAACTCAGTGGGTTCATCGTGCCCAACGGCCTGGCCTTCAGCCCGGACGGGCGCACCATGTACCTGTCGGATTCGCACCCGTCGGTGCAGCAGATCTGGGCGTTCGACTACGACATCGATAGCGGCATCCCGTGCAATCGCCGTCTGTTCGTCGACATGAACCAGTTCCCCGGACGACCGGACGGCGCGGCGGTCGACGCTGAGGGCGGCTACTGGATCTGCGCCAACGACGCGGGGCTGATCCACCGCTTTACCCCTGATGGCCGACTCGACCGTTCGCTGACCGTGCCGGTGGCCAAGCCGACCATGTGCGCCTTCGGTGGCCCGTGCCTGGACACGTTGTTCGTGACCTCGATCCGCCCGGCTAACGACCTCGACCCACAATCCCTCGCTGGCGGCGTGTTCGCCCTCGACCCTGGCGTATGCGGTTTGCCGGAACCCAGCTTCAACCTCTCACCCTCTGTATCCACCCCTTGAGCTCTTCTGCTGCACCGCTGCGCCTAAGACATGTGCCTTGAACAAAAACAACAACACTGGAGACGCACCCCATGGACCTCAAACGCACCTTGCTCACCGCTGCACTCCCGCTGGCGTTCACTCTCAGCAGCGCCGTCCAGGCCCTGGAAATCAAATTCGCCGACATCCATCCCGCCGGCTACCCCACGGTGGTGGCGGAAGAACAATTGGGCAAAACCCTGGTGGCCGAAAGCGGCGGTAAGCTGACCTTCAAAATGTTCGCCGGTGGCGTCCTTGGCTCGGAAAAAGAGGTGGTCGAACAGGCCCAGGTCGGCGCCATCCAGATGGCCCGCGTCAGCCTCGGCATCGTCGGCCCGGTGGTGCCAGACGTGAACGTGTTCAACATGCCGTTCGTGTTCCGCGACCAGGCGCACATGCGCAAAGTCATCGACGGTGAGATCGGCGACGAGATCCTCGACAAAATCACAAATTCCGAATTCAACCTGGTGGCGCTGGCCTGGATGGACGGCGGCACGCGCAACATCTACACCAAAAAACCGGTGCGCAGCCTCGCCGACCTCAAGGGCATGAAGATCCGCGTGCAGGGCAACCCAATGTTCATCGAGACCATCAACGCCATGGGTGGCAACGGCATTGCCATGGATACCGGGGAGATCTTCAGCGCCTTGCAGACCGGGGTGATCGACGGCGCGGAAAACAACCCGCCCACCCTGCTGGAACACAACCACTACCAGAGCGCCAAGTTCTACAGCCTGACCGGACACCTGATTCTGCCCGAGCCCATCGTGATGTCGAAAATCACTTGGGACAAACTCACTCCCGAACAGCAAATCCTGGTGAAGAACACCGCCAAGGCGGCGCAAGCGCAAGAGCGCACCCTGTGGGACGCGAAATCCGCCAGCAGCGAAGAAAAACTGAAAGCCGCCGGCGTCGAATTCATCACCGTCGACAAGAAACCGTTCTATGAGGCGACCGCCTCGATCCGCGAGAAATACGGCGCACCTTACGCCGACTTGATCAAGCGCATCGAAGCCGTTCAGTAACCCTCCCTGTACTCTTGAAGGCCCGGCGCCGCTGACGCGGGTAACGGTCAGCGCGCGCCCGGTGATGGTGGAATCCGATGAAGAATCTCCTGCTGCGAATCAACGACCGGATCTACATGACCTGCATCTGGATTGCCGGGCTGTCGGTCCTGGCGATCTCGCTGATCATTCCCTGGGGCGTGTTCGCCCGCTACGTGCTGGGCACCGGCTCAAGCTGGCCGGAGCCTACCGCCATCCTGCTGATGATGGTCTTCACCTTCATCGGCGCCGCCGCCAGTTACCGGGCCGGCGCGCACATGGCGGTGGCGATGGTGACCGACCGCATGCAGCCGAAGCTGCGCAACGCCATGAGCATCGTCTCGCAATTGCTGATGGCGACCATTTGCCTGTTCATGGCGATTTGGGGCACCAAGCTGTGCCTGTCGACCTGGAACCAGTTCATGAGCGCGCTGCCGACCCTGCGGGTGGGCATTACCTACATGCCGATCCCGATTGGCGGCGTGCTGACGCTGATTTTTGTGCTGGAAAAACTCTTGCTCGGCGACCAGAGCAACCGGCGAGTCGTGCGTTTCGATCTGGTTGAAGAAAGCGAAGGGGCGGCGTGAATGGATGCGTTTATTTTGCTGGGCAGCTTTATCGCGTTGATCCTGATCGGTATGCCGGTCGCCTATGCCTTGGGCCTGTCGGCGTTGATCGGTGCGTGGTGGATCGACATCCCCTTCCAGGCGTTGATGATCCAGGTCGCCGGCGGCGTTAACAAATTCTCGTTGCTGGCGATTCCGTTCTTCGTTCTCGCCGGGGCGATCATGGCCGAGGGCGGCATGTCACGGCGGCTGGTGGCGTTCGCCGGGGTGCTGGTGGGGTTCGTGCGCGGTGGCTTGTCGCTGGTCAACATCATGGCCTCGACCTTCTTCGGGGCGATTTCCGGCTCATCGGTGGCGGACACCGCGTCGGTCGGTTCGGTATTGATTCCGGAGATGGAGCGCCGTGGTTATCCCCGGGACTTCGCCACAGCGGTGACGGTCAGCGGTTCGGTCCAGGCCTTGCTGACACCTCCAAGCCATAACTCGGTGCTGTATTCGCTGGCGGCGGGCGGCACGGTGTCGATTGCCTCGCTGTTCATGGCCGGCGTTGTCCCGGGCCTGCTGATGAGCGCGTGCCTGATGGTGCTGTGCCTGATCTTCGCCAAGAAACGCAACTACCCCAAGGGCGAGGTGATTCCGCTGCGCCAGGCCCTGAAAATCTGCGGTGAAGCGCTGTGGGGCTTGATGGCCATGGTGATCATCCTTGGCGGCATCCTCAGCGGGATCTTCACCGCCACCGAATCGGCGGCCATTGCGGTGTTGTGGGCGTTCTTCGTGACCATGTTCATCTACCGCGACTACAAATGGAGCGAGCTGCCGAAGCTGATGCACCGCACGGTGCGGACCATTTCCATCGTGATGATTCTGATCGGCTTCGCCGCCAGTTTCGGCTACATCATGACCCTGATGCAGATCCCGGCGAAAATCACCACGATGTTCCTGACCCTGTCAGACAACCGTTACGTGATCCTGATGTGCATCAACGTCATGCTGCTGTTGCTCGGCACGGTGATGGACATGGCGCCGCTGATCCTGATCCTGACGCCGATCCTGATGCCGGTGATCCTTGGCATCGGCGTGGACCCGGTGCAGTTCGGCATGATCATGCTGGTGAACCTGGGGATTGGCCTGATTACGCCGCCGGTGGGCGCGGTGCTGTTCGTCGGTTCGGCGGTGGGCAAAGTCAGCATCGAGAAAACCGTGAAAGCCCTGCTGCCGTTCTATGGCGTGCTGTTCCTGGTGCTGATGGCCGTGACCTACATCCCTGCGCTGTCGCTGTGGTTGCCGCACTTGGTGCTGTAATCGCTGGGGTGCCGCGTTGGCCAGCCTCCTGCACGCAAGCTTGGGGCTGGCTTCGCCTGCCGGCGGGTGCAAGCGCCCTCGCCACAAGGGGAGGACGCTCTCAAGCGCGCAGCGCCATGCACGCGGCAATCACCAGGCAAAGACTGGCGAAACCGATTTGCAGGGCCCGCGCCGGCACGTGGGCCGAGAGCCGCCGGCCGGCGATCATTCCAATGATGCTGGCGACAATAAACGCCACGCCCAGGTCGTCGATCCGCACACCGACTTGAAACGCACCGATCACCCCGATGGCGGAAATCAGGCTGATCACCATCAACGAGGTGGCGACGATGCCGCGCATCTGCACATCCGTCAGTTGCTTGAACGCCGGCACAATCAAAAAACCACCGCCCACCCCGAGCAACCCCGAGACCACTCCGGTGACGGCGCCGAGCGCGGCCAGGGTCGCGGTGCACTTGGCGGTCCAGGAAAAGCGCCCGGTCTGCTGGTCGAGCATGCAGTTCTTCTGGCCCCAGTTCGCCTGGCCGTGATCGCTGGGGCCCGATTCGTGGCGCTCGCGACGCAGCATCCGCCAGGCCACCAGCACCATCAGAGCGCTGAACAGGAGCATCAGGATTTTCTCCGGCAGGCGGTGGGCGAAGAAAATTCCCACCGGCGAAAATATCGCCCCCAGCAAGGCGATCAGCAAAGCCGCCCGATAACGCACCAAGCCATGGCGCAAACCATCGATCGCCCCCACCGCCGCCGCACTGCCCACGGCAAACAACGCCACTGGCGCGGCTTGGGTCATGCTCCAGCCGAGCCCCAGCACCAATGCCGGCACCGCGAGAATCCCGCCACCGGCGCCGGTCAAACCGAGCACCAGGCCCATGATCACGCCAAAAAAACTTGCCAGCCCCATAACCCACTCATATTCCGCGAAAACAAGCCGGGAACGCCCGGTATCGATGGATGACAGGATAGAGCCCACGGCGCATTTTTCCTGCATTGATTGCACAGCGCACTGGCCAGCGCGGGGAAAATCGCACTACCCTTTGCGCTCGCCCTGAAAGAAACGGCCATCATGCCTGCTCAGATTGAAGCTTTTCTCGACCCTGCCTCGTCGACCTACAGTTATGTCGTCTATGAAGCCGACGGCAGCCAGTGCGCCATCGTCGACCCGGTGTTGGATTACGACGCCGCCGGCGGGCGCACCGCAACGGTCCAGGCTGACCGCATCATCGCCTTCGTGCACGAGCACCATTTGCAAGTGCAATGGCTACTGGAAACCCACGCCCACGCCGATCACTTGTCCGCCGCACCCTACCTGCGCCGCGAACTGGGCGGCAAGATTGCCATCGGCCAGTCGATCAGCAACGTGCAGCACGTGTTCAAGGCGCTGTTCAACCTCGAACCGCAGTTTGCAGTGGACGGCTCGCAGTTCGATCACTTGTTCGCCCCGGACGAATCCTTCCTGATCGGCAACCTGCGCGCCACCGCGCTGCACGTCCCCGGTCACACCCCGGCGGACATGGCCTACCTGATCGATGACGACCTTATCCTGGTCGGCGACACCTTGTTCATGCCCGACGTCGGCACCGCCCGCTGCGACTTCCCCGGCGGCAACGCTCATCAGCTATACGCCTCGATCCGCAAGCTGCTGGCCTTCCCCGCTTCGGTTCGACTGTACGTCTGCCACGACTACCCGCCGGACAGTCGCGACGCCCAGTGCCAAAGCACCGTCGGCGAACAACGCCAGCACAACGTTCATGTGCACGACGGCATCGACGAAGCCGCCTTCGTCGCCATGCGCACCCAACGCGATGCCGGGCTGGGCATGCCCAACTTGCTGCTGCCGGCCATCCAGGTCAACGTCCGCGCCGGACACCTGCCACCGGCGGAAGACAATGGCGTGACGTATTTGAAGATTCCGTTGAATAAAATGTGAGGGGTTGGGTGAGGTTGAGCCTGACTGCGACACCTGTGGCGAGGGAGCTTGCTCCCGCTGGCGTACGCAGCAAGCCCTAAACCAGGCGCCTCGGTTTATCAGGGAAATCGAGGGCACAGGCTTTGGGGCGGCTCCGCCACCCAGCGGGAGCAAGCTCCCTCGCCACAATTGGTTGAGGTGTATCTGAGGGAGATGGGTTGGCTGGCAGGCCGTCATCGCTGGCAAGTCGAATCGTCGCACCGCAGCTCCCACAGGGGTCGGAGGTGTCCGCAATAATTGCGTACCCCATCAGGTCGAGTGTCAGCTCGCCGCGCTTTTGATCTTGCTTTTGATTCACCCGCCCCGTCGGAAGGCTGAGTGGAGGCGTTTATCCGGGGATTGGCGCGTAGCGCCGCATGACGCAGTCATGCTCATGGATATGTACACCCAAAAAAGCTCTGCCGACTGACACCCAGTCATCGCTGGCAAGTCGAATCGTCGCACCGCAGCTCCCACAGGGATCATTACTGCGGCAGTGCCCTCGTAATCAAACCGAAAAAAAATACCGCGTCATATGAAAAAAGATCGGCGCGGCGAAACAAATCGAATCCATCCGGTCCAGCATCCCGCCATGCCCCTTGATCATCGTGCCCCAATCCTTGGCACTGAGGCTGCGCTTGATCGCCGACATCACCAGCCCACCCAAAAACCCCATCACCACGATGACGAACGACATCAGCAATGACTGCCAAAAACTGAACGGCGTCATCCAGAACATCGCACCGCCAATCAAGGTGGCAGACAACCCCCCGCCCACCAGCCCTTCAACCGTTTTCGAAGGGCTGACCAGCGGCGCAACTTTGTGTTTGCCGAAGAGTTTGCCAAACACGTACTGCAGCACATCGCTCATCTGCACGACGAACACCAGATAGAACAGCAGCAAGGCGTTTTGGCCAGCAAAGCCCTTAAGGTCCAGCAATAACAGGGCTGGCGCGTGGCTGATGCAGTAAATACAGATCATCACCCCCCACTGGATTTTCGCCGTGCGCTCCAGGAAGGCTTCGGTGTCTTGGCTGAGCACTGCGATCGCCGGCAACAGGAGGAAGGCGTACACCGGGATCAACAGGGTAAACATCGAATACCAGTGGGTGCCGATCAGGATGTATTGCAGCGGGATCAGGATGAAAAACGCCGAGAACAGCGCATTGTGATCCCCGGGCCGGGTCGGTGTGAGGGTGATGAATTCGCGCAGGGCGAACAGCGAGATAAAGCTGAACAACACCACCGTGGCGTTGCCGCCCAACTGGTAAGAAATGAAGAAAATGATGACCATACCCCACCAGGCGTTGACGCGCTGGTTGAGGTTGTCGACGGTGGCGATGGCGCTCTCCGATTTGGCGCGCCTGGCCAGCAGCCAACCGGCAATGGACGCCACGGCCAGCAGGCCGGCGATGGCGCAGAAGAACCACAGAAACTTGGCATCCAGAGTCATTTCGACAGCCTCACGATGGCGTCACGGGCACGTTCGAGGAACGCCTGTTTATCTTCGCTGGCGATTCTCGGCAGCGGGTTGCCGATGCGGATGGTGCAGATGATCGGCAGCGGTACGTGCTTGCCCTTGGGCATCGAGCGATGCAGGTTTTCCAGGTAGATGGGGACCAGGTCGACCTCGGGAAAGGATTCGGCGAGGCGGAAAAGGCCTGACTTGAATGCCGCCGGCAACGGCTGGCTGGAACGGGTGCCTTCGGGAAAGATGATGATCGAATGCCCGGCGCGCACCACGTCGAAGATCGGTTCGAGGACATTTTGCCCCGCTGTCGGGTTGCGTTCGATCAGCACCGCGTTCAGGCCTTTTTGCGAGACATAGCGCAAGAACGCGTTCTTGCCCCAGTAGTCGGCGGCGGCCACCGGTTTGACGTTGACCCGGGCTTCCGGAGGCAACGCGGCGATGATCGCCAGGGTGTCCATGTGGCTGGTGTGGTTGGCGAAATAGATGCGTTGCCGGCTCAGGTCGGGCGGGCTTTCCCAGCGCGCGGTCACGCCGATCAGGAACCGCAGGACGGCAATCAGCGCGTTACTGATCCACATGGCCGGCCTCCTTCAGCTGCTTGGCGATGGCCAGGGTTCGCGTGACGCAGGTGGCGACCGAACCAATGGCGATCAGCGCCAAAGTCAGCAACAGCACGTAGTGAGTGGCGTAATAAATCACTTCAACGGCATTGAGCAGCAAGCCGACGGTCATTAGCGCCATGCGGTGCTGCTTGGCCATGGGACCGATAAAGCGCTGTGGCTGGCCGAGCGCGCCGCCGAACACCCGGACATACGCAGTTAGCGCAGCGGCCAGCGCGGCGAACCAGCCCAGCCCCGGCTGCAGGACGGCATAGCCGAGCGCGACAAATAGCAAGCTGTCGGCAATGCGATCGGGAAATTCGTTGTACAGGCTGCCGATCGGCGATTGCTTGCCGCCCTCCACCGCCACCATGCCGTCGAACAGGTTGCACAGCAGGCGCAACTGGATGGCCAGGGCACAAATGATCGAGCCGGCCACGCCATTATCGATCAACAGCACCACCGCGCCGGTGAGCGCGAAGACGATGCTGATCACCGAGATTTCATTGGGGGAAAGGTCTTTTTTCACCAGCAGTTCTGTAATCCGCCGGGCCCAGCCCGCCGAGCGGGCCTTGATCGGCCTTCTGTTGTCGTCCATTTACCTGCCCTGTCAGAAATGCGTTGCGAATGCTTGCAAGTGTAGCGGTGAGTCGCGGGACGTAAACCAATGCAGCCTGACAGCGCTCCCGTGGGGTACAGTTCAGTTCATCATGACCACATCCAAAGGATGCACCCGTGAATACCAATCAAAAGCTGCGGACCTTTGACCTGATCCGCGAGGCCGTGTTGCCTGAGTACCGTGAACGGGTCGCCGAATACTTGTGCCTCTACGAAGAAGTGCTGCACGACGCCGCGGCCGAGCCGGCGGCAATCCTGGCGTCGGCGCAACAGCTTCGCGGCTACTTGCGGGGCCTTAACACCACGCGAGTGCTGGGCATGGCAGATCTGGAAGAGCTGGATCGGCGGGTGCTGGAGTCGTGGTTGTCAGCCTGAGGGGCCAGCGCTAGCGCCTTTAACCGGTGCCATGCGTTGCAGCCTGTCACCCGTTTGTCACACCCCGCGGATTACAGTCAAAGGCAACCCCTCGACGGAAGCCTTGGACCATGTCTCCCACACAAAACGCCTTAATGCAGCGCATCCGCCGCGAGTTGCTCGATCACAGTGACGAAGAGCTGGAACTGGAATTGCTGGAAGACGACCACGACCTCAACGCACTGTTCGAGGAACACGCTGGCGACAACGCAGAGAAAGCCGAACGCCGACGTTATTTCAGCGAGCTGTTTCGCCTGCAAGGCGAACTGGTGAAGTTGCAGAGTTGGGTGGTCAAGACCGGGCACAAAGTGGTGATTCTGTTCGAAGGCCGCGACGCGGCTGGCAAGGGTGGCGTGATCAAGCGCATCACCCAGCGCCTCAACCCGCGCGTCTGCCGGGTCGCCGCCCTGCCCGCGCCCAACGACCGCGAACAGACCCAGTGGTACTTCCAGCGCTACGTCTCGCACTTGCCGGCCGCCGGTGAAATCGTCCTGTTCGACCGCAGTTGGTACAACCGCGCGGGCGTCGAGCAAGTGATGGGGTTTTGCAACGCCGATCAATACGAAGAATTTTTCCGCACCGTGCCGGAGTTCGAACGGATGCTCGCGCGCTCAGGCATTCAATTGATCAAATACTGGTTCTCGATTTCCGATCAGGAACAACACCTGCGTTTTCTCAGCCGCATCCATGATCCGCTCAAGCAATGGAAACTCAGCCCGATGGACCTCGAGTCCCGCCGGCGCTGGGAGGCCTACACCAAGGCCAAGGAAATCATGCTCGAACGCACCCACATCGCCGAAGCGCCGTGGTGGGTCGTGCAAGCCGACGATAAAAAGAAAGCCCGCCTCAACTGCATCTCCCACCTGCTGGGGCAAATGCCCTACGAAGAAGTGCAAATGCCGGTGATCGAACTGCCGGAGCGGGAACGCCAGGAAGACTACTCGCGCAACCCCACGCCGGCGGAATTGATCGTGCCGCAGGTGTACTGACGTCTTACTGCTCGTCAGGCGCAGATGCAGTGCCTGGTCGGACGCCATCGCGGGCAAGTCGAATCGTCGCACCGCAGCTCCCACAGGGATTTTTGGTGTTCACGAGAATGGCGACCATCCACAAGACCCTGTGGGAGCTGGCTTGCCAGCGATGGCTTACCGTCAGGCGACACATTTCTAGAGCCTGGACAGCCGTCACCGCAAACAAGCCCGCCCCACAGTTATTCACCTTGTCCGGCTCTGTTGTCGGGCGTGAGGTATCAGCCTTTGATAAACGCCAGCAGATCCGCATTGATCTGGTCAGCGTTGGTGGTCGGCATGCCGTGAGGGAAGCCGGGATAGGTCTTCAGCGTCGGGTGCTTGAGCAGCTTGGCTGACAACGGTGCTGAGTCGGCGAATGGCACGATCTGATCGTCCTCGCCGTGCATCACCAGGGTCGGTACGGTGATTTGCTTGAGGTCTTCGGTAAAGTCGGTTTCGGAGAAGGCCTTGATGCAGTCGTAATGCGCCTTCGCTCCGCCCATCATGCCCTGGCGCCACCAATTGTTGATCACGCCCTGATGGATCGTCGCCCCCGGTCGGTTGAAGCCATAGAACGGCCCGGTCGGCACATCGAGGTAGAACTGCGCGCGATTGTCCACCAACGCCTTGCGGAAGCCGTCGAACACTTCCAGCGGCAAGCCACCGGGGTTGTTCGCGGTCTTGACCATGATCGGCGGCACGGCGCTGATCAAAACCGCCTTGGCCACCCTGCCCGGCTTGGCCCGCGCTGCATACCGGGCGACTTCGCCGCCGCCGGTGGAATGGCCGACGTGCACCGCGTTCTTCAAGTTCAACGCGTCGGTCAGTTCGATGACGTCGGCGGTGTAGGTGTCCATCTCGTTGCCCTGCCAGGTTTGCGTCGAGCGCCCGTGACCGCGCCGGTCATGGGCAATCACCCGGAAACCCTTGCCGAGGAAGAACATCATCTGGTTATCCCAGTCATCAGCACTCAACGGCCAGCCATGGTGAAACACAATCGGCTGGGCGTCCTTCGGGCCCCAGTCTTTGTAGAAAATCTCAGTGCCGTCTTTAGTGATGATCGAACTCATGGCGTTGCCTCCAGAATGGGCCGGATGGTGTGTAGGAATGGTGGGGGAATCGGCCGCCAGGGACGGCAGCGAGAAACTGCCCAGCGGTAACAGCAGACCGGCCGCGACGACCGCAGAACTGCTCAATATCGCCCGGCGCTGCAGATCGATGTCACAACGGGAGTACTTCATGCGCGTCTCCTGATTGAACCGGCGCTCCAGAAATCCGGAGTGCAATGACTCTAGTGTCGGTGAGCGATTTGCGCCAATCAGCGGTGCACATAGCGGTCAACAGCGCCGGTGTCACAGGCACTCTTGCGCCGCCCGTTCGAAGCTCGACGATACGAAAGTCGAGGCCAGCAGCTTGCGCTCGTAGACGAACACCTTGCCGCCGTTGCCAGACTTGTAGGCTTCGAGTACATCATCGGCGGCGACTTTGCTCGGCACGACGATTTTGTAGCGGCGCTGGGTTTGCGAGACGCTGGGGTTGAGGGCGTTTTGCTGGAGTTTTGGCACTACGCACATGGCATACGCCTCGGGCGATTTGCTGGTTTGCAGGGTCAGCGTAGGGTCGTTAGGGGCGCTGGCGCAGCCGGCCAGCAAGGCAAAAGCAACGACGATTGCGGGAATAAATAAAAGGCGCATGGCGGTCGTCCTGGGAATATACGCGGGGCGTTGAGCTGTGGATTCAATGCCGGCGATTTTCCAGTTTTGACGCAGAAACAGAACTCGTGATTCTCAATGGTCACTATCACTTTCACCGATAGTGCCCTGCTAAGGCGCAACCACCACTTGATTACGACCCAACGCCTTGGCGCGGTACAGCGCCTGGTCGGCACTGTGCATCAGGCTGTGCAAGTCGTTATCGCCAGTGGCGGTCGACGCGACCCCCAGGCTCGCGGTGATGCCGTGTACTGGATCGGTCATCAACCCGGCGATGGCTTCGATCAGTTGCTCGGCGATCTTCACAGCCACCTCGATCGACGTGTCGGGCAGCAACACCGCGAATTCTTCGCCGCCCAGTCGACCGTGCACGTCGGTGTCGCGGAACGAGGCGCTGATCACCAGGCCCATTTGCCGCAACACCTGATCGCCGACCTGGTGGCCGTAGGTGTCGTTGATCCGTTTGAAGTGGTCCATGTCGAGCATCACTGCACACAGGTTGACCTGATTGCGCTGGCATTCGCTGTACAACTGCTGCGCGTGCTCGAAAAAGGCCCGCCGGTTTTTCAGCCCGGTCAGTTCATCGGTGTGGGCGGCGCGGGTCGAGATGCTGTGAGCCTGGGCCATCTCGCGGCTGAGACGGAACGCGGTTTCCAGAGCGATCGACAAACTGTGGGTGGCGCTGGCGACGAAAGACGCGAACACCAGCACCGCGAACGCCATGCCCACTTGCATCGTTGAGTGTTGAAACAACAACCACAGGGTACTGGGCAACAACACCAGGCTGATGGACACCAGGGTCATGTTGCGATACGCCGAATAGCAGGACACCGCGCTGACCGACATGCCCACTGCGAACAACATCACCAGCGCCTGGGCCACCAGGTCCGCCGGCGGCATCAGCGCCAGCGCCCCGCCGCCCCAGATCGCCGCGGACAATGACAGAGTCAGCCAGTATTGCCGTTCCCAGCGCTGCGGCGTGCGCTCGCATTCAGGGCTGCGAAAATAACGGAGGAACATCGAGATGCGCAGCAGCGACGCACCCCCCAACAGCGCCAACCAGGCACAGGCCACGCTCTGATCAACGCGCTGCCAGCACAACCAGCACAACATGACCGCCGCCAGGAAACTGCCAAACACCGCCGACACCGATTGACGAAACAACTGCTGCAGTCGGTCCGTGCGTACTTGTTCTGCGATGAAAAGATCGGTGCTGTGCCGAGATCCTGGGCCATCCATTGAAACCGCCTGATCACACTGTTGCGTCGAGGCCGCATTGTGGCACCACGCCACCAGCGCAAACAACCCGTTCAGACGTCCCGCTCGGCATTTAACGGTGACGCAGACTTAAGAACCGGGCCGGCTCGTTAGCTTTTGTCGGGCGTCGGCGGCACCGTGATAATCCTCGCCGGCAACCGCGCACAGGTAGCGCTGGTCGGCGGTCAGGCGCAGATCGCGCCATTCCTGCCAGTCGATCATGCGCTGGCGGTCCATTTCATCAGCCTGGCGCAGCAATTCTTCGTGGTAGGCATCCGGGCATTCCATGCGCAACGTCCGGTCGTCCAGGGCGCGATGCCAGGCGTCCAGCGCGCGGAGCTTGCGTTCCTGAATCGGCGTTAGCCAATGGGCGAATGAGTTCATGGCAGATCCTCCGGGCTCAACCCAATGCGGTGTCGAGAAACATCATTACGCCGAAACCCAGCATCAAGCCGAGGGTGGCCGGCGTTTCATGGCCGTTGCGGTGGGTTTCGGGAATCACTTCGTGGGACACCACAAAGATCATCGCCCCGGCGGCCAGACCCAATGCCACCGGATACCCCAGGGCGAAACTGGTGGAAATGCCGAGCCCGACCACGGCACCCAGCGGCTCCATCAACCCGGACCCCACCGCGATCAGCGCGGCGCGCAAGGTGGAAATACCGGTGACCCGCAGCGCTAGCGCCACGGCCAGACCTTCAGGAATGTCCTGGATGGCAATCGCGGTGGTCAGCGGCAGCCCGACCTGCATGTCGCCAGTGGCGAAGCTGACGCCAATGGCCATGCCCTCGGGCAGGTTGTGCAAGGTAATCGCCAGAACGAACAGCCAGACCCGATTGATCCGCTGTGCGTCCGGGCCCTTGCGGCCAATCTCGGCGTGCTCGTGGGGCACAAAGCGATCCAGCCCGACCATCAGCGCCACCCCTAGCCCCAAGCCCAGCACCACCACTGAAGCCGCCAGCAGCTTGTTGTCGCAAATTTCCTGAGCGGCGGCGATGCCCGGCAGGATCAACGAGAACGAACTGGCGGCGAGCATCATGCCGGCGGCGAAGCCGAGCATGATGTCCTGTGTCCGGGCGGCGATGTCGCGCAATACCACGGCTACCAGCGCGCCAAGGGCGGTCGCGGCAAAACCGGAAAAGCCACCGAGCATCGCCAACTGCAGATTGCCACGGTTCTCGCCGGTGAAGGCGTTATAGCCGCTGAGCAGCAACAGCAGGCCGACGCCAGCCAGGGTCGCCCAGAAAAAAACGCCCATCCATCTGGCGTTTTTTTCCGGATCATTCCAGGACGACCCTGAACTGCGTGCTGCCGTTGACGGTTCCGACATGACTACCCCTGTTTGCCTCGCTCACGCTGCGGCGCCCGATCAGGCGCCGCACTGACAATATCTCGCGACAGCCGCGCCGCTTCCCGTTCGAACGCTGCCGCAGTGGCATCGAAGAGTCGGGACAAGCCCTCGGCGGACGGCTCGGATACACCCTTAGCAATAACGATCATTAGGACACCTCTTTAGTTCGATTACCTGCGGTACCGCACGCCACGGGGGCGTGCGGTGATCCTCATCAAGCGCGCTCGATCGCCTGGGCACCGGCACCCAGATCGGCACCCGTGATCGGGTCGGCTTCCGGGTCGGACATGGTGCGCATCTTCATGTCCAGCAACAGCGATTCGTCTTCAGCGCTCAACTGCACACTGGCGCTGCCGTCGCCGCCGTCAACTGCAGGTTTCGGGCTGTCGACGTACTCCCAGTCATCGCCCTGGTTCCATGGGCCGCGGGTGCTGCCCTCGCCTTGGGACATGTTGTAGTAGACGTTGGTGAACTCCGGCATGCCTGGCAACTTGCCTTGCGGGAAGTTCGGCTGAATCGCGTGCAAGGCTTTTTCGAACGACAGCTGATGCGCAATCTCGCGGGTCATCAGAAAGCCCAGCGCTTCTTTTACGCCCGGATCATCGGTGACGTTCATCAGGCGCTCGTAAACAATCTTGGCCCGCGCCTCGGCAGCGATGTTGGAGCGGAAGTCCGCGGTCGGTTCGCCAATAGTGTCGACGTAAGCCGCCGACCACGGCACACCGGCCGAGTTGGTCAGTGGCGCACCGGCGCCATACAGCAGGCTGGTGATGTGCGAGTCGTTGCCGGCACCGTTGATCGCGCGGTACAGCTCGCCTTCTTCCTCGACGCCCTCGGCCAGACGACCTTTGGCGCCCTTGTTGAGCATGACGATGATCGAACCAACGATCTCCAGGTGGCTGAGCTCTTCGGTGGCGATGTCCATCAGCAGATCCTTGCGGCCCGGATCATCTTCGGCCAACGCCTGGGTGAAGTAGCGCGACGCTGCCGCAAGTTCACCTTGAGCGCCGCCGAATTGTTCGAGCAACAAATTGGCCAGCCCAGGGTTAGGTTGGGCGACACGGACGGTATATTGCAGACGCTTGTTGTGTAGAAACATGGGGAATCTCCTCAGGCCCAACGACGACTCTGTTCACTGGGTGAATGACCCAATGCGCCGCCTACAATCATCTGAAGCTGAGGCTGTTTGATTAATTTTAAAAAGATTGGCGGAGAGCGACCGACGGTGCTGCAAGCCGCGAAACACGGGGGTTTCGCACCAGTCGTCGGTGGGCATTTCAATCGTTCTAAACTTTTTCAGGTGGGGCGTTATCAACCGCTGTCACAAAAATTTACTGAGGCGCGACGGCCGGAATGTTCTACTCGACCGGCGACTTAAATCCGCTTTCAATCGCCGCCCCTACAATAAAAAACAGGAGTGACTCATGTCCGAATTGAACCTGCAGCCAAACGTAGCCGCCTCCCTCCAGCGCTGGCACGAAATGATCCGCCAGGGCGATTTGCAGGGATTACCCGATTTGCTCGATGCGCACGCGGTGTTCCGCTCACCCATGGCCCACACGCCCTACCCCGGCGCGGCCGTGGTGGCGAAAATCCTTGGCACGGTGATCCAGGTCTTCGAGGACTTCACCTACCACCGCGAACTGGCGTCGGCGGACGGTTTGAGTGTGGTGCTGGAGTTCAGCGCCACGGTCGGCGAGAAAACGCTGAAAGGGATCGACATGATCCGCTTCGATGAACACGGCAAGATTGTCGAATTCGAAGTGATGGTGCGGCCGCTCAGCGGCTTGCAAGCCTTGGGCGAGCAAATGGGCCAGCGCCTCGGCGCTTACCTGGCCGCGAACAAAGGCTGAAAAAAAGGCGCGCCCTGCGGCGCGCCATTGTTGTTTTACGGACCGTTTTACGGATCGACCTGGGCCATCAACTCCGGCACCGACTCCGGACGCTTGGCGTAATGCTGCGCCATCACCGCACACACCATCAACTGAATCTGGTGGAAGAGCATCACCGGCAGGATCAACACACCAATGGTACTGCCGGCGAACAGCACCTGCGCCATGGGCACGCCAGTTGCCAGGCTTTTCTTCGAGCCGCAGAACAGGATGGTGATGCGGTCCTCTTCGCTGAAACCGAAGACCCTGCCCAGCGCAATGGCCGCCATCATGATCAGCGCCAGCAGCACACAACACGCCACCACCAGGCCGCCCAGTTGCCACAGCGGAATCTGCCGCCAGATGCCTTCGTTCACCGCTTCGCTGAAGGCGCCGTAGACCACCAGCAAGATCGAACCCTGGTCGATGAATTTCAGCCAGCTCTTGTTGCGAGCGACCCAGGCACCGACCCAGCGTCGGGCGATCTGCCCGGCAATGAACGGCAGCAGCAGTTGCACGCTGATTTTCAGAATGGCATCGAGGGTCGAACTGCCTTCGCCATGCACGTCCAGCAGCAACGCCACCAGCAACGGCGTGAGGAAAATCCCGAACAGACTCGATGCCGCCGCGCTGCAAATCGCCGCCGGGATGTTGCCTCGGGCCAGCGAAGTAAAAGCAATCGCCGATTGCACGGTCGCGGGCAAGGCACACAGGTACAGCATGCCCATGTACAGCTCTTTGCCGATCAGTGGCGACAGCACCGGCTTCAGCGCCAGGCCAACCAGCGGAAACAGCACGAAGGTCAGGCCGAACACCAGCAGATGCAAGCGCCAGTGCCCGGCACCGGCGACGATGGCGTCACGGGACAGTTTGGCGCCGTGCAGGAAAAACAGCAGCGCGATCGCGGCGTTGGTCAGCCAGCTGAAACCGACCGCCACCTGGCCAGTGACGGGCAATACGCTGGCCAGCAGCACCACACCGATCAGGGTCAGGGTGAAGTTGTCGGGCAGAAAACGAGGGCGGGTCATCAGGGGCGTCCGCGGGTGGGAAAGAATGCCGCGACTGTAACCCGCTGGCGGCTTACCGGCTAACGCCAATAAGCCAGGATGTATCGCCTAACGGACACCCTCCCTTTCAGCGGTCGAGGCTGGCCAGATTATTCGCCCGTCGCTTGGGGGTTTCGCCGGTCACTTCGCGCAGCAGCAGGTTGATTGCCTCACCGCTCATCGAACCCTGTTCATGCAGCCGATTGGCCACCGCCGTCAGCGCCGGCCAATAGCGCCGCACCAGGTGATTGGCGCGGGTGATGGCCAATGACTCGGCATCGAGCAACATACGCGGGGGCAACAGGCTGATCAGCTCATGGCCGCGCTGTCGGTCCCCGCGGCCACTGCTGCCGAGGAAGGTGTCCGACTGGCTGTGGCGGAACACCGCCTCGGCCACCGGCCCGGCGAAACAATCGATCAGGTCGCGCTCGATCGACTCGACCATCGACGGCAGGTATTCGGCAATGCCCTGGGCGATCAGCGCCGGGTGCAGCACGAAATATTCCGCCTCCACCAGCCCTTCGACCGGCTGCAAGTGGCCGCGCAAATCCACCATCGGCCCAGCGGCGGCCTCCTCCGGATGGCGCACCGTAACCCGCTGAATAGGCTGACCGTTCCACCAGAAAGCCAGCACATGGCCGGCTTCGTGGAAGGCCGTGCAGCGCCGACGTGTGTTCATGCTCGGCTCCTCCGCCGTGCGACGTTTTGCCCATCATCTGCCCCATCCCGAGGGCTCGATAAGAGATTATGTCTATCACCCTCAAATACTGGGGCTATTAGCGATCCCTGCCGAAGGGTCTAGCCTTGATGGAGAGCTGGCGCCCAGCCAGCCGCCAGAAGACTTGATAAAAGACCTGATAAGAGAGACGCGAAGGCTTGCCGTGGGCCACCGCATTGGCAACGTGATTGCCGCTGTCGAGATTCCCCGTGTGCCACCTCGATCCCTAGATCGAACCGCTGGCTGCGCAGCCTTTGTCTTGGATTTCTCCGCAATGCCGGATGAATACAACTAAAGGTAGCTCACACCATGGCAAACGAATCGAAATGCCCGTTCAACCACGCCGCCGGCGGTGGCACCACCAACCGTGACTGGTGGCCGAACCAGCTTAACCTCAACATCCTGCACCAGCACTCGCCACTGTCCGATCCGCTGGGGCCGGACTTCGACTACGCCAAAGCGTTCAAGAGCCTGGATTTCCAGGCCCTGAAAAATGACCTGCGTGCCTTGATGACCGATTCGCAGGAATGGTGGCCCGCCGATTTCGGCCACTACGGTCCACTGTTCGTGCGCATGGCTTGGCACAGCGCCGGCACTTACCGCACCGCCGACGGCCGCGGCGGCGGTGGTTCCGGCCAGCAACGCTTCGCGCCGCTCAACAGTTGGCCGGACAACGTCAGCCTCGACAAGGCCCGCCGGTTGCTGTGGCCGATCAAGCAGAAGTACGGACGCAGCATTTCCTGGGCGGACTTGATCCTGCTCACTGGTAACGTCGCGCTGGAATCCATGGGCTTCAAAACCTTCGGATTTTCCGGCGGCCGCCCGGATGTCTGGGAGCCGGACGAAGACGTCTACTGGGGCTCGGAAAACAAATGGCTGGCCGGTGACAGCCGCTACGAAAAACACGAAGACGAACCGATGCAGAAACCTGGTGAAGGCCCGCTGGTGGCCGAACCAGGGGAAAACGAAGATAGCCGCACTGAGGATGGCCGCGATCTGGAAAACCCGTTGGCCGCCGTGCAAATGGGGCTGATCTACGTCAACCCGGAAGGCCCTGAAGGCAATCCTGACCCGGTCGCCTCAGCCAAGGACATCCGCGAAACATTCGGCCGCATGGCCATGAACGATGAAGAAACCGTGGCGCTGATCGCCGGCGGCCACGCCTTCGGCAAGACCCACGGTGCCGGGCCTGCCGACAATGTCGGCGCCGAACCCGAAGCGGCCGGGCTCGAGGCCCAGGGCCTGGGCTGGAAGAACAGTTTCCGCAGCGGCAAGGGCCCGGACACCATCACCAGTGGCCTGGAAGTGACCTGGACCACCACCCCGACCCAGTGGAGCAATAACTACCTGGAAAACCTGTTCGGCTTCGAGTGGGAACTGACCAAGAGCCCGGCCGGCGCCCATCAGTGGCAACCGAAAAACGGCGGCGGCGCCGGCACGGTGCCGGATGCCCACGATCCGTCCAAGCGCCACGCCCCGACCATGCTCACCTCGGACCTGGCGCTGCGCTTCGATCCGATCTATGAACCGATTTCCCGGCGCTATCTGGAAAACCCCGAACAACTGGCCGACGCTTTCGCCCGCGCCTGGTACAAACTGCTGCACCGCGACATGGGCCCGTTGTCACGCCACCTCGGCCCGGAAATGCCCCAGGAAGAACTGCTGTGGCAAGACCCGATTCCCGACGTGAACTATGAAACGATCAACGACAGCGACATCGCTGCGCTCAAGGGCAAACTGCAGGAGTCCGGCCTGAGCGTCTCGCAACTGGTCTCCACCGCCTGGGCCGCCGCTTCGACCTTCCGTGGTTCAGACAAACGCGGCGGCGCCAACGGTGGCCGGCTGCGCCTGGCGCCGCAGAAGTTCTGGCAAGCCAATCAGCCCGAGCAACTGGCCAACGTGCTGGGCACACTCGAAAGCATCCAGAGCGCGTTCAACAGCGGCGGCAAGCAGGTGTCCCTGGCGGACTTGATCGTGCTCGGCGGCAGCGTCGGCATCGAGCAAGCCGCGAAGAACGCCGGCCTGAGCATTACCGTGCCCTTCTCGCCAGGTCGCGCGGATGCCTCGCAGGAACAGACCGACGTCGAGTCGTTCGGCTTCCTCGAGCCCATCGCCGACGGTTTCCGCAATTACCTGAAGAATCGTTATCGGGTGGAGGCCGAGGCGCTGCTGGTCGACAAGGCGCAACTGCTGACCCTTACTGCACCGGAAATGACGGCGCTGATCGGCGGCCTGCGGGTGCTCGGCACCAACGCCGACCAGAGCCAGCACGGGGTGTTCACCGAGCGCCCGGGGACGCTGAGCAACGACTTCTTCGTCAACTTGCTGGACATGGGCGTGGAATGGAAACCCACCTCGGACGCGCAACAAACCTTCGAAGCCCGGGACCGTAAAACCGGGACGGTGAAATGGACCGGCACGCGGGTAGACCTGCTGTTCGGCTCCAACGCGCAGTTGCGCGCCGTGGCGGAGGTCTATGCCAGCAGTGATGCGCAACAGCAATTCGTGGATGACTTCGTAGCGGCGTGGACCAAGGTGATGAACCTTGACCGCTTCGACCTGCGTTAACTGCTGAGTGCTAATCAGCCCTCCCGACCTGCCATCGAGAGGGCTTTTTTTCGCCGGTTATTTGACCAGGCGCTTTTCCTTCGACGGCCGGTAACCGAAGTAGGCGCTGTAGCACTTGCTGAAATGGCTCGGCGACACGAAGCCACACGCCACCAGCACATCCACCTGCGACAACTCGGTGTGCTGCAGCAAGCGCCGCGCCTCGGTGATGCGCAGTTCCAGGTAATAGCGCTGCGGCGTGGTGCCCAGTTGTTCGCGGAACAGCCGTTCCAGTTGACGCCGCGAGCGGCCGACATAGCCCGCCAGTTGATCCAGCTCCAGCGGCTCTTCGAGGTTGGCATCCATCAGTTTCACCACCTCGCGCAGCGGCGCGCTGACGCATTGGTTTTCGGTCGGTTTGATGCGCCGATAACGGGACTCTTCGAACGCCAGAATGTCTTCGATGCCTTCGACCAGGGCCTTGTCGTGCAAGCCCTTGATCCAGTCCAGCACCATGTGGAAAGCCCCGGACGGACTGGATGCAGTCAAGCGGTCGCGATCAATCACGTACGGCTCGCTGCTGACCTGGGTACTGCGGGAGATTTCCGCCAGCGCCGGGCGGTGTTCAGGATGGATCGCGCAGCGGTAGCCGTCGAGCAGCCCGGCTCGGCCGAGAAACCACGCGCCGTTCCACAAACCGGCCAGGCAAACACCCTGCTCCGCTGCGGTCCGCAGCACCTGGAGCAATTCGTCGCTGGCCTTGAGTTCGGTGCGGTAGCCGCCGCAGATCACCAACAGATCGAGGTCCTGCATCGCCGAACAGTGCAGCGCTTGGTCCGGGCGAATCACCAGGCCCAGGTCACTGATCACCTCGCCGTCACCCAGGCCGAAGGTGCGCGAACCGAACAACGCCGGCCGCAGCAGATTGGCAGTGACAATCGTGTCGAGCGCATGGGTAAAGGCCGGCAGCGAGAAATGCTCCAGCAACAGGAAACCGGTGCGGATCATCTGCCCCTTTTCTGCTGGGCTTTCGTTGAGGTAGCGAAGGTTCTTGCCCTTCATGCCACCGCTGAATTGGCGTCTTTCGATCAAGGTTCGGCCTACTCGTCCAGGTCAACCAACGCATCCACGCGGATGCATCGCTAAAGCGCCATGCTAACCGCAACCCGGGAAATATGCCCTCCCCGATACCGATCGGCGTTCAACCGGGCACGGCGTTTGAAATGAGCATGATGGCGAGTGGATATCTGCGCGAAGCTGATTATGCTTTAGACAACCTCGCCGCAACGCGAGGCCGTCAGTCTGTTCCACGCTTTGCGCAGTTGGTAGTCCGATGACATCAGCCCGGGCCAGGGTGCGACGAAGTCTGAGAGGTACTCCGGCCTACACAAGAACAAGACGGAGAACACCCATGCCGGCAATCGACAACACAACCACGGGCAGCACGCCCAAACATGTGATGACCAAGGAAGAGCGCAAGGTAATTTTTGCCTCGTCCCTGGGCACCGTATTCGAATGGTACGACTTCTACCTCTACGGCTCGCTCGCGGCGATCATCGCCAAGCACTTCTTTGCGGGGGTCAACGAGACCACGGCTTTTATCTTCGCGCTGTTGGCGTTCGCCGCCGGGTTTGCCGTGCGGCCGTTCGGTGCGGTGCTGTTCGGCCGCCTCGGTGACATGATCGGGCGCAAGCACACCTTCCTGATCACCATCGTGATCATGGGCGTGTCCACGGCCATCGTCGGTTTGCTGCCGGGCTACGCCACCATCGGCGTGGCGGCGCCGATCATCCTGATCACCCTGCGGCTGCTGCAAGGCCTGGCGCTGGGCGGTGAGTACGGTGGCGCCGCAACCTATGTGGCCGAGCACGCGCCGAAAGGCCGGCGCGGCTTCTTTACCTCGTGGATCCAGACTACCGCGACCCTCGGCCTGTTCCTCTCGCTGCTGGTGATCCTCGCCTGCCGCACGGCGCTCGGCACCGAAGCGTTCGAAGCCTGGGGCTGGCGGATTCCGTTCCTGCTGTCGATCCTGCTGCTGGCGATCTCGGTGTACATCCGCTTGCAACTGAACGAGTCGCCGGTGTTCCTGAAAATGAAGGCCGAAGGCAAGTCGTCGAAGGCGCCGCTGACCGAGTCGTTCGCCCGCTGGGAAAATCTGAAGATCGTGATCATGTCGCTGCTCGGCGGGACCGCCGGCCAGGCGGTGGTCTGGTACACCGGGCAGTTCTATGCGCTGTTCTTCCTCTTGCAAACACTGAAGATCGACCCGCAGACCGCCAACCTGCTGATTGCCGGATCGCTGCTGATCGGCACGCCGTTCTTCGTGATCTTCGGCAGCCTGTCCGACCGCATCGGCCGCAAGGGCATCATCATGGCCGGGTGCATCCTGGCGGCGGTGACCTACTTCCCGATCTTCCACGCGCTAACGCAGTACGGGAACCCGGACGTGTTCGTCGCCCAGGAAAAAAATCCGGTGACGGTGATCGCCGATCCCGCGCAGTGCTCGTTCCAGTTCGATCCGGTGGGCAAGGCCAAATTCACCAGTTCCTGCGACGTCGCCAAAACCTTGCTGGCCAGGCGAGCGATTCCGTACACAAACGAAGCGGCCCCGGCGGGCACGGTGGCGCAGGTGCGCATTGGTGACAAAGTGGTGCAGAGCTTCGACGGCAGCAGCTTGCCGGCCGCCGAGTTCAAGACCCGCAATGACGCCTTCACCGCAACCCTGGGTGGCGCGCTGAAAGAAGCCGGTTACCCGGAAAAGGCTGACCCGGCGAAAACCAATTACCCAATGGTGCTGTTGCTGCTGACCATCCTGGTGATCTACGTGACCATGGTTTACGGGCCCATCGCCGCGTGGCTGGTGGAGTTGTTCCCGGCGCGCATCCGCTACACCTCGATGTCGCTGCCGTACCACATCGGTAATGGCTGGTTCGGCGGCTTCCTGCCGACGGTGGCGTTCGCCATGGTGGCGGCCACCGGGGACATCTACTACGGGCTGTGGTACCCGATCGTGATCGCGGTGATGACCGCCATTCTCGGCACCTTCTTCCTGCCTGAAACCAAAGACCGCGACATCCACCACACCTGATGACGACGTTCGCCTTCGCTCCAGCGAGCGAGGGCGAATCCGCTCACGGCGCTCAGCCCTTGGCGGCGATCGCCGTCACTTCCACGCGCATGCCTGGCGTCGCCAACTGCACACCGACTGCGGCGCGCACTGGCCACGGTTTGGCGAAGAAGCGCTGGTAGACCTCGTTGAACGCGGCGCGGTCCGCCAGATCGGTGAGGTAAATGGTCAAGTGCATGACCCGGTCCATCGAACTGCCGGCCTTTTCCAGCGCCGCTTTCAATGCCTGCAAAGTGCATTCGCTCTGCTCGACAATCCCGCCCAGCTCCAGGCTGCCATCGGGGCGAGTGGGGATCTGCGTGGAAACCAGCAGGCCGCCAAAACTGGCGACGTCGGAGGAAATGGAATCAGCGTCAGGATCAGGAATGAAGGTCAGGTCGTCAGTGGCCATGGGCGTCTCTTGCTAGGAATTGAATGGAGTTCGACCTCGGGTCGAGGGCGTGAAGCTTAAAGGATTTCGCCAAGTTCAGGCGCCCGCCAGCGACAACTCGGCGGCGGTTTCCACCAGCAACTGACGAAACCACTGGTGCGCCGGATCGTTGCGATAACGCACGTGCCAGGCGATGTCCACCGGGAAGGTGCCGAGGTCCACGGGCGCCTGCACCACCTTCAGCCGCGAGTCCTTGGCCACTTGGTTGCAGATCAAGCGAGGCAGGGTCGCGCAGTAATCGGTGACCGCAATGATCTCCGGCACCGCCAGAAAATGCGTCACCGAAATGGCCAGCTCGCGGCGCAACCCTTGGCGCTCCAGTACCTGGAACAACCCGGCCCGCAGCCGTCCGGGCGGCACCACGTTGACGTGCTTGAGCTGCTCGTATTGCGCGCGCGACAAGCTGTCGCCGATTTGCGGATGGTCGGCGCGCACCACACAAGCCAGGCCGTCGTCCATCAGATGCTGGATGATCAGGTTGTCCGGCGGCTCGATGATGCGTCCGAGCACCATGTCGGTGGTGCCGGAAACCACCCCGGTTTCCGCCAGGTCGTTGCCGAACGGCGTCATCGACAGGGTCACCGCCGGCGCACGCTGGCCGAGTTTGGCAATGATGCTCGGCAGCAGCACGATTTCCACGTAGCTGTTGGCGGCGACGGTGAACTGCCGCGTGGCGGTGGCTGGATCGAAGTGCTGGCGCCCCACCAGCACGTCATCAAGGCGGGCCAGGGTCTCGACAATCACCGGGGCGATTTCCTGGGCGAACTGGGTCGGCTTGATGCCGTAGCGCTCGCGGATAAACAGCGGGTCCTTGAGGGTTTCCCGCAGGCGGTTCAGCGCGTTGGACAGCGCCGGTTGCGTCATGCCCAGGCGCAGCGCGGCACGGGTCACGCTGCGTTCATCCATCAGCGCAATGAAAACCGGCAGGAGGTTGAGATCGTATCGCATAACAGCCACGGCGTTGTTGAGTGGGATGGCAGTCATAATGCCTGATGAATATCTAACATCACACAACTAAACTTCTCGAATATCTGGCGTGAACTCATAGTAGGCCCATCGAAACCCGCCACTCCTTGAGGAACACGCCATGAGCATCAAAACCGTTCTGTTTATCCTGACCAACACCGCGCACATCGGCCCGAACAACCGCAGCACCGGTTACTTCTTCCCCGAAGTCGCCCACCCTTACGAAGTGTTCGCCAAGGCCGGTGTCGCCGTGGAATACGCCTCGCCCTTGGGCGGCACCCCGCCGGAAGACGGCTATGACGAAAGCGATCCATCGCAATTGGCCTTCCGCAACAGCCTGGCGATCCGCCGCATGGCCCGCAGCCGCAAATTGTCGGAAGTGGATGTGCTCGACTACGACGCGATCTTCTTCCCGGGCGGACTCGGCCCGATGGTCGACATCGCCACCGATCCTGAGGTGAAGCGTGCCGTCGAACGCGCCTGGAACGCCGGCAAACTGGTCGCCGCAGTGTGCCACGGCCCGGCGGCCTTCCTCGGCGCCACACTGCAAGACGGTACCCCGCTGGTGCAGGGCCGCCGCTTGACCGGCTTCTCCAACGACGAAGAAGCCGGCTATGCACAGGCCGACGTACCCTTCAACCTCGAGGACGCGCTGCGCGCTGAAGGCGCCGAGTATTCCGCCGCCGCCGTGTGGCAGGAGAACATCGTGGTTGACGGCCGCCTGCTGACCGGGCAAAACCCTGCATCGGGTGGCGCGTTGGCCAAAGCCATGGTCGACGCCCTGCGCTGATCAACCAGCCCAGCCGCCGCGCCCTCGACAGCTACACGCTGTCGGGGGCGATCACCGACCTGATTAATTACCCAAGGAGTTGCGCATGTCCGCCTACGTGATTTTCATCCGCGAAAAAACCCTCGACGAAGAGCAAATGCAGCAATACGCGACAAAAGCCCCGGCCGCCCGCACCGGCCACGACATCACCCGCCTCGCCTTCTACGGCCAGCTCGAAGTGCTTGAAGGCCCGGCCGCAGAAGGCGTCGCCATCCTGCGCTTCCCCGACATGGCCGCCGCCCGCGCGTGGTACGGCAGCGAGGCTTATCAAGAGGCGCGGCAGCATCGGTTCAAGGGTGCGGAGTATCGGATGCTGCTGGTTGAAGGGAGTGATGTGCCGGCGGTTTGATTTTGAGGGTGGGCGCGTCGTTTGACTCGGTGCGCTTGCTTCACTCGATGTCCCTTGCCGCAAAAAAAATCGCTAAGGCCTGATCGAATAGGCTGTTAACTTCTTCGCACACGCCTTTCTCACTGCCCAGACACTTATGCTGATTTCACTCGTCACTAACGGCCAGCCAGCCAACGTCGATCATCCCGAGCCTATCGTCCCTTGGTGGAGCTTCACCAAAACCGTGTTGGCCGCCACCGCGTTGACCCTGGTGCGCGATGGGCTGGTGGAGTTGGACCAGCCGCTGCATGATCAACCGTTCACCTTGCGCCAGTTGTTGCGGCACGAGGCCGGGCTGGCGGATTACGGCTCGCTGGCGGAGTACCATGCAGCTGTCCGCAACCATGAGGCTGCATGGTCAGCGGATGACATGCTCGAACGACTCGATGCTTCGCGACTTCGCTACCCCCCCGGTAATGGATGGGGTTACTCCAATGTCGGTTACCTGTTTGTCGCGCGGCTGATTGAGCGCGTGACTGGCCTGACATTGCAAGACGCGGTGAGCAGTCGCGTGTTAGTGCCACTGGGTGTCTCGGGTGCGCGTTTCGCTACGCGGCGCGAGGATCTGCTGGGAAAGGTGCACGGCGTCGCGGACCACTACGATCCGGGCTGGGTCTATCACGGCTTGCTGGTGGGGCCGCTTGCGCAAGCGGCGCTGTTGCTTGATCGCTTACTCGCCGGGGAGCTTTTGCCCACGGCATTGTTGAAGGACATGCAAACCGTACGGACCTTGGGCGGCCCGATCGCCAATCGACCGTGGGTCACGCCGGGGTATGGATTGGGGGTGATGCAAGGTCCGATCGCCAATGGTTTGATATTCTGCGGCCATACCGGCGGCGGGCCGGGTAGCGTGATCGCGGTTTATCGCTGCAACGATAATGCAGCGTCGGCCTGCTGTGCCGTGTTCGCGAACGGTGCTGATGAAGGCGCGGTTGAAGCTGAGGTTGTACGGCAATTGATGGGGGCGGTGTAGCGGCCCCCGCGTTTGCTTTTCAGCGTGATCAGGCATCGCGCCTGCTGTCCTGGCCAACGGGACACCGCGTCCATCACCAACGAATTCTGGTAAGTCCGCGAAGGCGGAGTATCTGGCGGTAGATTTCTAGCGCCTGGAAGGGCCTCATCGCTGGCAAGCCGGGCTCCCACAGGGATCTTTGGTGTTTTCGAGAAATTCGCCAGCAGGCTTGGCGTCTTCGTCGGAACGCCGCCCGGAGCCGGCTCGCTCCCACGGGGAAACGCGTACAACTCGAGACTAGGTCGGCTATAAGGCCGCCTCGGCCGCTGT
>NZ_JAVLSB010000012.1:0-45091 GCF_031583775.1 Pseudomonas rhizozeae
AGAGCGCTTGGTTACTTGGCGCTTTTCCAAGTAACCCGCTGTAAGAGCGGAACCTATATCAGCCATCACCAAAGGAATGGATATGTACACCTGCAAAATTTCTAGTGCCTGATAAAAAGTCATCGCTGGCAAGCCAAGCTCCCACAGGGTTCGGGGACATCCGCAATTTACTTGGTCAACAGGGAGATAGCCTTCGTCGGAACGCCGCCCAGAGCCGGCAGACTCCCATCAGCGGGACGACTCAGGAATCGCGGCGCAATTCCGGTGGGATCGGCAGATCCTGATTGAACGGCTCCGGCCGCTTACCCTTGCCCGCGCGGTGCTGGCGGATCTGGTAGACATAGGCCAACACCTGCGCCACCGCCAGGTACAGCCCGCCCGGGATTTCCTGCTCCAGCTCGGTCGAGTAATAGATCGAACGAGCCAGGGCTGGCGACTCCAGCAGCAACACTTCGTTGGCCACGGCGATTTCGCGAATCTTCAGCGCCAGGAAGTCACTGCCCTTGGCCAGCAACACCGGCGCATTCCCCTTGTCCGGGTCGTACTTGAGCGCGACGGCGTAGTGCGTCGGGTTGGTGATCACCACGTCGGCTTCGGGAATCGCCGCCATCATCCGCCGCTGCGACATCTCGCGCTGCAACTGACGAATCCGTTGCTTGACCTCCGGCCGGCCTTCCTGGTCCTTGTGCTCGTCGCGGACTTCCTGCTTGGTCATCAGCAGTTTCTTGTGGCTCTCCCACAGCTGCACCGGCACGTCGACGGCAGCGATGATGATCAGCCCGCAGGCCATCCACAGAGTGCTCCAGCCCACCAATTGCAAGCTGTGGATAATCGCCATGTCCAGTGGTTCATGAGCGATGCGCAGCAAATCGTCGATGTCCGACTGCAACACCACGAGCGCGACGAACAGCACGATGAAAAACTTGGCCAAGGCCTTGAGCAGCTCCACCAATGCCTTGGTGGAAAACATTCGTTTGAGGCCGGCGCCGGGGTTCATGCGGCTGAATTTCGGGGCCAGCGAGCCGGCGGCGAACAGCCAGCCACCCAGGGAAATTGGGCCGATGATCGCCGCCAGCAGCAAGGTGATCATCACCGGCTGAATGGCCACCAATGCGATCTGCCCGGAATGCAGCAAATAGCTGCCCATGGCGCGCTGGTCCATGATCACCTCGCGGGGCAGCGAGAAGTTCATGCGCATCAGTTCCATCATGTCCTGCGCCAGCGCGCCGCCAAAAATCAGCAGGCCGCCGGCGCCGGCGAGCATGATTGCTAGGGTATTGAGCTCTTTCGACCGGGCAATCTCGCCCTTTTCCCGGGAGTCCTTTTTGCGTTTCTCCGTGGGGTCTTCTGTTTTGTCCTGACCGCTTTCGCTCTCAGCCATGACTCAGCGCGCCTGTGCCAGTTCGCGTAACAACTGCAGGGCCTCGACGGCCAGCGGTTGATACTGATTGAGAAGGTCGGCCAGCCCGACCCAGACGATGAACAGGCCGAGCACCAGGGTCAGCGGGAAGCCGATGGAGAAAATGTTCAGTTGCGGCGCGGCGCGGGTCATCACGCCGAACGCGATGTTCACCACCAGCAGCGCGGTGATCGCCGGCAGCACCAGCAACAGCGCGGCGCCCAGCACCCAGCCCAGTTTGCCGGCCAGCTCCCAATAGTGATTGACCATGAAACCGCTGCCCACCGGCAGCGTGGTGAAGCTCTCAGTGAGCACTTCGAACACCACCAGGTGGCCATTCATCGAGAGGAACAGCAACGTCACCAGCATGGTGAAGAATTGCCCGATCACCGCCACCGACACGCCGTTGGTAGGGTCGATCATCGAAGCGAAGCCCATGCCCATCTGGATCGCGACGATCTGCCCCGCCACCACGAACGCCTGGAAGAACAACTGCAAGGAAAATCCCAGCACCGCACCGATCAGGATCTGTTCGCCAATCAGCAGCAAGCCGCTCAAGTCCAGCGGATTGACCGCCGGCAGGGGCGGTAAGCCGGGCGCGATCACCACGGTGATCGCCAGGGCGAAATACAGCCGCACCCGCGTGGGCACCAGGGTTGTGCCAAACACCGGCATGACCATCAGCAAGGCGCCGATGCGAAACAGCGGCAACATGAAGGTCGCCACCCAGGTGCTGATCTGCGTGTCGGTCAGTTGCAGCAGCGATTGCATGGCTTAGCCAATGACCTGCGGAATGCTGCCGTACAACTGCAGGATGTATTCCATGAAGGTCTGCACCAGCCACGGCCCGGCGACGATCAAGGTCACTAGCATCACCAGCAGGCGCGGCAGGAAGCTCAGGGTTTGTTCGTTGATCTGGGTCGCGGCCTGGAACATCGCCACGATCAGGCCGACCAACAGGCTCGGGATGACCAGCACAGCGACCATCATAGTGGTCAGCCACAGGGCTTCACGGAAGATGTCGACCGCAACTTCCGGCGTCATGGCGAAACACCGCCGAAGCTACTGGCCAGGGTGCCAATGATCAGCGCCCAGCCATCCACCAGCACGAACAGCATGATTTTGAACGGCAGGGAAATGATCAGCGGCGACAGCATCATCATACCCATGGCCATCAGGATACTTGCCACCACCAGGTCGATGATCAGGAACGGAATGAAGATCATGAAACCGATCTGGAACGCGGTTTTCAGCTCGGACGTCACGAACGCCGGAACCAGAATGGTCAGCGGCGCCTGGTCCGGCGTAGCGATGTCGGTGCGCTTGGACAGGCGCATGAACAGCTCAAGGTCACTGCTGCGGGTTTGCGCAAGCATGAAGTCCTTGATCGGCACCTGGGCCTTGGCCACCGCGTCCTGGGCGGTGAGTTTTTCCGCCAGGTAAGGCTGCAGCGCATCCTGATTCACCCGGTCGAACACTGGCGCCATGATGAACAGCGTCAGGAACAGTGCCATGCCGGTGAGAATCTGGTTCGACGGCGTTTGCTGCAAGCCGAGAGCTTGGCGCAGGATCGAGAAGACAATGATGATCCGGGTGAAACTGGTCATCAGCATGACGAACGCCGGGATGAAACTCAGCGCGGTCATGATCAGCAGGATCTGCAAGCTGACCGAATATTCCTGGGCGCCGTCGGCATTGGTACCAAGGGTGATCGCCGGAATCGACAGCGGGTCGGCAGCGAAGGCCAGCGGCGCGGCCAGCATCAGCAGCAACGCCAAAAGGATGCGCAACGGCATTACTTTTTGTCCTTATTGTCCTTGCCCAACAGCTCCATCAAGCGCTGGGCAAATTCCGGGGTCGCCTGCTGGGCATCGGGTACTTGCACCGGCTCTTTGAGCACGTGCAGCGCGGTGATGGTGCCGGGGCTCAGACCGAGCAGAATCTGCTCGTTGCCCACTTGCACCAGCATCAGACGATCACGCGGGCCGAGGGCGCGGGAGCCGATCAACTGGATCACCTGGCCCTTGCCCGCCGGACCGGCCTGCTGCACGCGACGCAACATCCAGGCGAGAAAGAAGATCAGTCCCAGCACCAGCAACAGGCCCAGCACCAACTGCGTCAGTTGTCCCGCGATACCACTGCTGGCCACCGGAGCCGCCACAGCAGCGGCGGGCGCAGTCGCCGCCGGGTCCGCTGCCAATACGCTGAATGGCAACAGCAGCAAAAAGCCGAGAAGCCGCTTCACTTAGCGCAGCTTCTTGATGCGTTCGCTTGGGCTGATCACGTCAGTCAGGCGAATGCCGAACTTTTCGTTGACCACCACCACTTCGCCGTGGGCGATGAGCGTGCCGTTGACCAGCACATCCAGCGGCTCGCCGGCCAGGCGATCAAGCTCGATCACCGAACCCTGGTTGAGTTGCAGCAGGTTTCGGATGTTGATGTCGGTGCTACCGACTTCCATCGAGATCGACACCGGGATGTCGAGGATCACGTCCAGGTTCGGACCGTCGAGAGTCACTTGCTCGTTGCTCTTCGGCGAACTGCCGAATTCTTCCATCGGCAAGCGATTGGAAGACGGCGCGGTGGCGGCGTCGGCGGCGAGCAGCGCATCGATATCGTCCTGGCCGGCAGCACCGGTTTCTTCCAGGGCGGCAGCCCATTCATCGGCCAGAGCCTGGTCGTCCTGGGCGTTCATATCGTCATTCATCGTTTGTCCTCGGCGGTCAAGAATTCAATTAGGGGGAAGGCGCCGCTCAGCGACGCTCGATCGGCTCGATCACTTGCAACGCGAGGTTGCCTTTGTGCGAGCCCATCTTGACCTTGAAGGCCGGCACGCCGTTGGCGCGCATGATCATCTCTTCCGGCATCTCCACCGGGATCACATCCCCCGGCTGCATGTGCAGGATGTCGCGCAATTTCAACTGGCGACGGGCAACGGTGGCACTGAGCGGTACGTCGACATCCAGCACGTCCTGGCGCAGGGCGTTGACCCAGCGTTCGTCCTGGTCGTCGAGGTCGGACTGGAAACCGGCATCGAGCATTTCGCGCACCGGCTCGATCATCGAGTACGGCATGGTCACGTGCAGGTCACCGCCACCGCCATCGAGTTCGATGTGGAAAGTCGACACCACAATGGCCTCGCTCGGGCCGACGATGTTGGCCATGGCCGGGTTCACTTCCGAGTTGATGTACTCGAAATTGACTTCCATGATCGCCTGCCAGGCTTCTTTCAAATCGATGAAGGCCTGCTCCAGCACCATGCGCACGACGCGCAGTTCGGTCGGGGTGAATTCACGCCCTTCGATCTTCGCGTGACGGCCGTCGCCGCCGAAGAAGTTGTCCACCAGCTTGAACACCAGTTTGGCGTCGAGGATGAACAGGGCCGTACCGCGCAGCGGCTTGATCTTGACCAGATTGAGGCTGGTCGGTACGTACAGCGAGTGCACGTATTCGCCGAACTTCATCACCTGCACGCCGCCCACCGCCACGTCCGCCGAACGACGCAACATGTTGAACATGCTGATGCGGGTGTAACGGGCGAAACGCTCGTTGATCATCTCCAGGGTCGGCATGCGTCCACGGACGATGCGATCCTGACTGGTCAAGTCGTAGCTTTTGACGCTGCCGGGTTCGGCAACGGTATCGGTCTGTACCAGACCATCATCGACGCCATGCAACAGCGCATCGATTTCATCCTGGGACAGCAGGTCCTGCACGGCCATGTCGTGTTCCTACTGCAGTACGAAATTAGTGAAGAGCAGCTGTTCGATCACCACTTTGCCGAGCTCTTTCTGAGCCACTTCCTGCACGCTGGCCGTGGCTTTCTGGCGCAGCATTTCCTGGCCGACCGGGGTGGCCAGGCTATCGAAGCTCTGCCCGGAGAACAGCATGACCAGGTTATTGCGGATCACCGGCATGTGCACTTTCAAGGCTTCCAGATCGGCCTGATTGCGCCCGAGCATGGTGATGCTCACTTGCATGTAGCGCTGGCGGCCGTTCTGCGTGTAATTGGCGACAAACGCCGGCGCGAGCGGTTCAAAAATCGCCGGTTGCTTGCCTACCGGTGCCGCATCGGCGGCGGGCGCCGGCTTGGCCTGCGCGCTGTGCATGAAATACCAGGTCGCCCCCACGGATAGGCCGACCGCCAGCAGCAGGGCCAGCACGATCACGATGATCAGCTTGAGCTTGCCTCTGTTGACCGGTTCTTTTACTGCTGCGTCACTCTTCGCCATGCCAATAATCCGTCACTAATCGGGTTTTCACAGTCGCACGGCAAGGCAAGAGCAAGTGTTATGCCAGAAGTAACGGAGGGGGAAATCGGTGGGGGCGCCCCCAGTGGGAGCGAGCCTGCTCGCGAAGGCTGACTGGCAGCCGCTGGATAATCGGCGGATCGCCGTACTGTCCGGCTCGCCAGTACCGTAGAAGCAATGCCTGATCGAGCTTGAAGCAAAAGCGGGGGGCCGCTTCGCAGCCCAACGGGGGCAAGCCCCCTCACCACAAAAAGCAGAGCAGATCAAAATCGCTCGAGGCGGCCCCTGTGGGAGCTGGCTTGCCAGCGATGACGACCTGACAGTCAACCTCATCATCGACTGATACACCGCTATCGCTGGCAAGCCAGCCCTCACAGAGTTCGCGGTCAGGCGTAATAGTCGACCGCGCTGGAGCCAATCACGCTGGTTGCCGCCGCAGCGACCTCAGTCACCGTTGGCGCGAGTTCGTCGTCCATGGCGTCGAGACGACCGCCGCTGGCGCTGGTGCGGCCGCTCTGCGCCTGTTGTTGCGCCTGCTGCTCTTGCTGCTGTGAACCACGGGACTGGTCGGACACGTTGACGTCGACCTGGCCCATACCCTGTTGGGCGAACATGTCACGCAGGCGATGCATTTGCCCGTCGAGGGCTTCGCGCACGCTTGGATGGGCGCTCATGAAGGTCACTTGGGTCTGCTGGTCCGGAACCATGTTGACGCGGATGTCCAGGCGCCCCAGTTCGGCCGGCTGCAACTGAATGTCGGCGGCCTTGAGGTTGGCACTGGACAGGTACATCACCCGGTTGACCACTTCTTCGGTCCAGCCACTCTGGTGCATGGCGATCGGCTGGTTGACCGGCACGGCGTTGGCGGTCTTCGGCGTGGCGGCCTGGGTCAACGCCGCGAGGCGATTGGCGAAGTCATCGACGCGGGTGTCGCTGGTGGCGGATTTCAGGTCCTTGAGGCCGTCATCGATCAGCCCGCTGAACGCCTTTTCGCCGCCCTGGCTGGTGCTGTCCTGGTCAGCCTGCACGTCGAGCATGCTGGCCATGCCGGCAGCGAACGTTTGCGCGGAAGTCGGGTCACCTTCGGCTTGCGCCTGGGCGGGCGTGGCCTTGGGTTGCGCCTGGCTGGCGGCGGAGACGTGGCCGCTCTGTTCCATGGCCAGGCGTACCGCTGGCAGATCATCCAGCGGATCGGCGGACGGATCGAAATTCGGGTCAATGGCCACGGCCGGGGCGGCAGCCACTGCAGTAGCAGCGGGCAACGGCTCTTCCACCGGCAATGCTGGCGTAGTCACCACAGTTGGCGTTTCTACGGTGACCGCTGGCACGCTCGGTTGCACGACTTGCACCAAGGCCGGATCGAGAGCCGGATCGACCGGCGCGGTGTCCGCTACTGGCGTGGTGCTCTCAGGCGCGTCGTCGGCATCCGCATCGGCCTGGTCGTCACTGGCCGCCGGTTTGTCGGCGGGCAAGCTTTTGCCGCTATCGGCAACGGTCGACTCGGGAGCGGCAGATTTATCGTCGGCAGCAGGCTTCTTCACCGACGCGTCGCTGGCTTTGTCCTGAGACGGTTTGGCAGCCACATCTTTCTTGTCAGCGGGCTTGCTCTGGGCCTGGTCGGCGAACACTTGGGCGAAGCTCGACGCCTTGTCCGCAGGGGCCGCAGCCACCGCCGGTGAATTGGCGGTGACGGCTTGGGTCTTGGCCTGCGCGGCAGCCTGGAGCAGCAAATTGGGGTTAACAGCCATGAAACGGTCTCCGCTGCACTGGAATCGTAGGTACAGGTGACGGAGTTGATTGCAAGGGTCGAGCCAGATTCAGCGCGGTGCGCTTAAAAGCGCCGAACGGCGTCGGCGTCCGCCTGTGAACGCTGGCGTTCAGCTTCGTATTGCGGTCGCACCAGAGCGAACTCCCGATCGATGGCCAGCACCAGCGATTCGACATCGGCTAGGTTGTGCTCTTTGGCGCGCTGTTCCAGCTGATGGCACAGCGCCGCCAGGTGCAGGGCGCCCATGTTGCTGCTGCTGCCCTTGAAACTGTGGGCGGCATCGATGATTTGCCCGGCATCTTGCGCCATCCGCAACAACCGCAGACGTTCTTCGGAGTCGGCGAGGAAAGTATCCAACAACAGTGGGTATTCCTCCTCCATGACGTCCTGTAACGCGATCAGCACGCCGTGATCCAGATGTGTGTCAGCCACTTGCTCGCTCCCTGATCAAGAATGCGCGGGATTATGCCAGAGCCTCCCAACAAAACTCCACGCGCACACGGCGCCCATCGTCGGACCATTCAGCGCTGCGGCTCAACTGCCGGATCAGGCTGACGCCGCGCCCCGACAGACGGCCCTCGTCCACTGGCCGGGCCATCACTTTCCCGACATCGAAACCGGCACCGCTGTCTTCCACATGGATAATCAGGCGACCGCCCTGCGCATGCGGTTCCACCTGCAACTGCACACGAATATAGCCGTCCTGCAATTGCTCCAGTCGCTCGTTGCGCAACTGGTAATAACGCGCAAACCCCTGTGCATCGCGCTTGAGGCTCGAATCAAGGCCTAACACGCCGTGCTCCAGCGCGTTGGAATAGAGTTCGGCGAGGACGCTGTACAGCGCACCACTTTGCGCGCGCAATCCATGCACTTCCAGCAGCAATTGCAGCATGAACGGCAGAGGATTGAAGCGCTTGAGGGTGGCCACGCGAAACTCGAAATTCACCAGCCAATCCAGCGGGCTGCACTGACCGCTGTCGGAGTAAACCATGGGCGGCGGTGCCAGTTGCGTCGCTTCCAGCAGGCTGACTTCGACCATGCTCACATCGTCCCGGGCCTGGCCGCGGAAGTCGCGCAACGCCTGCTCGATATCCTCGAACAACAGGTCTGGGTCGCGATTGGCAGCGAACACCTGCTGCAAGCGCTCAACCCCGAACAACTGTTCGTTGACGTCGCTGGTGTCGATCACCCCGTCGGACAGCAGGAACACTCGATCCCCCACCGCCATCGGAAAGACTTCAGTGCGATCGTCGAACGCTTGCGGGCTGAGTACGCCCAACGGCAGGTGCCGTGCCGTCAATGGCTTACGCGCGCCGGTGGCAATGTCGTGCAAATAGCCGTCGGGCATGCCGCCGTTCCACACCTCGACCGAGCGGCGCTGGAAGCTCAGGCTGATCAGGGTCGCACAGCAAAACATGTCCACTGGCAGGATGCGCTTGAGCTTGGCGTTCATCTCGCGCAGGGTTTCCGCCAGGCCGTAGCCCTTGGCGGTCATGCCGTAGAACACTTCCGCCAGGGGCATGGCGCCCACTGCCGCCGGCAAACCGTGGCCGGTGAAATCGCCGAGCAGCACATGCATATCGCCGGCCGGGGTGAACGCCGCCAGCAGCAGATCGCCATTGAACAGCGCATAGGGCGATTGCAGGTAGCGTATGTTCGGCGCGCTGAGGCATCCGGAATGCGCGACCTTGTCGAACACCGCTTTGGCCACGCGCTGTTCGTTGAGCAGGTATTCGTGGTGGCGGGCGATCAGGTCACGCTGTTCCAGCACCGTGGCCTGCAAGCGCCGCAAGCGATCCATGGCCTTGATCTTGGCCGCGAGGATCACCGGGTTGTAGGGCTTCGCCAGAAAGTCGTCACCGCCGGCGTCGAGGCAGCGCGCCAGTGCTTCGCTTTCGGTCAGCGAGGTGAGGAAGATAATCGGCACCAGGGTTTCGCCGGCCAATGCCTTGATGTGCCGGGCCGCTTCGAACCCATCCATCACTGGCATCATTGCGTCCATCAGCACCAGGTCGGGGGCCTGCTGGCGAAACGCGTTCACCGCTTCGGCACCGTTGGCCGCCGTCAGCACTTGATGGCCCTGACGACGGACGATACCCGACAGCAGCATCCGGTCGGCGGTGCTGTCTTCGGCAATCAAAACCGTCAGGGCTCCCGACGGTAGCGCCAGGCTGCTCAACTGATGTCGAACAGTTTGTCGAAATTGGAAATCGCGAGAATCTTGCGCACGTCCGAACTGCTGTTGATCAGCCTCACGTCGGAGTCATCACCGCCGGCATGGTCGCGCAGCAGCAACAACATCCCCAGCGCCGAACTGTCGAGGTAGCTGGACTCCCTCAGGTCAACGACGATGGACTTCGGCTTTGTATCCAACAACTCGTAGGATTCGCGAAATTCCTGATGCTTGGCGAAATCGAAGCGACCGATGATCGAAATCGTCAACTTCCCCCCAGATACTTCTGCAACGACTGACATGCTGTGGCTTCCTTGTCATGGGCAAACGTGTACAAGGTTTAGCACCTGGTACAAGCTTGGGCAAGAATCTGATGGTGATAACACTTAGTAGGGGTTTTGCCGTGGCAGGCGTTGGGACAATTCGTCGAGGAGTTTTTGCTCGCGCTTGTCTTCCAGTTGCCGCGCTTCATCGATGTAACGCTGCACCAGTTTACGCAACCCTTCGACGCGAGCGAAAGCCTGCTGCCAGGCTTCGCGGGATTTATCCAGGTTGTTCTGGTGCCATTGCAGGCTTTGGCGCTGTTGATCGATGGCAGTCCCCAACTGCGCCAGGAAGCCCTGGTAGCCAAGCAACCACTGGCCGGTCACCCCGCTGCTGCCGCGCACGATCCACTGCTCGGAGTATTCCAGGCGAAAAGCTTCGAGGTCTGCCAGTTTGCTTTCCGCCACCCGCACCTGGCCCTGGAAGTGACCCATGCGCAAGACGGCGGTTTTTTCCGCCTTCTCGGCCATGTCCACGACCGGTGCCAGGCGTGCCGCGCGGCTTTGAGCCATGGCCGGTTAGCCGCCCGGCGCCGGGGCGAAAATGGTTGCCAGGTGATGCTCGCTGGCGCCCATGCCAATGTTGTCGTTCAAACCCTGGCGCAAGTAACCGACCATGGCCGGTTGCAGGTTGATCGCGGTGTCGGTTTCGCGGTCACCGCCGGGCACGTAGGCGCCGACGCTAATCAGGTCGCGGCTCTGCTGATAACGCGACCAGTATTGTTTGAACATCTGCGCCCGGGCCATGTGTTCCTTGCTGACCACCGAAGGCATTACCCGGCTGATCGACGCTTCGATGTCGATGGCCGGGTAATGCCCCTCTTCGGCCAGGCGCCGCGACAGCACGATGTGCCCGTCGAGCACGCCCCGCGCCGAGTCGGCGATCGGGTCTTGTTGGTCGTCGCCTTCGGACAGCACGGTGTAGAACGCGGTGATCGAACCGCCGCCCTTCTCGGCGTTACCGGCACGTTCCACCAGTTTCGGCAGTTTAGCGAACACCGACGGCGGATAACCCTTGGTCGCCGGCGGCTCGCCAATGGCCAGGGCGATTTCCCGCTGCGCCTGGGCGAAACGGGTCAGCGAATCCATGAGCAACAGGACGTTCTTGCCCTTGTCGCGGAAATACTCGGCGATGCGCGTGCAGTACATGGCCGCGCGCAAACGCATCAGCGGCGCATCGTCCGCCGGGGACGCCACCACCACGGAGCGCTTGAGCCCTTCTTCACCGAGGATGTGCTCGATGAATTCCTTCACTTCGCGCCCCCGCTCGCCGATCAGCCCGACCACAATAATGTCGGCCTCGGTAAACCGGGTCATCATGCCCAACAGCACACTCTTACCGACGCCGGTACCGGCGAACAGGCCCAGGCGCTGGCCACGACCGACAGTGAGCAAGCCGTTGATACAGCGGATGCCAACGTCCAGCGGCTGGCTGATGGGGTCACGCTTAAGCGGGTTGATGGTCGGGCCGTCCATCGGCACCCAGTCTTCCGCCTTCATCCCGCCCTTGCCATCCAGCGCCCGGCCGGCGCCATCCAGCACCCGCCCGAGCATGCTCATGCCCATCGGCAGGCGACCGGTGTCGGCCAGCGGCACCACGCGGGCACCAGGGGCGATCCCAGCGACGCTGCCCACCGGCATCAGAAATACTTTAGTGCCAGAAAAGCCCATGACCTCGGCTTCGACCTGCACCGGGTGATAGCTGTCGTCGTTGATCACCATGCAGCGCGCGCCCATGGCGGCGCGCAGGCCTTCGGCTTCGAGTGTGAGGCCGACCATGCGCAACAGGCGACCTTCGAGAATCGGCGCGCCAGGCAGTTCCGTAACTTCGGCGTAGCTGCTCAGGCGCTTGGCGAAACTGGTGCGATCAAGGCGCATCGGGGTCGTCCAGTTCCGGCTCGACGGTGGCGCTGTCCGGCTTGGCGTCCAGCGGCAGCTCCAGGCTCAGGTCCGGGGCGGCCGGGTGCAGGGCTTGTTCGTGGAGTTGATCGAACAGCTTGTCCATCACCTGCGCCACCCGCGTTTCGACGGTGGCGTCGATGCGGCTGTGCTCGGTCTCGACCCGGCAACCGCCGGGCAGCAGCGATTCGTCTTCGACGATGCGCCAGGTTTCCTCATGGCGTTCGCGCAGGGCTTTGACCTGTTCGAAATCCTGAGGATTGATGTACAGCCGCACGTTGCCCACGCCCAGCGGCAACAGCTTGAGAGCGTCGCGCATGACGTGTTCGATGTGCGTCGAGTCGATGGCCAGTTCGCGCTGGATTACCTGGCGGGTGATGTGCTGCACCAGGTCCACCAGGGCTTTTTCGATCTGCGTGTCCTGCTCGGCGATCGGCTCCAGCAAGTTGACCATCAGGGCCTCGAGGCTGGCGACCTTGGCCGCGAGCGCTACGTCGGCCTCCTGGCGGACCTTGAGCGTGGTGCTGTGAAAACCTTCTTTCTCGCCAATAGCGAAGCCTTCGTTGTAAGCCTCCTGACGGATGCTTTCGAGTTCTTCGAGGGTCAGTGGCTGGACTTCATCCAGCGGCACTTCTTCCATTTCCGGCGGCTCGGGCTCCGGTTCCGGCTCGGGCTCAGGGACAAACGGGTCGAAGCTGGGCATCGACCAGGTATCAAAACCCCTGACGTCTCTGGCACGAATCAGGTCAGAGGGCGACTCATCAATCTTGGCCATGGGCTTAGATCATTTCCTCGCCGCCCTTGCCGCCGAGAACGATTTCCCCGGCTTCGGCCATACGGCGGGCGATGGTGAGGATTTCTTTCTGCGCGGTTTCCACGTCGCTGACGCGCACCGGGCCCTTGGCTTCGAGGTCGTCGCGCAACAGTTCGGCGGCACGCTTGGACATGTTCTTGAAGATCTTCTCCTTGACGCCTTCGTCCGAACCCTTGAGGGCCAGCACCAGCACATCGGAAGAAACTTCGCGCAACAGCGCCTGGATGCCACGGTCGTCGACGTCGGCCAGGTTGTTGAACACGAACATGAGGTCTTCGATCTGACCGGACAGGTCTTCGTCGACTTCGCGGATCGAATCCATGAGTTGGCCTTCGATCGAGCTGTCGAGGAAGTTCATAATGTCGGCCGCGCGCTTGATGCCACCCAGCGTGGTGCGCGAGGCATTGGAATTGCCCGAGAACTGCTTCTCGAGAATCTGGTTCAATTCTTTCAAGGCCGCCGGCTGCACGGTGTTCAACGACGACACGCGCAGGATGATGTCCAGGCGCACTTTGTGGTCGAAGTTGCCGAGCACTTCACCGGCCTGGTCCGGGTCGAGGTATGCGACCACGATCGCCTGGATCTGCGGGTGTTCGTAGCGGATCACGTCGGCCACGGCGCGCGGCTCCATCCACTTGAGGCTGTCGAGGCCGCTGGTGTTGCCGCCGAGCAGGATGCGATCGATCAGGCCATTGGCCTTGTCTTCGCCCAGGGCCTGAGTGAGCATTTTGCGCACGTAGTCATCGGAGCCGACGCCGAGGCTGGTCTGGTCGCCGACGATGTCGACGAACTCGCTCATCACCTGCTCGACCTGCTCACGGTGCACGTTGCCCATCTGGGCCATGGCCACGCCAACCCGCTGGACCTCTTTCGGGCCCATGTGGCGCAGCACCTGCGCGGCATCGGTTGAGCCAAGGGACAGCAGCAGAATCGCGGCTTTGTCGACCTTGGTCAGTTTGACGGTAGCGGCTCGGTTATCACTCATCTGCGTTAATCCACTCTTTCACGACCTGGGCCACGCGACCCGGATCTTCGGCCACCAGACTCTTGATTGCATTCAACTGAGCGTCATAGCCTTCGCTCGGGCTTGGCAGCAGAATGCTTTGCGGGCCGCCGAGGCTGACGCGGTCGTTGGCCAGCTCGCCATCCAGGCCACCCATACCGCCCAGCTCGACGTCGCTGCCGACCGCCAGTTGCTTGCCCTTGCCGCCACCGGTGATGTTGTTGAGCACCGGACGCAGCACGCCGAACACCAGCACCAGGATGAACAGCACACCCAGCACTTGCTTGACGATGTCCCAGAACCAGGGTTGCGAGTAGAACGGAATGTCGGCAATCACTTCGCCGCGCTCGGCGGAGAACGGCATGTTGATCACGCTGACACTGTCACCCCGGCTGGCGTCGAAACCGACCGCGTCCTGCACCAGGCGAGTGAAGCGCGCCAATTCGTCGGCGCTCCACGGCGCACGGCTGGTCTCGCCATTGGCCGCGTTGACCTTGACCTGATCATCGACCACCACCGACACCGACAGGCGATTGAGACGGCCCTGTTGCTGCTTGGTGTGGCTGATGGAGCGATCGAGCTCGAAGTTTTTGGTCGATTGTGAACGCTTGTCCGCCGGGTACGGCGCGAGCATCGGCTGGCCGGTGGCCGGGTCCATAATCTGTTGACCGTTGGCGTCCAGCAGCGGTTGACCTGGCTGCACCATGCCGGCGGATGCGGTGGCGCCGCCAGTGGTTTGCGGCGCGGCGGCCGGCGCTGGCGGCTGGTTACTCAAGGCGCCCGGTACGCCTTGCGGGCCATTGCTGGCGGTGCGTTGTTCGGAGGTCGATTGCTCGCTGCGCAGCGCCGGCTGGTCCGGGTTGAATTGCTCGGAGGTCGACTCGACGGCGCTGAAATCCACGTCAGCCGAGACTTCGGCTTTATAGCGGTCGTTGCCCAATACCGGTTGCAAGATATTGTGCACGCGTTGGGTGAGCATGCTCTCCATGCGGCGGCTGTAATCGAACTGCTTGCCGGCCATGGTCAGTTCGGAGTTCTCCGCTTGGTCCGACAACAGGTTGCCCTTCTGGTCGACCACGGTGATCTGCGATTTGCTGAGCTCGGGAACGCTGGTCGCCACCAGATTGACGATGGCCACCACTTGGCCTGGCTCCAGGGAGCGGCCGGAATACAGTTCAACCAATACTGAGGCGCTGGGCTTGCGTTCATCGCGCACGAACACCGAACTCTTCGGAATCGCCAGGTGCACACGCGCACCCTTGACGTTGTTCAGGCTGGAGATGGTGCGTGCCAGTTCGCCTTCGAGACCGCGACGGTAGCGCGTGGCTTCCATGAACTGACTGGTGCCAAGGCCCTGGTCCTTGTCGAGGATTTCAAAACCGATGTTGCCGTCGGTGGGCGAGACACCGGCGCCGGCCAGTTTCAGGCGCGCGCGGGCGAGGTCATCGGCCTTGACCAGCAAGGCGCCGGAATTGGGTTCGACGGTGTAAGGAATGTCGGCAGCGGCCAGGGTGTCCATGACCTGCTTGGCGTCCATGCCGGCAAGGCTGCCGTACAGTGGCCGGTAGTCCGGTTGCTGCGACCACAGCACCACGGCAAAACCAATCGCCACGCTCGCGGCCAGGCCCACCAACAGGCCGACCTGACGCAGCATGGTCATCTCGGAGAGGTTTTCCAGGAAGGACAGGCCGAACAACGGCGGTTTGCCGTCTATCGGGGTGGCCTTGGCCGGAACGTTATCGGCGACTGCTTCTGCCATGACTCAATATCTTCCTTAGACCGGCATCTGCATGATGTCTTGGTAGGCCTGGACCAGCTTGTTGCGCACTTGGGTCAGAGCCTGGAACGAGACACTGGCTTTCTGCGAAGAAATCATCACATCGGTGAGGTCGACGCCGCTCTTGCCGATTTCGAAGGCACTGGCCAATTGGCTGGACGCCTGCTGGGTATCGTTCACTTTATTGACGGCCTGACCGAGCATGTCGGAAAAACTGCTGCCACTCATTTGCGGAACGACGGCAGTCGATTTCGAGGCCGACATGGCATCCATTTGCATGGAGCGCATGTCCAACATCAACCGATTGAATTCAATACCTTGGCTCATGATTTCTCTCTTTGACGAGCAACGTGTCGTTTGGCGGCCCGCGTTTTTTTGACACTCACTCGGCGGGTACCTAGGTATTAGCAACAACGGTGCCAGTCCACGCCTGCGCCCTACAAAAAGCCCTGTCAGGCATTTCAGGTGGCGAACAGGTAGGCCTCGACGTCCATCCCGGCGTCGCGCATCTGCGCCAGCTTGTAGCGCAGGGTGCGCGGGCTGATGCCCAGGCGCTCGGCGGCTTCCTTGCGGCGGCCGCGCTCGGCGCGCAGGGTGTCGATGATCATCTGGAACTCGCGGCGGCGCAGGTCATCACCCAACCCCCCGGCGGATTCACCGGGCGGCGCGGCGTCGACCTCGGCGGCCCGCGCCATGGGCGCGACCGCCATCGGCAGGGGCATGGACGGCGGCAGCGGCGCGAACAGCGCCGGGCCGGTCAGGCAGAAATCCTGCGGCTGGATCAGCCCGCCTTGCTGCAGAATCAGGGCGCGCTGGATCGCGTTGTCCAGCTCTCGCACATTGCCAGGCCACGGGTACCCAATCAGGCAGGCTTGCGCCTCCGCCGACAGCCTGGCGGCGGCGTGCTTCATTTTATTGACGTGTTTGGCCAGCAGGCGCTCGGCCAGCGGCAGGATATCGGCGGTGCGTTCGCGCAACGGGCGCCAGGCGAGAGGGAACACCGACAGGCGATAGTACAAGTCCTCACGGAAGCGCCCCGCCGCCACTTCCCCGGCGAGATCGCGGTTAGTGGTGGCAACCACGCGGATGTCCAGGGTGATCGGCTTGCGCCCACCGACACGCTCGACTTCACGCTCTTGCAGCACCCGCAACAACTTGGCTTGCAGCCCGAGAGGCATTTCGGAAATTTCGTCGAGCAGGATAGTGCCACCGTCGGCCTGTTCGAACTTGCCGGCCTGCGCCGCGATGGCGCCGGTAAACGAGCCCTTCTCATGACCGAACAGCGTGGCTTCGAGCATGTTGTCGGGAATCGCCGCGCAGTTGATCGCAATGAACGGCTGACTGGCCCGGGACGACTGTTGATGGATGTAGCGCGCCAGCACTTCCTTGCCGGTACCGGACTCGCCGGAGATCAACACCGTTGAATCACTGCGCGCCACCCGTGCGGCGAGCTCCAGCAATTGCACACTGGCCGACTCAAAGGCAATCGGCCCGTCACCCTCTACCGCCGCCAATGTACCGAGGGCATGACGGGCGACGAGGTCGAGCAAAGCTTTGGGTTCGAAGGGCTTGACCAGGTAATCGGCGGCACCCTGACGCATCGCCTGCACTGCCCGCTCGACCGCGCCATGGGCGGTCATCAGCAGCACCGGCAGTTGCGGTTGGCGACTGCGCAGCAAGCCGAGCAATTGATGACCGTCCATGCCCGGCATATTGACGTCGCTGACCACCAGACTGAACGGCTCGCAGGCCACCGCCTCCAGCGCCTCCTCGGCGGAACCGACGGCTTTGTAGTCATGCCCGGCCAGCAGCAAGGTATCGGCCAGCGCTTCACGTAACGAGCGGTCATCCTCGACCAGCAACACCTTGATTCCCATGTCGGTCACTCGGCTCCATCGCAACGGTTCGACGCTTGCGCACTGAACAGCGGCAAGGTCAGCAGCGCGCAGGTGCCGCGTCCGGGGCGTGAATGCAATTGCAATTCGCCCTGATGCGCACGCGCCACGGCTTTGACCACGGTCAGGCCGAGGCCGGTGCCGGTGGTCTTGGTGGTGAAGAAAGGTTCGCCGAGCCGCGCCAGCACCGCTTTATCAATGCCGCTGCCGGTGTCACTGACGCACACACGCAAGACGTTGCCGCGGGTGTACACATGCACTTTCAGACGCACATTGCCGGCGCTGGCCTGAACTGCGTTTTCAATCAGGTTGAGTACCGCGCCCACCAGGGTGTCGCGATTGCACAGCAGTTCACCGGTATGGCTGTCGCACTGCCAGCGCATCGGCAGATCGCGCACATGAGTCAGGGCGGCGGCCTGTAACGATTGCATCAACTCCCGGGGCGTGACGCGGTCGGTCAGCGGCAACTCGCCACGGGCGAACACCAGCATGTCGCGCACTTGATGTTCGAGCTCATGCAGGCGCTCCTTGAGGCGCCCGGCGAAGCGCTGCTGGGTGTCCACCGGCAACGCTTGCTCGGTCAGGTGGCTGGCATAGAGCAAGGCGGCGGACAGCGGTGTGCGGATCTGATGCGCCAGAGATGCGACCATGCGCCCGAGGGACGAAAGCCGCTCATTGCGCGCCAGTTGCCCTTGCAGGTGACGGGTTTCGGTGAGATCGGTGAGCAACACCAACTGCCCCGGCTCGGCGTCGAGCGAGCGAGTGGCGATGGACAAGCGACGGCCGTCCTTGAGGGAAATTTCGTGACCATCGTCTTCGCGCGGGGCGAAGCAGCGGGCAATGACTTCGCGCCACAGCTGACCTTCCAGCGGCAGGCCCAGCATGTCGCTGGCGGCCGGGTTGGCTTCGCGCACGATGCCTTGGGCGTCGATGACAATCACGCCGCCGGGCAACAGATCGAGGAGGTTTTGCAGACGATTGGCCAGCCGTTCTTTTTCCGCCAGCTCCTGCATGCGCTGGGCGCTGACCACCGCCAACTCGCCCTTGAGCTCGGTGACCCGGGCTTCGAGCATGCTGTAGGAGTCGTTGAGTTGGCTGGACACCTGGTTGAACAGCGAGAACGCCTGCTCAAGACCCAGCCGACTGGCCTGCTCCACGGAGGTGGGCACCAACGCAGACTGGGGGACAGGAGACATCTGGGCGGCTTGGGGCATCGTGCTCTCTCGCTTGGCTGACCGTCAGTTAAACGGAACGTTGCGAGGGACTTAGCAATACCCGTGCCTAAAAAAAACCGCTTAGTTATGAAGCGCTTGTAAAACAGGCGTCAATCATCCGCCTGTTCATCACCTTCACGACGGCTCATGCCGTACTTGCGCATCTTCTCCACCAGGGTGGTGCGGCGGATGCGCAAACGTTCAGCTGCCCGCGCAACGATACCGTTGGCATCGTCCAGCGCCTGCTGAATCAGCCCTTGCTCAAGGCCACCGAGGTAATCTTTGAGGTCCAGGCCTTCCGGCGGCAGCGTGGCGCCAGCGCTGAAGTCCGGCGTGTGCCCGTTGATGGCCACCCGCTCTTCGAGGTCGCTGCGCAAGGTGTCGACCAGTTGCTCATCTTCGTCGTCGACGTAGCGGAATTTCTTCGGCAGCTCGACCACGCCGATCACCCCGTACGGGTGCATGATCGCCATACGCTCCACCAGGTTCGCCAGCTCGCGGACGTTGCCCGGCCAGCCGTGACGACACAGCGACATGATCGCGGCGGAATTGAAGCGGATCGAACCGCGCTTCTCGTGCTCCATGCGCGAGATCAGTTCGTTCATCAGCAGCGGAATGTCTTCGACACGCTCGCGCAGTGGCGCCATCTCGATCGGGAACACGTTCAGACGGTAATAGAGGTCTTCACGGAAGGTGCCGATCTCGATCATGCTTTCGAGATTCTTGTGGGTCGCGGCGATGATGCGCACGTCGACGCTTTGGGTCTTGTTGCTGCCCACGCGCTCAAAGGTGCGTTCTTGCAAGACGCGCAGCAGCTTGACCTGCATCGGCAGCGGCATGTCGCCGATTTCATCGAGAAACAGCGTACCGCCATTGGCCAGTTCGAAACGCCCGGCACGGCTGGTGATCGCCCCGGTGAAGGCGCCCTTCTCGTGGCCGAACAATTCGCTTTCCAGCAACTCGGCCGGGATCGCCCCGCAGTTGACCGGCACGAACGGCGCATCACGGCGCTTGGAGTGGTAGTGCAAGTTGCGCGCAACCACTTCCTTGCCGGTGCCGGACTCGCCGAGGATCAGCACGCTGGCGTCGGTGTCGGCCACTTGCTGCATCATCTGGCGCACGTGCTGGATCGCCCGGCTGGTGCCGACGAGGCTGCGGAACAGATTGGGTTCACGGTGCCGACCGCGCTCGCGGGCCTGGTCGTACATTTCGCGATAGACCTGGGCGCGGTGCAGGGAGTCCAGCAATTTGCTGTAGCTGGGCGGCATTTCCAGGGTCGACAACACGCGGCGGCGCTGGTCTTCGGGCAAGTCGAGGGAAGAATTATCACCCATCAGCAAAACCGGAAGGAACTCATCCCAGGTTGAGAGTGTCTTTAACAGGCCCAGAACAGCGCCAGGTGCATTGACGGTCCCGATGAGGACGCAAATGACTTCACGACTAGATGACAAAGAGCCGACAGCCTGCTGCCAGTCATGGCTACCGCAGGGTAAATTTTCTTCGCCGAGAAAATTTAAAATCACCGCCAGGTCGCGGCGGCGGACGCTATCGTCATCAATCAGCAGAATTTTGGTTTCACGCCACATGCAATAGCAACTTCCCTTGTCAACTCAATGCCCAGAACGAGGGGCAAGCTAGACGCCATAGGCACTCTCGGCCCGATGTACGTCTGGAATCTTTGAACAGCCACTAGTTAAGTCAAAAAACCGTACGCAGTCAAATTTATGGCGCGCGCAGGGTTGATGTTAACTAAGGATTAACCAAACAGATGGTAAACCTTTGCCGCGTTCTGTGCTTGATGGATCTGTGACATCTCGTCGACTATTGCCTGCCTTTCCCCTGTTGCCGCGTCAAGCAACTGCCGATAGACCCCCAGCAACTCCTCAAGATTGTCACGCAACGCGGCTTCGTCCACCGGAGCTTCACTCAAGACGTCTTCCATACAGGATCGGCACGCCAGGTCCAATTGACCAATAGCTTCCCAGTTGCGCTCGGCCAATGCATCTACCAGGGCGCCACGGGTTTGTTCGATTCGCTGCAGTACGAGACTCATGGTGGTTCTCCTTAAAACTGCGGGGCCGGCGCGGCAATCGCGTCCCAGCCGTCCTTGACGGTACGCAGCAGATCAGCCACTTCGTCGAGGATTTTCGGGTCAGTCTTGATATTGGCTTCCGCCAAACGCTTCATCATGTACGTGTAAAGATTGTCCAGCTCGCCGACGGTGTCCGCCGAATTTTCCAGGTCCAGACCTTCGCGCAAGCCACCGATGATGCCGATGGCCTTGCCGATCAGCACACCCTTGTTCGGAATGTCCTTGCGCTCCATGGCACCCTTGGCCTGGGCAATACGATCCAGCCCGCCTTCCATCAGCATCTGTACCAGACGATGGGGGCTCGCTTCGGAAGTCTGCGCCTGAGCGCCAATCTTCTGGTATTGGCGAAGGGCTAACATCGGATTCATGTTCTACCTCATCTGAAAACTTGGGTTCGTATAATCAGTGTATCGACGACGCGTCAAAAAACTTTAGATGCAAATACAAAAAGCCCGGAGCGTGGAAAAACGCTGCCGGGCTTTTGGCGTTTGTGCGTATCAGCCTTTTTGCTGAGCGTTCATCGCCTCGAACATTGACGTAATGTTCGCCGCTGTCGCTTTCAACTTGCCGACCAGGGTATCCATGTCGTTGTACTTTTTGGTCAGCGTCGCCGTGAGGGTTTCGACCCGACGATCCAGCGCCTGCTGATCGTTGATCAACTTGGTCTTGATTTTGTTCAGGTTGGTGGTTCGCGTATCAAGGATACCGCCGGTATCGGTGTACGGCTTGATCACGTTGTTCATGCGCTCGACCAGGCCGTTAGTCCCGGTGAACAGCGTCTGCACTTCGCCTGCGAGCTTCTTGTCTTCCATCGCGGACTTGAACTTGACCGAGTCAAAGTTCAACGCACCGGTCTTCTGGTCAGTGGTGATGCCCAACTGCGAGAGCACGGTCAGTTTGTCGCCGGCCCCGGTCTGCGACAAAGGGGCCCGGATCGCGGCCAGCAACGAACGCGGCAACGGGTCACCGGTCAGCGCGGCGGAAACAGTCAGGTTGCCATCGTCGTCCAGGGACGGCTTGGTGAGGGACGTGACGGCGTTCGCGATGGCGTTGTAGGCGTCGACAAACTTCTGAATCGACGCCTTGAGGCCATCGTTGTTGCCGGCCACGGTCACCGAGAGATTGCCCTTGGTGAGCAAGGTCAGTGACAGACCAGAGACGTCGGTGATGGTGTTCGACTTGCTGCTGCGTTCCAGGCCATCGACGGTGTAGATCGCGTCGATCGGCAATTCGCCCAAGGCGCCCGACGAGGTCGCGGTGGTCGGCGAACCGATTTTCTGCGCGCCGTTCATGGTCAGGCTGGGAATGCCGCTGGTGGAGATTTCGGAGCCAACACCGGTCACGCTCGAACCCAGCACCAGGCGCGCACCGAACTGGTCGGAGACGATGTTGGCGCTGAGGCCATCAGTGGCGAACTTGCTGTTGATCGAGTCACGAACCTGTTGCAGGGTCGAACCGTCCGGCACCACAACCGAATAGTTCTTGCCGTTCTGGGTGATCGTCAGGCCGCCGCCCTGGGCAATCACGCTCGACGCACCACCGGCGAACGCGCCGCTGGCCACTTTCGACGAGGTGGCTACCTGGGTAATTTCAATTTTGTAGGTGCCCGCCACAGCTGCGTTGTTGGCAACTGCGCCAGCAATCTTGACGTCGGACGAGGTCGCGGCAAAACCGGTGAACTGAGGGTTGGTGGTGCTGCCCAGGTCTTTGAGCGCAGTCTGGAACGTGGCCAGCAACGACTTCAAAGTGCCGATACCGGAGATGCTCGCGGTATTGGTCGCGGTGCCACGGTCGATCTGACCTTGCTTGGCCGCTTTGTCGGAGTTAACCAAAGCCTTGACGATAGCCCCGGTATCCAGGCCCGAACCTAAACCCGTGCCCGGTAGAATTGGACTTGCCATGTGAAACTCCCTTCAGTGTTTCGCCGGTCTTTTGACCACTAACGCCCAAAAGAACATAGCAACAAATTTCGTGCCAGATGTCAGGCCTGGGCGCTGAACAACAGGCTGCTGGCGTCATTCAAACTGTTGGCCAGTTTCAGGATTTCTTCGTTGGGGATCTGACGGACCACCTCACCGGAATCACTGGCAATGACCTTCACGACCACTTTGCCCGAAGGCTCATCGATCGAGAACTCTAGATTACGTTTAACCGATTGCACAAACTTCTCGATTTCCTGGACGGCCATCTTCAGTTTTTCCTGCTCGGTTTCGGCAGTCTTGCGAACTTCCTTGACGTCAACCACCGCAGCGGCTTCCGCTCGAGGCTTCTCCACAGCAGGGTCAGCAACCGGGGTTGCATGCCGGGCCGCCGGATAAGACAAGTTCAGCTTCACGCTCATATCCATGTCCATCACCTCTAAAGTAAAAAAGCGAGGGGGTACGACCAGCGCACACCCCTCGCCAAAGCTCAATCAGCTATTACTGAAGCAGTTTCAGAACAGCGGATGGCAGTTGGTTGGCCTGGGCCAGAACTGCGGTGGAAGCTTGTTGCAGAGTTTGTTGCTTGGTCAGCTGTGCAGTTTCAGCAGCGAAGTCGGTATCTTGTACGCGACCCAGTGCAGCAGCGGCGTTTTCGTTGATGTTCTGCAGGTTGGAGATGGTGCTGGTCAGACGGTTTTGTGCAGCACCGAGGTCGGCACGCGCGCTGTTGATGGTCTGCAGAGCGGCGTCGATACGGGTGATGGCAGCCGAGAACGAAGCTTGAGCGGTAGCCGAGCTGTTACCAGTGATCTGGGTGGTAGCCGAGTCAACCGACAGGGTTGCTGCGCCGAAGCCCGAAGCCAGGGTCAGAGTGATCTGGTTAGCCGAACCGGTGTTGGAACCGACCTGGAAGGTCATGGTGCCAGCGGAACCGTCCATCAGGTTCTTGCCGTTCAGGTTGGTGGAGTTGGCGATACGGGTCAATTCGTCCGACATAGCGGCGAATTCTTTGTTCAACGCGATACGGTCTTGAGTACCGTTCGAATCGTTTCGAGCTTGTACGGCCAGTTCACGCATACGCTGCAGAATGTTGGTCGATTCTTGCATCGCGCCTTCAGCGGTCTGAGCGATCGAGATACCGTCGTTGGCGTTTTTGATAGCCATGGTCTGACCGCGGATTTGCGAGGTCATACGGGTAGCGATTTGCAGGCCGGCGGCGTCGTCTTTAGCGCTGTTGATTTTCAGGCCGGAAGACAAGCGAGTCATCGAAGTCGACAGTGCGTCGGAAGCGCGGTTCAGGTTCTTCTGAACGCTCAACGATGTAACGTTGGTGTTTACTGTTAAAGCCATGACGAATTCCTCGTTGGTTGGGTACTGCGGCTTCCGGCCCTGGCAACCGCCGGGTATGGCCTAGAGAACCTTCGTAATAGTTATCGTCGTGAATGCAACTTGCTTTAGGGGAATTTCAAAAAAAAAAGCCATCACCATGCCACCCCTCATAAATCAAGGGTTTGCGAGCAGGTGACGGGCGAAAAAATGACGTCAGGGAATTGCCGGCAAGGGGTTGGCAAGGGCTCGCCAACGCCGGCTCGGGAAAAAGGCGAGCGACGTACCTAAGAGGACAGGCCTTCCTGTAACACTGCCACTGCTTCGTATTGCAGGTAGTCAGCCAACGCCAGCCAGTTTTGTCGCTCTTGGCAATCCAGCAGCAATCCCAGCACATTGCCCCAGGCCTGCTGCAATTCGTCCGGCAGGCGCTCGACACTTGGCTGCACGGCCGTGACCCAGTCCACCATCAACAAGCCTGCCTCCACATCCCGGCCCAGCCGGAACAGGTCGGCGCAGTGCTGCGCCTGGGCGATCGAACCGGCGAGGCCAGTCATTGCACGAACTCCGGGTGATACAGCGCGCCGACGATCATCGCCCCGGCCCGGCTGCTGTTATAGAAGCGCACCTGCGGATGGCCGGCGATAAAGCGCTCCAGCTCGCACAGGTAGCTGCGGAAGTTGAGTTGGGTCTTGATCCGCTGGCCCTGGCCGTCCAGCACCCAGTGCTTGGCGGCCCCAAGTTGCGGGCCGAGGTCACCGTCACTCCAGCCGGCGTGGGTCTTGTTGCCCGGGAAGGCAAAATCGGCGCCGAACAAAGTGACGTGCGTCGCGCCCATCTTCACCGCCAGATCGACCGCCGGATGAATCACGCTGCCGCCGACGTACAGCTCGCCACGGGGCTGTTGCTGCCGCAGCTGCTGATAGATCGGACTGACCGAATAGCCGACGCAGCGCGGCCCCTGCCACGCCCCCAGCACCTGCGGGTCGACCATTGGCATATAGACCAGGGTGATACCGGCGCTGTCTTGCGGCGGCAAGTGCCGGGCGGAAATACGCTGGTCGATGCTGACCACGATGTCGGGCCGGATGCCGTGCTCAAGCAACGGCCGATAAGCCGTGTCCACGCAGATAAACAGCGGCCGTTCAGCGCGCTGGCGGATCGTGCGCAAGGTCTCGAAATGCTGCTCCAGGCTCGGCCCGGTGGCGATGACGAACACCTCACGGTCTACGGAGCTGCCGAACAACCGTGCCACATCAGTATCGCGCTCCAGCAATTGGCCACTGGCCGCCAGCCGTTCGACGATCTCCGGCGACTGCGGGTCAAACTCGCGGTTGTTGAACGCCAGGTGGGTTTCGCTGATCAGTCGATCGCGGATCTTCGCATTGAAGTCATCTGCCAGCACCAGCTCCGATGGCAAGGCGAAAAACGGCAACTGGATTTCCCCGAGGTCGCCGGCGTACAACAACTCGACCCGCAGGTCTTCCAGCCACGGTTGTTCGAGCAATTGCAGGACCAGCGCAAACACCGCGCCGTTGAGAATGTGTACGTACAGCCGCTGCAGCGGCTCACGTGCCAGCAACTCGGCCTGCAAATCCCCCAGACCGGTGCCGTAAACATGCAGCACCGGGCTGTCCGGCGCCAGGCTTGCAGCCTGTAGCTGCGCCTCGGCCACCCGGTCATGGCGGCTGGTGAGCTGAATGCCGTTGACGCTCAAGGTCGAACCCAGGCCTTCCACCAGATCAGCCTGCAACGGGCTTGTGTCTTCCACCAACAAGCGCGCCGCCAGCGCGGGCCAGCGCCGCTGGATCAGCTCGACGTGGTGTGCAAAGAACTCGCTCATGGGGCCTCGCGCTGGCTTGGTGGAAAGGACGGGCAAAAAAATAGCGTTCAAGGTTACACCTTGAACGCTATTTGTGTGACTACGGATTCAAGCCGCGATCAGGCTTACGGGCGATAGATAATCGCCGATCCCCACGACAACCCAACACCGAAACCGCTGAGCGCCACGCGCTTCCAGTCGGAGTCGAGCACATGCTTCTCCAGCAGCAGTGGAATGCTCGACGACACGGTGTTGCCGGTCTCGACCATGTCCTTGATGAACTTCTCCGGCTCGCCTTCGAAGCGTCGCGCCACGGCATCGACAATCGCCGCGCTGCCCTGGTGGATGCAGAAGGCATCGATGTCGCTGCCTTGCAGGCCCGACTCGTCGAGCAGTTCGTGCAAATGCGCCGGGACTTTGAGCAATGCGAAATTGAACACCTGGCGGCCGTTCATGAAGAACACACCATCGCTGACCTTCAAGTGCGGCGCGCCGGAACCGTCGGTGCCGAACTTGGCCTTGCCCAACTGCCACGGTGCGCCGTCGGCCATCCAGGTGGCGGTGGCGGCGTCGCCGAACAGCATGGTGGTGTTGCGGTCTTCCGGGTCGACGATCTTCGAGTACGGGTCAGCGGTGATCAGCAGGCCGTTCTTCAGGCCGGCGGCTTCCATGAAGCCCTTGATCGCGTAGATGCCGTAGACATAGCCCGAGCAGCCCAGCGAGATATCGAACGCCGCGACGTTGGTGGTCAGGCCCAATTTGTCCTGCACGATGGCCGCCGTGTGCGGCAAACCTTCTTCGTCACCGTTCTGGGTGACGACGATCAGCACATCGATGGATTCACGCTTCAGGTCAGGATTGTTGGCGAACAGCGCATTGGCCGCTTCGACACACAGGTCCGAGGTTTCCTGTTCGGCGTCTTTACGCGGCAGGAAGGCGGAGCCGATTTTACCGAGGATGAATTCTTCATCCTTCTCGAATTTTGCACCTTGTGCGTAATTGTCCACGCCGGCTACAGGAACGTAGCTCGCAATGCTTTTTATGCCAATCATTACGGCTTCCCAATATTAAACAGCCCAGTACCACCGCTCGCAGGAATCGAGGGGCGCCGACTAACCATAAGTGTTTTTGCCGCCACGATGGGCGCCAACGGGGAGCGTAAAGGGCTATCACTGGTCCTGAAAACAGGCCAGGCGCCATCTCCCCGGTCAATACAATACAGTGAAGATGCGCGTTATGACTCGCAGGTCACGCTATTTTGCCGAATCGAGGGCACAAGCGGTTATTCGACCAACGACCAGTTCAGCGGCGTGCCGCGTTTGATCGGCTGGCGGGCACGGCGGCCGAGCAGGCTTTCAGCGTGCTTGGGCGCCAGGCCCAGCCCCGGACGAATAGCCCGCACATTGGCGACGCTGAAGGCTTCTCCGGCCGCCATGTCCTGGGTGACGTACAGCGAGCGGCGGTACACCAGCGACTTGCGCTCGGCCTCGGTGACGCCGTAATGCACCTGGCCCATGGCTTGCCATGCGCGTTCGGTTTCCACCACCAGGCTAGCCAGTTCCGCCGGTTCCAGGGAGAAACTGGCATCGACACCGCCGGCCGCACGGTCGAGGGTGAAGTGTTTTTCGACCACGGTCGCGCCCAGTGCTACGGCAGCCACCGACACCCCAACGCCCATGGAGTGGTCGGAAAGCCCCACTTCACAGCCGAACAGTTCGCGCAAATGCGGAATTGTCCGCACGTTGCTGTTGGCCGGCGTCGCCGGGTAGGTGCTGGTGCACTTGAGCAGCACCAGGTCGCGGCAACCGGCCTCACGGGCGGCGCGCACGGTTTCGTCGAGTTCGGCAAGGCTGGCCATGCCGGTGGAAATAATCAGCGGCTTGCCGGTGGCCGCAACCCGGCGGATCAGCGGCAAATCGGTGTTTTCGAAACTGGCGATCTTGTAGGCCGGGACGTCGAGGCTTTCAAGAAAGTCCACGGCGCTGTCATCGAACGGCGTGGAGAATGCGAGCATCCCCAGTTCCTTGGCCCGGGCGAAAATCGGCGCGTGCCATTCCCACGGCGTATGGGCCTTTTCATAGAGGGCATACAGCGAGGTCCCCGCCCACAGACTGTTGGGGTCCTGGATGAAGAACTCGCCCTCGGACAGGTCCAGGGTCATGGTCTCGGCGGTGTACGTCTGCAGCTTCAGCGCATGGGCGCCGGCCTTGGCGGCAGCCTCGACGATCTGTAACGCCACGTCCAGCGACTGGTTATGGTTGCCGCTCATCTCGGCAATGATGAACGGCGGCGCGTCGGCGCCGATGCTGTGGTGGCCGATCTTGAAACTGCTCATGCTGAAGATCCTTTGATAACGCGCCGAAATTCGCAGGCACTTTGCGCGTAGCCGGCGTGGCGAAACAGATTCAATGACGACGGATTGGCTGGCAGCACCTGCGCGTTGATCGCGCTGAGGTTGGGCCAGTGCGCCGCGACATAGGCCTCGCCGCGGGCCAGCAGCGCCCTGCCCCAGCCCTGACCGAAACGTGGTTCAAACAAGTAAATCGACACCAGCGCTTCGTTGCCGCTGAGGTCATAACGCAACACACCGATCGGCCCATCCGCCGCTTCGGCGATCAGCAGCAAGCGCTGACGATCAAGCAAACTCGCGGCAAACCAGGCTTGGTGCGCCGGCCATTCGATCGGCCGCGCATCCAGGGATTGCCGACGTACCGCCTCGGCGTTACGCCCGTCGAATAGCAGGCGCGAATCCTCCGCTGTGGCCCGGCGCAATTCAAGCACCGCGCCGCGCAATGCCGCCGCCACCCGCTGCACGCCCAAGCCATCCACCAATTGCCGCGAGCACTGCGCCAGGCTCTGACGCACGCCTTGGTTGCCCACGACAAAACCGATGGCCTGGCGCAGTTGCTCGACGCTGACCTGCTCGCGGGCGCCGAGGAATACGTGCGCACCGGCCCTCGCCATCACCTCGCCGTTGGCCTGCTGGTTGTTTGACACCGCGATGCAGATCGTCGGCAGGCCCATGGCCGCCCGCTCCCAACTGGTGCCGCCACCGGCGCCGACAAACAGATCGGCCTCGGTCATCAACCGGTAGAAGTCGCTGACGTATTCGTGCAACCGCCAGTTCGGCCGCGTGGCCGCCAGTTGCTGCATCGCCGACCAGGCCGGGTTATCCGCACCGGCGACAAAATCCACCTCAAGCTCAGTGAAATCCGCCAACGCCAGCATGGCGTGATGGGTCTGCCGGGCCGCGTCGAAGCCGCCGAAGTTCACCAGCACTCGCTGGGCCACAGCCCTGATCTCGATGGCCGGGCAATCAAACTCATCGCGCAGCAGGGCAAATCGCGGCCCCATCAACAATCGGCTGGACGTCATCAGTAAACCGTCGTAAGCCTGCGCCGTGCCGGACAGGTTCTGATTGAGCAGCAGGTCCACCGCGTAGCTGCGCGTGGCCAAGTCGTCGATCGCCATGATTCGCGGCGCAAAGCGGCGCGCGGCGGTTTGCCAGTGGTGGTCTAGGCCGTAGTGGTCGACGATGATCCAGTCGAACCCCGGCTCGTCGCTCAGCGCCGCTGCCAAGGCGTCGATGTCCGCTTGCCACGGCAACAGGGATTCGATGGCTTGGCCAGGGTCTTCGTCGGGGTAGCGATCAGGCAAAGCAAAGGTCCGAAAACCTTGGTCAGCCAATGCCCGCAAGCGATGCCCCGGCAACTGTCGGCAGGCGAACGTCACCTCGGCGCCCTGCCGGCGCAGCACCCGCGCCAGCGTCAGGCAACGGGCGATATGGCCGCTACCGATGGTCGGCGAGGCGTCGGCGCGGATCAGCACTCTCATGACAACTCACCGCCCGCCCGCAGCGCCGCGTAGAGGTACTCGGCGCGTTTCCAGTCCTCGCGGGTGTCGATGTCCTGCACCAGGTGACGCGGCAGGATCACCGGCAGGCTCGCCGGGGAAAACAGCAGGTCGCCGCGCAGCCAGGCGTCGCGGCGGCCCCAGTAAAACTGGCCGGCGTCCTGGAAAGCTTCGGGCAAGTCCTGAGAGCGCGTCTGGCGAAATTCCGGGTACAGCGAGGTCAGCGCGCCCTCCTCGTCCAGGGTCAACGCGCGCTGCACCGGGAAACCGAAACTGGCCACGGAAAAGGCAAAGGATTTGTCCGGGTGTTGCGTCAGCAGGTCCAGCCCTTCGCTTAGATAACGCGCTTGCAACAATGGTGCGGTGGCGTAGATGCAGCAGGCAAAATCGAACGCCGGCAGCTCACCCAAGGCATGCACCATCACTGCCGCCGTGCCGGTGAAATCATCCGCCAGCGCCGCCGGGCGCATAAACGGCACCTCGGCGCCTTCGGCCAGCGCCAGGTCGGCGATCTCGCGGTCATCGGTGCTGACCACCACCCGCTCGAACAGCCCAGAGGCCAACGCCGTGCGGATCGAACGGGCGATCATCGGCACGCCGTCGAACGGCAACAGGTTCTTGCGCGGAATGCGTTTGCTGCCGCCGCGGGCGGGGATGATCGCGACTGCGCTCACACGCTACTCCTCAAGGACCAGCCGTCGCAGTTGCTCGACCACAAAGTCCTGTTGTTCATCGGTCAGCAGAGGGAACAGCGGCAAGCTGATCGCCTCGGCGTAATAGCGCTCGGCCTCGGGGAAGTCACCCTCGGCGAAGCCCAGGTCACGATAGTACGGCTGAAGATGGACCGGAATATAGTGCAGGTTGACGCCGATGCCCGCCGCGCGCAGGCCTTCGAACACCTGGCGGTGGCTGAGCTTGATGCGACCGAGTTGCAAACGCACCACGTACAGGTGCCACGCGGACTCGGCCTCGGCTTGCGCAGCGGGCAAGGTCAGCGGCAGGTCGGCGAGCAAGCGGTCGTAACGCGCCGCCAGTTCACGGCGACGGGCGATGAAGCCCTCGAGTTTGCTCAACTGCGACAGCCCGAGCGCGGCTTGCAGATCAGTCATGCGGTAATTGAAGCCCAGCTCGATTTGCTGGTAGTACCACGGGCCATGGCTGGCTTCGGTCATGTGTTGCGGGTCGCGGGTCATGCCGTGGCTGCGCAGGCGTTGCAGGCGCTCGGCAAGCTCGGGCCGATTGGTCAGGACCATGCCGCCCTCGGCACTGGTGACGATTTTAACCGGGTGAAAACTGAACACCGTCATGGCGGCGAACTCGCCACATCCCACCGGTCGCCCGGCGTAGCTCGCGCCCACCGCGTGGGATGCATCCTCGATCACGGTGAAGCCGTAGCGCTCGGCCAGTTCGGCAATCCGCCGCATGTTGCAGCTCTGCCCGGAAAACGCCACCGCCACCAGCACTTTGGGCAACCTGCCGTCACGTTCAGCCTGTTGCAGTTTGCTCGCCAGGGCTTCGGCGTCGAGGTTCCAGGTCAGCGGATCGATGTCGACAAAGTCCACCTCGGCCCCGCAATAACGGCCGCAGTTGGCCGACGCGAGAAAGGTGTTGGGCGTGGTCCACAAACGGTCGCCCGGCCCGAGGTCCGCCGCCAGGCAAGCAATGTGCAGCGCCGCCGTGGCGTTGCACACCGCGACCGCGTAACCCGCCCCGCAACGCGCGGCCAGCGCCTGTTCGAACCCGGCGATTGCCGGGCCCTGGGTCAACCAGTCGGACTGCAACACCGCCACCACGGCGTCGATGTCGGCCTGGTCGAGACTTTGCCGACCGTAGGGAATCATGCGCTCAGCCCGGCGTGCAGCTCGTTGATCTGGCGCACCGAGAGAAAGTGCGGGTTGGTGTCGGAGCGGTATTCGAAATCTTCGCTCACCGGCCGCCCGCGCTCGCCGAGTTTGTCCACAGCGAAATCGACGTCGACGCTGGTGAAGCGGATCGACGGCTGGATGGTGTAGTGGTCGTCAAATTCCAGGGTCATGCGCGCATCGTCCAGCGGCACCATCAACTCGTGGAGTTTTTCCCCAGGACGAATGCCGATGTTCTTCTGCGGCAGGTGTTCGGCCATGCCCGTGGCCAGGTCGACGATGCGGATCGACGGAATCTTCGGCACGAACACTTCGCCGCCGTGCATCCGCGCGAAGCTGTCGAGCACGAATTGCACGCCGTGGTCGAGGGTGATCCAGAAGCGTGTCATGCGCTCGTCGGTAATCGGCAGCTCAGTGGCACCATCGGCGATCAGTTTGCTGAAGAACGGCACCACCGAGCCCCGCGAACCCGCGACGTTGCCGTAACGCACCACGGCGAACCGGGTCTGTTGCTCGCCGGCAATGTTGTTGGCGGCGACGAACAGTTTGTCCGACAGCAACTTGGTCGCGCCGTACAGGTTGATCGGGCTCGCGGCCTTGTCGGTGGACAATGCCACCACTTGCTTGACACCGTTGTCGATGGCGGCGGCGATGATGTTCTCCGCGCCGTTGACGTTGGTGCGAATGCATTCGGTGGGGTTGTATTCCGCCGCCGGCACTTGCTTGAGCGCTGCGGCATGCACCACGTAATCGATACCGCGCATGGCCTGGCGCAAGCGCTCGCCGTCGCGCACATCGCCCAGGAAATAACGCATGCACGGCGCGTTGAATGTCTGCTGCATCTCGTACTGCTTGAGCTCATCGCGGGAGAACACCACCACGCGTTTGGGCTGGTATTGCTCCAGCAGGCGGCGGATGAAATTGCGCCCGAACGAACCGGTGCCGCCGGAGATGAAAATCGATTTACCGTTGAACATGCCTTGAGTCCTTGTACCTGTCTGCCAGGCTTATGCGAGCAACTGCGCCCAGTTCACACGGGTCGCTTCGCTGAGGGTAAAGCCCTTGCCGGTCAGGGCCAGGTTCTGGTTGTAAGCGGTGTCCTGGGCCATGCGTGCCTGCCACTTGTCGCGCAGTGCGGCGGCGGTTTGCGGGGCGTCGACCAGGGTGCCGGGGTGCAGCAGTTGCGCCTGCGGGGTCCAGACGATCAGGTAGCCGGCATCGGCGACTTTCAGGCACAGGTCGACATCGGCGAAGGCCTCGTCGAAGTGCTCCTCGTCCAGCCCGCCGACCGCGTCGAACAAGGCCTTGCCGATCATCAGGCAAGCGCCGGACACCGCCGAGTAGTTCTGCTCCACCTGGTGGCCGAACAGGTAACCCTTGGCGTCTTTGCGCTCGTCGACAAACACCGAGCCAACCACGCCATTGAGTCCCAGGACCATGCCGGCCTGAGTGGTGACGCCGCGGAAGTCCATCAGTTTGGCACCGACAATCCCGACTTCCGGGCGCTTGGCCTGGTTGACCAGGCTGTCGAGCCAGTTGGAGTTGACCACTTCCGACGCCGACGACATCAGCACCAGGTATTCGCCCTTGGCCTGCCGTGCGGCGAAGTTGTACAGCGCCGATGTGCTCAGGCGTCGGTCGCTGCGCAGGATGCGGATGCGCTCGCTCTTGCCGTCCAGGGTCGCCAGCCAGGCCAGCAATTCCTCGGACTGGCTATGGTTATCGGCAATCAGGATTTCATGACGCTGGTAGCGGGTGCGTTGCAGCACACCGACCACGCTGCGCTGCAGGTCTTCGAAGTTGTCCTGGCTGTCGAGGAGGATCGACACGTGCGGACGCTCGGCATGCTGGTAGTCGATCTGCCAGGTTTGCGGCAGTTCCGAACTGACCTGGGCGCGATAACCCCGGTTGGCCAGGTGACGAGTCAGGACTTGACGCTCCTGCGGGTTTTCCTCCGCCGGCGCCGCGTTGCTGATCAGTAACGGCTCGGCCAGATGTGCCAGGCCAGCGAGGCCGCCGTCTTCGATCAGGCGCAGCAGCAGGTCGAACTCCAGCGCCTGCGGGTATTCCGCCGAGTAGCCACGGGCGGCGACCAACACGTCACGCCGGATCAACCAATGGCGCGCCATCAGCGACGGCACGGTTTGCAGCAGATCAAGGTTGACCCCGGGCCGGAACACATCGCTCAGGGCACCGTTGGCCTGGCGCTGGATTTCGTCCATGGCCACGGCACGCACACCCTCGGCGCCAAGCAGTTCCAGGCTGGCGCGCAGCAAACCGCTGGCAGTGAATTGGTCACCCGCCTCGCCCAGCAACAGCCAGTCGCTGGTGAACTGCTTGAGACTCTGGTTGATGCGCTCGACGTAGTTGGTGGTCGTGACTTTGACGAAATGCACGGTGTCGCGCGGCGTGGTGATCGCCGGGAGATCACCCGTGGTGAACACCACCACGTTGAACGCCTTGCAATGGCTGCTGACCAGGCTGTCGAACGTGCTCTGCAACTTGACCATGTCAGCGTCCAGGTCCAGCAGCAGGATGCCGAATTGCGGGCCACCGTTGTGCCGGGCCAGGTGCGCGGCGATCGATGACAGCTGCGTCGCGTCCGGGGCACGGGCATCAAGCCAGCTGAGCAGGCGCCCGGACGGCATGTTTTCCAGCAGCGATTGCGGGCTCTGCGCTGGCACCGAGGCCAGGCGTTCCGCCCAGGCTTGCAGCTTCAGGCCTTCTTGCGCGTCTTCGCTGCCCTTGAGGGATTCCACCAGGCGCGCGACCACGGTGCGGTTGAACAGATTAAGGCTGTGGGCTTCCCACAACCGCGCGCGCAAGGTCCGCTCGTTGTCGTTGGGATGCACGCGCATCAAGTCGTGCTGTTTGAGCAGAATGCCTTCCAGTTCCTGCAACTGCAGCTTGCCGGCGGGCATGCTGTGCAGGAGAAACTCTAGCTCGGTCAGCAGATCGAACACCCGCTGATTGTAGAACGGCATCTCCACAAATTGCTCGGTGTTGAAGGTGCGCACCGGCTCCTGGCCGACCTCTGGCCAGGCCGAGGTAAAAATCAGTGTGCCTTTCAACGAGCGCAGGTTGTTCAGGCAGTCGGCCATGGCGGCGAAACTGTCGAGGGCTACTTGCTTGCCGTCGGCCGGAGTCTGGTGGTTCATCGCCGTCGGCAGCGAGGCGAGAAACTCGGCAAAGCGCTCGCGATCGGCGACGGTTTTCGCGTCCTTGAGGGTCAGCACCGTCAGCACGTTGGTGTTGTGCTCCGAGGCGCCGTAGGGGATTTCCCTGACGGCGAACGGGATCGGCAGAATCCGCGCCTTGGCCCGCGCCAGCATGTAATAGGCGTGGCCGATTTCCTGCCATTCGAAACTGGTGCCCGGCAGCAACGCGTTATGCCAGTCCTGGAGTAACCGGGTGCGGCTGACCGCATAGAACGGTGGCAGGAAGTGCCCCATGAATTGCATCAGGCGCTCTTCGGCGCTGTCCGAGCCGTAGTCTTCCTGGCCCTTACGATCGCGGCGGAAGAAATTCACTTCGGTGGCGCGGGCCAGGTACATGATCCCGTAGCCGTGGCACATGCCGTAGTCGGCGTGTGCTTCCAGAAATTCCAGCGACTCGGTGACTGCGTCATGGATCAGGAAGTCGTCATCGGCCGCCAGCACCATGTACGGCGTGGTCACTTGATTCACGCCGAAGGCGAGTTTTTCCTGCAGACCGGTGTAAGTGAACTGCGGCAAGTGCCGATAATCGACCCGCGGGAAATCACGGGTGATGTGCGGATCGGCTTCGGTCGACGAATCCAGAACCAGGATCGTGCAGGGATAGCTGCTGTAGTAGTGCAAAGTGCGACGCAGGAACGCGTTGCGGTTGTGGGAAATCACCACCACCGTCAAGCGCTGGTCCAGCGCTGCCACATTATTTCCAGCAGTGTTTTGAACGTGCATATTCCTATCCCCACAACCGGCCACGCGCCGAGAACAACAGTCAGATATTGATTAACGAACGCGACGCAGGTAGCCGTCCGGCGCCACGGTGATCAGCAGTTTGTTTTGCAGTTGCTGGTCGATTTCGAAGTCGCGGTTTTCTTCCAGGTATTTCCACACGGCGGTCTTCGGGTTGTCGCCCGGGCCCCATGGGCGATCCGGGAAAAAGTCCGCGGGCATGTCTTCGACCACGGTGTCCATCACCACGCAGTAGCTGTCCACCGAGACCAGTGGCGCGTACAGGCGCAGCTCTTCAAGGACGTGGTCGTGAGTGTGGTTGGAGTCGAGCACCAGAATCACTTTTTTGCCTTCGGCAGCCGCACGCACCTGATCGGCAATCGCTGGGTCGATGCTGGAACCTTCGATCATCGAAATACGCTTGGCCATCGGGTGGCTTTCGATGGCTTCGCGGTTGTGCGGACGAATGTCGAGGTCGATGCCCAGCACTTCGCCGTGGCCTTGCAGCTCCAGCAACGAGGCGTAGTAGATGATCGAACCGCCGTGGGCGATGCCGCACTCAATCACCAAGTCAGGCTTGACCTGCCAGATGATCTCTTGCATCGCCATCATGTCTTGCGGCAACTGGATGATCGGGCGGCCCATCCAGGAGAAGTGGTAGCTGTACTTGTGCTTGGCCGATTCGTTGAAAAACTCCCGGGCCAGGCCGGTGAGTTTCTGGTCGTCGCCCTGGCGCGCGATCTCTTCCTGGCATTGGGCTTCAAAGGCTTGGTTGATGCTGTTGTCGGTCATGGTCGAATCTCAATAGTCACAGGAACGAAGCGCTGTCGACGGCGTGATAGACGTAGCGTCCACCGGTCATCCGCTTGATTTCTTCGAGGTAGTTGGAGTTCATCACAAACAGATGGGCGCCTTCGGGCAGCGCGTCCATGGCCTCTTGCGGCGACGACACGCGCACACCGCTCAAGGGCAAATAGCGGCCCTGCTTGGCCGGGTTGATGTCGACCACGCGGTCCACGGCCACCCCGGCTCGTTGCAGGAACAGCGAATAAATCACGCCTTTGGACGACGCGCCCCAAATCGCCGAACCCTGCTCGGGCGAGGCCTGGATAATCTGCACCGCGCGCGCGAGGCTGCTGCTGAAATTGTCCGGCAGCGCCAGGCGTGGCACCGGTTGATCGGGGGTCAGGCGCAGGGTCGCGAGGTCGGCGACGATGTACAGGTACTGGCCGCCAAACAGGTGCCCGGCCTCGTGCACGGTGCCGAACAAACGGCGCAGGTCGTCGAGGCGGAAATAATTGACGTGCTCATAGAACACATCGAACCAGGCACGGTGCTCGATGATCCAGTCGAAGCACGGCACTTCGATGTAGATCTGCCCGCCCTGATTGGCCTCGGCCATGGCCGCGAGAAAGCTCACCGGGTCCTGGATATGTTCCAGCACATGGCGTAGCACCAGGGCATCGGCAGACAAACCGAGGCCACGGGTGAACGGTGCCTTGATCACGTCGGCGTTGTTGCCCTCGTAGGCCGGGTCGATGCCGGTGACCGCGTAGCCGCGGGCTTTGAGCAATTCAAGGAAGTAACCCTTGCCGCAGCCGACTTCGATCAGCTCCCGCCCCTTGAAATGCTTGGCGATAATGCCTTCAACGTCGTCCAGGTGCTGCTGGAACTGGCCCGAGTGCGCCTGTTCATTCTGATAGTCGGCGTCATAACTGAGCTTGTCGGCATCAAAGGCGCCGTTGAAGATCAGCCCGCTGGTTTCATCCTGCACCAGCACGATGTCGGCGCTGGCCGAAGCCCTGGCCGACGCGGCGTCGGCAAAGGTGCGGTTCTGCAACACCGGCAGGTCGGAGACCCGATACAACTCATGCACCATGTTCTGCTCCCGTTAACTGCTGCAAGCGTTCCGCCACGCCCCAGAACGCCAGGGGTTCGTGGGTCGGATACGGGTAATGTCCAAGGTTCAGCTGAATCGTCGCGCCACGTTCACGCACCCGTTGTTCCACCAGAGCGCGCACCGAGATCGGCTGGCCGCTGGCGCAATTGAACACACCGTTGAACTGGCGCTGCTGCAGCACGGCGGCGAGGTAATCGGCGGCGGTGTCGATCGCCAGGTAATCACGCAGTTGCTCACCGGCGGACATGTTGAACGTCGCGTCACCGGCGTCGATCGCCCGGTCCAGCGCCGCGAGCAAACTGTTGGGGTTCTGCCCGGCGCCGTGCAGGTAAAACAGCCGCGCCCATTGCAGGGTGAAGGGTTGTTCGGCTTGGAGGTTTTCCAGGAATAAGCGCAGGGTGTTCTTCGCCAGGCCGTAAGGGTTGCTCGGCTGCGGTGCGGTGTCTTCGCTGAGTGGGCCGCTTTGCAAGCCGTACTCGAAGCAGGTGCCGGTCACCAGCACTTGGCCGATGCCGGCGATGACCGCCGATTTGATAAAGCGGTAATCGGCCATCAGGTTGTGTTCGAAATGGAACAGCGCCCGATAGTTCGGCAAACCCGGCCAGGCCAGATGCGCCAGCGCGTCGAAACCTTCGCTGAGCGCTGCAACATCCAGCGCCGGGTCGTGGATATCCGCGGCAATGAACTCGACATCCTTGATCCACGGCAGGTTCGCCGCCGTCTCGGCATTGCGCGCCACCGCCCGCACCTGACAACCACGGGCCAACAGGGCCGCGACCAGATGCCGGCCGACGAACCCGGTAGCGCCGGTGACGAGCACTTTCACAGGACGGTCAACTCAGGCACGGCGATCACGAAGCGACCACCCCACTCACGGACGTGCGCCAGTTGCTGGCTGACTTCCGACAGCAGGTTCCACGGCAGCACCAGCACGTAGTCCGGTTTATCCGCAGCGATGTGCGCCGGCGAGACAATCGGAATACGGCTGCCCGGCAAATACTTGCCCTGCTTGTGCGGGTTGGCATCGGCGACCCAGGCCAGCAGGTCCGGTTTGACCCCGGCATAGTTGAGCAAGGTATTGCCCTTGGCGGCGGCGCCGTAGCCGACCACCCGTTTGCCTTCAGCCTTGGCCTGCAGCAGGAAGCGCAGCAGTTCATGCTTGATGCGCTCGGCATTCGGCGCCAGCGTCGCGTAGTACGCAGCGGTTTTCACCCCGGCGTCCTGCTCGGCCTGCACCTGTTGCTGCACCGCCGGCAGCACGGCGCGACGATCACCGTCGAGGCGCTGCACGAATACTCGCAACGAACCGCCGTGGGTCGGCAGCGGGCTGACGTCGAACACCTCCAGGCCATTGCGCGCGCACAGCGCCTGCACGGCGGTCAGCGACAGGTAGGAATAGTGCTCGTGATACAACGTGTCGAACTGCTGCCCGGCCATCAGCGTCAGCAATTGCGGAAACTCGAAAGTCGCCACGCCCGTGGGCTTGAGCAAGGTCGCGAAACCGCCGAGGAAATCATTAATGTCCGGCACGTGGGCCAGCACGTTGTTGGCCGCCATCAAGTCAGCCGCCCAGCCGTCGTTCTTCAACTGCAACGCCGTGTCACGGCCAAAGAACAGTTCGCGAATCTCCAAGCCTTTGTCTCGCGCCGCTTGCGCGGTGCTGCGGGTCGGCTCGACGCCCAGGCACGGAATGCCGCGCCCGGCCACGTACTGCAACAGGTAACCGTCGTTGGCGGCAATTTCCACCACCCGGCTGTCGGCGTTCAGGCCGAAGCGCTCGGCCATCTCGGCAACATACCGCTCGGCATGGGCCAGCCAGGTGCTGGAGAACGAACTGAAATACGCGTATTCGGCGTCGAACAGGCTGTCGGCGCGGGTGTAGTCCTCGGTTTGCACCAGCCAGCATTGCTGGCACACCGCGACTTTCAGCGGCACCCACTGCTCAGCCTGCTCCAGCCGCTCGGCGTGGACATAGGCGTTGGAGGGCGGCGAGGTGCCCAGGTCAATCAGCGACAACGTCAGCGGCGTTGCGCAACCACGGCAGTTCATACACGCACTCCGGCGAACTCATCGAGCAAGGGATGGCTGGCATCCCGCGCCGACAGATTATTGACAGGCAACGGCCAGTTAATCGCCAGCCGTGGATCAGTCACCGACAATCCGCCCTCGTGATCGGGGCTGTAATCGGCGCTGTGTAAATAGAGCAATTCAGCGTCGTCGCTCAGGCTCTGGAATCCGTGGGCGAACCCGGCCGGGATCAACAGGCTGCGACCGTCACCGGCCTTCAGATGCTCGGCGTGCCAGTGCAGGAAGGTCGGTGAATCGGGGCGCAAGTCCACGGCCACGTCCCACACCTCACCGCGCAGGCAGGTGATTAACTTGGCTTCCGGGGCTTTCGCATTCTGGTAATGCAGGCCGCGCACACTGCCCTTCTCGCGGGTACACGAGTGATTGATCTGGCGGATATGGAACGGCTGGCCGAACGCGCTGAGGCTGCCCTCGCAGAACAAGCGGGCGAAGTGCCCGCGCTGATCGTCAAAGCGCCTGTGCTGCACGCTGAACAAGCCGCTCAGCGGCAACGCCTGGATGGAAAACTCGCTCACAACGCGCCTCGGTAGAGATTCAATTGGCCGAGGGTGACTTCACGCATGTCGTCGCCGTTCTGCCAGGCCAGATGCCAGTCCAGGGTTTGCGTCAGGCATTCGCGCAACGACCAGCGCGGTTGCCAAGCCAGCAATTGCCGGGCGCGACTGCTGTCGAGACGCAGCAGGCCGGCCTCGTGCAATTCGCTCGGCTCAACTCGCAAACCTGGCGCTTCCGGCCAGCGTTTGGCGAGCAACTCCACCACCTCACCGACGCTGCACATGTCCGCGTCACTCGGGCCAAAGTTCCACGCACCAGCGAACTCAGGACCATGCTGGTACAGGCCCGCCGCCAGTTGCAGGTAACCGGCCAGCGGCTCCAGCGCGTGCTGCCACGGGCGCACCGCTTGTGGATAACGCAGGGTCACCGGTTTGTCCGCCGACCAGGCCTTGAGCACATCGGGAATCAAGCGTTCCGGGGCGAAATCACCGCCACCCAACACATTGCCGGCGCGCGCGGTGGCCAGGGCCAGACCGTGCTCGCCGTGCCGCTCGGCCGGGAAAAACGACGCGGCATAGGACTGCGCCAGCAACTCGCAGCAAGCCTTGCTGCTGCTGTAAGGGTCATGCCCGCCGAGCGGTTCGTTCTCGCGGTACGGCCACAACCATTCCTGGTTGGCGTAGACCTTGTCGGTGGTCACCAGCACACAGGCGCGCACGCCGCCGATCTGACGGATCGCTTCCAACAGATTCAACGTGCCCATGACATTACTGGAGTAAGTGCCCAGCGGATCGCGATAGCCTTCGCGCACCAACGGCTGAGCCGCCAGGTGCAGGACGATTTCCGGCTGGGTCTCGGCGATCAATTCGAGCAAGGCACCGAGATCACGCAGGTCACTGCGCTGGTCATTGATGCCCTCGCTGACCCGCGCCAGGTCATACAGATTCGGCTCGGTCGCCGGGTCCAGGGAAAACCCGCTGACCTCAGCGCCGAGGCTGTGCAGCCACAACGTCAGCCAACTGCCCTTGAACCCGGTATGGCCGGTCAGCAGGACACGTTTGCCGCGCCAGAACTCCGGGCTCAGTCCCACTGCTTCCATGGGGCCTCCCCGTTCAGCCACAGCTGTTCCAGGTGATTCTTGTCCCGCAGGGTGTCCATCGGATGCCAGAAACCGTCGTGCTGGAAAGCGTGCAGTTGATCCTCAGCCGCCAGCGCCGCCAAGGGCTCGGCTTCCCAGGAGGTCTGGTCATCAGCGATATACGGCAACACTTTGGGCGACAGCACGAAGAAGCCGCCGTTGATCCAGCCACCGTCACCGCGCGGTTTTTCGATAAAGCCGCGCACGCTGTCGCCATCGCGTTCCAGCGCGCCATAACGGCCGGGGGGCTGCACCGCCGTCACCGTGGCGAGCTTGCCGTGGGCCAGATGGAAATCCACCAGCGCGCCGATATTCAGGTCCGACACGCCATCGCCGTAGGTAAAGCAAAACGCCTGCTCGCCATCCAGATAACGCGAGGCGCGCCGCAAACGGCCGCCGGTCATGGTGTCCTCACCGGTCTCGACCAGCGTGACCCGCCACGGCTCGCTGTAATTCTGGTGAACGTCCATGCGGTTATTGCACATGTCGAAGGTCACGTCGGACGTGTGCAGAAAGTAGTTGGCGAAGAAATCCTTGATCGCGTAGCCCTTGTAGCCCAGGCAAATAACGAAGTCGTGGATCCCGTGGGCCGAGTACTGTTTCATGATGTGCCAAAGAATTGGCTTGCCACCGATTTCAATCATCGGCTTGGGCTTGAGGTGCGACTCTTCGCTGATCCGCGTACCGAGACCACCTGCCAGGATTACTGCCTTCATCGCTGTCCTCTTGCTCTTCGCGCGGCCCGGCGTCCCTTGGGGTGGCGGTACCGACAGTGCACGTCATTCACTCGTGGCCATTGGGCCTTTCACGCTGAGGGTGAAGGTTTTATGGCGATATACGGGGGACTTGCAGGAAGTGAGCCAATTGCGCCGGGGCAGTGATTGGCTTTGGATGCAGGCGGATTCTCGCGGCGGGAGCCTGCTCACGAAGGCAATTCGTCAGGCGATGGAGATTCAGCGTTCGACAAGGCGCTTTCGCGAGCAGGCTCGCTCCCACATTTGGACTGAGGTACATCCGGGTTTATTGGCTGACGGGTAGACCGTCTTCGCGAGCAAGCCCGCTCCCACAGGTTTGATTTGGGTACATCTGGCAGTGATGGGTTGGCTGTCAGGGCGCTATTGCTGGCAAGTCGAATCGTCGCACTGCAGCTCCCACAGAATCGGAGGTGTCAGCATTAATTTGCGTACCCCATCAGGTCGAGTGTCAGCTCGCCGCGCTTTTGATTTTGATCCACCCGCCCCGTTGGGAGGCTGAGTGGAGGCGTTTATCCGGGGACTGGCGCGCAGCGCCGTTCGACGCAGTCGAACTCATCGCATGTAGGTGCCAGCGAAGCCAACCGGAGGGCGATGCCCCCGGATGAATGCCGGAGCGAAGGAACACCGAGCCTTAGCGAGGGGCCGTACATTAGGGCGAGCCTTTTGGGGAACCTTTTTGGCGTTTGAAAAAGGTGCCTCGCCGTAAGGGCGAAACCGTAAGTGGCCGTTGCCGCAGGAATGGATATGTACTCAATCAACGACGTTCAGGTGGTCTATAAGGACGGCATAGCGAGCAAGCCGGCTCCTGAAAAGCTTCATCTGCGTACACCCACAAGTGGCCACCATCACAGATCAGTCGGCGCTCCTGAGTATAGGGGTCCACCTGCAATAACTGACCTGCCATCAACACCCTTAACCTCACCCCATTTGCTAAATCTTAATTCCCTCAACCGATATTGAATATTGCGACTACCTTCATGGTGGCCCGCATTACCGCGAGCCAAGGAAAGTGATTTCAATCAAAGTCAGAGGAAAAAAAATGACTGATAGGCGGCCGATTAATAAAGGGGTTGTTGTTCCGAAACCCGGCGGAGGCGATCAGCCTCGCTCAAGAAACGATGATGGTCAAATTCGTAAAAAGCGCAGTGATGCTGAGAAACCGAAAGATAAATAGGCAAGACCGACGTCCTCGCCTCTGTGGATGATTCGGTTCGCTAATTCGCAAACTCGCGAGAAGTAATATTTCAGGAGTTGCAAATTGGATATTGGAAAGGCCATTCGAAACGTGGTGCTGTTTGCAGTACTGGTGGCACCGCTCACATGTGTGTTTGCTGAGAATATGCAATGGGTGACGACTGATCGAACAGAACGCCGCACCTGCCCCTCGAAAGAATGTGGTGTCGCTGGGCATCTCATGTTTCGGGAAGGTGCAGAGATTCTGGAAATCAAAAATGGTTGGAGCCGTATTACCAAATCATATTCAGCGTCTTGTGAAGGCGGAAAAAGTCAGTACGTGAAGGAAGGCAACAGCGCTTGCACCAGCACCAACGGAATTCAAAGCGGAAAGTTTGCTGAATGGGTGCAGAACAAAGATCTGAGTCCAAATCGACCAGCAGATCCGGGAGAAGGAGCGACAGGGGATTATTCGCTAGTCAGCGGATCTGATGACTACCGGATCTATAAAGATCTATTCGCACGAGCGGCACGTCAGTTGATCGATGATGGAAGATGCACAGAAGCTGATTTCAAGGAAATGGGTGGATGGATGGCATCCACAAACGCGGGGGCAGGAATGTATTTCACGTATTGCGGGGGATTGAAAGTGAGCAACAAAATTTACCTGAATGCCAAATCTGGCAGCACAAGTAAGTAAGAGGCTGCCATATTCGCCTTAGAAAACTAAATTATTCCTACACAAGGCTCAGAAAGCTCCGCCTTGCCCCTCTGCCGACCACCGCTTATAGTCCGCCCGTCATCCAAAAACGATGACCGGGTTTGGCGACCCGTCGATCGGGTGCAAAAGCATTGCTTTCTTGCAAGCGCTTTTGCACGCTCGCAAAGCTGCCTATATATGGCAGCTGTGCGTGGGAGACCTTCGGGTCTGCCGGTTTTCCGATCCCGGTTCGCCAACCTGCGTACAGCTGCCACCCAGCCGTTTGGCGACGTCTGTGAGGCGGTCAACTTTGCGTTTTGATCGGAGTTTCACTATATGAATCGCTACATGCCTATCACCGGTATCGACATCACCCCCGCGGCTTTCCTTATCGACACTGAAGCCCCGCTTGATGTGTTGCAAGCCACTGCCGATTACCGCTTCCGCACAGTCACCCAAGTCTTGGAGAACATCGCATTTCGCGAGGAGTTCAGCAGTGACACCGTGGTGCTCCATGACTTCGCCAAACTGCTAGTGATTCCGTTGCGGGATGCTTGTGACTTGATGGATGTGATTGGAAGGCGACTCAGGGATCAAGTATCGAGTTGAGTTAAAAAATGGGCGCCTTTCAGGCGCCTGTTTTTTGGAAAAAAAAGTGACGCCTCGCCCACAAAGCGCTGGGCCAGCGTAATTGCTAAATGGGCTGATACGTTAGTAGACGAATCGAATCGAATTGTCGCACTGCAGCTTCTACAGGCCTTGTGATTGCCTGGTGATTTGCTCGTCACTTCAATGATTGAGAGTGACTGGACTGCCGTCATCGCGAGCAAGCGCGCTCCCACAGGTTTTGATGTGGGTACATCCGCCGGTGATGGGTTGGCTGTCAGGCCGTCATCGCTGGCAAGCCAGCTCCCACAGTGGTTTGAGGTGTACGCGGTAACTGTGTACACCATCAGGTCGAGTGTCAGCTCGCCGCGCTTTTGATCTTGATCTGGCTTTTGATCCACCGGCCCCGTTGGGAGGCTGAGTGGAGGCGTTTATCCGGGGACTGGCGCGTAGCGCCGCATGACGGAGTCATGCCCATCGCATGTAGGTGCCAGCGAAGCCAACCGGAGGGCGATGCCCCCGGATGAATGCCGGAGCGAAGGGACCCCGAGCCTCAGCGAGGGGCCGGACATTTGGGGCAGCCTTTTGGGGGACCTTTTTGGCGTTTGAAAAAGGTGCCTCGCCGTAAGGGCGAAACCGTAAGTCGCCGTTACCGCAGCAACGGATATGTACACCCTCAACAACCCCATCGCCAGCCACAAAGCCTTCGCGAGCAAGCCCGCTCCCACAGGTTTGATTTGGGTACATCCGCCGGTGATGGGTTGGCTGTCAGGCCGTCATCGCTGGCAAGTCGAATCGTCGCACCGCAGCTCCCCCAGTGTTCGAGGATATCCACAGAATTGCGTATACCCATCAGGTCGAGTGTCAGCTCGCCTCGCTTTTGCTTTTGATCCACCCGCCCCGTTGG
>NZ_JAVLSB010000013.1:0-9044 GCF_031583775.1 Pseudomonas rhizozeae
AGATCAAAAGCGCGGCGAGCTGACACTCGACCTGATGGGGTACGCAATCCTCGAGATATACGCGGACACTGTGGGAGCTGCGGTGCGACGATTCGACTTGCCAGCGATGACGGCCTGACAGCCAACCAAGCACTATGGGTTTCACCGCAAACCATTGTGGCGAGGGAGCTTGCTCCCGCTGGGTGGCGAAGCCGCCCCAAACCCTGAGCCCCCGACTTCACTGACAACACGAGTCGCCTGGTTTAGGGCTTGCCGCGCAAGCCAGCGGGAGCAAGCTCCCTCGCCACAGAAGTGAGTCAATTCAAACCGTGGCGTCCGGTACATCCACTCGGTCGAGCACTTGATTCACCACCAACTCCGCCAGCGACACCATCTGCTGAATGGCCAGTGCATTACTGCGAGTCGAGCCTTCCAGGGCAAAGGCCAAGTCACTGGCCATCACGTTCAGTGACGCCAGGGTTTCGCAGGCATGAGCGAGCAGGCTTTCGTTGTCCACATCAGGGGCGACGATGAACATCGTGTTGAGGCGTTTCTTGGTGGGTTCTTCCGTGGGCGGAGTGAGGTAGTGATCCAGGGCACGGTTGGCGGCGTCGTTAAGCTTTTTTGGATCGAGGGAATCGTAGGGAGAAACGTCGTCCGCTTCGGGCGGATTAGGAGTTTGTTTGAACATGGCAAAGATCCTTTGAGGTATGAAACTGCCACTGTTCGTTTTCCAGACGAATAGGTGGCAGCTGTACGCGGACTGGAAAAACCGAGACAAAGGATCAAACCCGGCAGGCGCAAAGCCTCCCACGTACAGCCGCCATAACTCAGAACTGCGGTGCAAAAAAAAGCGCCGCATTATGTCATGCACGTAATCCTTGTACTGCGGGTTTTCCAGACCCGGTCGCTGTTCTGCAGCGACCGTCAAAGCCTACCCAGCGCACTTCCGACGGACAACCGCCAAAGGTTGTCGGAAAACTCCCCCAGATCCTCTGCGTCTGTAGGACCGTCGAATCAATCCGCCACCCGCCCCCCACCCATGCTCCCGCTCAATTCATACGCTGCCAGTTCTGCCTGGTGCGTGGCCAATATCTCGGGCAATGAGCCGCGCAAATACTCGACCCAGGTTTTGATTTTGGCATCGAGGTATTGCCGTGACGGGTAGATGGCGTAGAGGTTGAGTTCTTGCGAGCGGTAGTTGGGCATGACCCGCACCAGGCTGCCGTTGCGCAGGCTTTCGATGGCGGCGTAGAGGGGAAGGATGCCGACGCCCATGCCGCTGATGATCGCGGTTTTCATGGCGTCGGCGGAGTTGACCAGGAACGGCGAGCTGTTGATCGCGACCATTTCCTGGCCTTCCGGGCCGTCGAACACCCATTTGTCGAGGGCGATGACCGGGCTAACCAGGCGCAGGCAGGCGTGGTTGAGCAGGTCGCTGGGTTTTTGCGCGCAGCCGTTGGCTTTCACGTAGGCCGGCGAGGCGCAGACGATGCTGTAGGTGATGCCCAGGCGTTGCGAGACGAAACCCGAATCCGGCAATTCGCTGGCGAGCACGATGGACACGTCGTAGCCCTCGTCGAGCAGGTCCGGGACGCGGTTGGCCATGGTCAGATCGAAAGTGACGTCGGGGTGGCTCTTGCGATAGTGGGCGATGGCGTCGATTACAAAGTGCTGGCCGATGCCGGTCATGGTGTGCACTTTCAGTTGCCCGGCGGGGCGGGCGTGGGCGTCGCTGGCTTCGGCCTCGGCTTCTTCGACGTAGGCCAGGATCTGTTCGCAGCGCAGCAGGTAGCGCTTGCCGGCTTCGGTCAGGGCGATGCGCCGTGTGGTGCGGTTGAGCAGGCGGGTTTGCAAGTGGGCTTCCAGATTGGAGACCGCGCGCGAGACGTTGGCCGTCGTGGTGTCCAGTTGCATGGCGGCGGCGGTGAAGCTGCCGGCCTCGGCGACACAACTGAAGGCGCGCATGTTTTGCAAAGTGTCCATAGGGTGCTCTCTGGGGCGATGGCAAATTGTGACACGAAGTTGCTGATTTTTTACACGCGACCAAAGGCCGGCCACGGGATTATCACGTTAACGGTAACAAAGATTCACAGGATTCCCAGCTTATCGCCGCTAAAACCGCCCCCTAGAATGGCCGCCACCTCTTTGCTCCTCTCTTTCAGGAAGTCGCAGCAGTGCCGCGTCGCATCAGCAGAGCGCTCCAGTCGCTCAGTGTCTTGGCTTTATCTTTGGCAATCGGCGGCTGCATCGGAACCGGAGGAATCGCCCCACAGGGCCAGGCGCTGGACGCCAACGCCCTGGCCACCGACGATGCCATTCAGCGCGCCGCCGAGGAGGCGCATTGGCCCGCCGCGCAATGGTGGCGGGCCTATGGCGACCCGCAACTCAATCGCTGGATCGAACTGGCGCTGCAAGGCAGCCCGACCCTGGCCATGGCCGCCGCGCGGGTGCGTCAGGCCAAGTCGATGGCGGGCATTGCCGAGTCGGCAGAGTCGCTGCAGATCAATGCCGATTCCACGCTCAAGCGCCACAACTGGCCCGGCGATCAATTTTATGGCCCCGGCGAGTTGGGCGACACCACCACTTGGGACAACAACGCCGCGCTCGGTTTCAGCTATGCCCTTGACCTGTGGGGCCGCGAGAGCAACAGCACCGAGCGCGCAGTCGATCTAGCGCAAATGAGCGCCGCCGAAGCGCGCATGGCGCAGCTCGAATTGCAGAGCAACATCGTCCGCGCCTACATCGAGCTGTCGCTGCATTACGCCCAGCGCGACATCGTTGCCGCGACCTTGCAGCAGCAACAGCAGATTCTCGACCTGGCGCAAAAACGCCTGGACGGTGGCATCGGCACCCATTTCGAAGTCAGCCAGGCCGAGACGCCGCTGCCGGAAACCCATCGCCAACTCGATGCCCTCGACGAGGCCATTGCCCTGAGCCGCAACCAGCTCGCGGCGCTCGCCGGCAAAGGACCGGGTGCCGGCGTGCAGTTGCAGCGGCCGACCCTGGCCTTGGGCGCGCCGCTGACACTGCCGTCGAGCCTGCCGGCGCAGTTGCTCGGCCAGCGTCCGGACGTGGTCGCCAGCCGCTGGCAGGTCGCGGCCCAGGCGCGCGGCATCGATGTGGCGCACGCCGGTTTCTACCCCAATGTCGACCTGGTCGGCAGCCTTGGCTACGTGGCCACCGGCGGCGGCATGCTGGAATTCCTCACCGGCAAGAAGATGAACTACAGCGTCGGCCCGGCGATCTCCCTGCCGATTTTCGACGGTGGTCGCTTGCGCGCAGAGCTGGGTGAAGCCTCGGCCGGCTACGACCTCGCCGTGGCCCACTACAACCAGACCCTGGTCAACGCGTTGAAGGACATTTCCGATCAGTTGATCCGCCGCGCCTCGATGGACAAACAACAGGGCTTCGCCGCCGAGTCGGTGGCCACCGCGCAGAAGACTTACGACATCGCGATGATCGCCTACCAGCGCGGGCTCACCGATTACCTCAATGTGCTCAATGCGCAAACGCTGTTGTTCAAGCAGCAGCAAGTGCAGCAGCAAGTGCAGGCGGCGCGCTTGAGTGCCCAGGCTGAACTGGTGACGGCGTTGGGCGGGGGCCTCGGCGCTGGAGATGACGTGCCGACCGAGCGCCAGACTCAGGTGCCAAAAACACCGGCACTGCTTGGGGGCCTTTCGAAGTGAACCCAATCCCTGTGGGAGCGAGCCTGCTCGCGAAAGCGCTAGATCAGGTGACGAAAACGCTGACCGACAGTCCCTCTTCGCGAGCAGGCTCGCTCCTACAAGGGATCGTGTCGTGACTGAAGCACTGCATAAATTTCTCCCGATCCGCTGGCTGCACTCCTTGGAATGGCGCCGGGGCTTTTTCGACTGGGCGCGCAGCGATGGCGTAACCTGGGTCTACATTTTCAAAGTGCTGATCGCCGCGTTCCTGACGCTGTGGCTGGCGATGCGCCTGGAGTTGCCGCAACCGCGCACGGCGATGATCACGGTGTTTATCGTGATGCAGCCGCAAAGCGGTCATGTGTTTGCCAAAAGTTTTTACCGCTTCCTCGGCACTCTGGCGGGCTCGGCGGTGATGGTGCTGTTGATTGCCCTGTTTGCGCAAAACACCGAGCTGTTCCTCGGCGCATTGGCGATCTGGGTCGGTTTCTGCACCGCCGGCGCCGCACGCTATCGCAACTTCCGCGCCTACGGTTTTGTGTTGGCGGGCTACACCGCGGCAATGGTCGGCCTGCCGGCGCTGGCGCACCCGGACGGGGCGTTTATGGCGGCGGTGTGGCGGGTGCTGGAAATTTCCCTTGGCATTATCTGCTCGACCCTGGTCAGCGCGGCGATCCTGCCGCAATCGGCCAGCGCGGCGATGCGCAACGCCTTGTATCAACGCTTCGGCGTGTTTGCCCTGTTCGTCACCGATGGCCTGCGCGGGCGCAGTACGCAACAGGCGTTCGAGGCCGGTAATGTGCGCTTCATTGCCGAAGCGGTGGGCCTGGAAGGGTTGCGCAGCGTCACCGTGTTCGAGGACCCGCACATGCGTCGGCGCAATGGCCGGGTCAGTCGCTTGAACAGCGAATTCATGACCGTTACCACCCGTTTCAACGCGCTGCACCAACTGCTCGAACGCTTGCGCGCCAGTCGCGCGGACGAGGTGGTCGCGGCGATCAAACCGGGCCTACACGACCTCGCCGAGTTGCTCGACGGTTTCAGCGGCCGCGCCTTGACCCACGCTGACGCCGCACGCCTGACCACTGCGCTGGCAAGCTACAAGACCGCGTTGCCAGCGCGGGTTCGCAGCTTGCGGGCGATCTTCCAGCAGGGTGAACCGAGCGACGCCGAGCAGCTGGATTTTCACACTGCGTATGAGCTGCTGTATCGCTTCGTCGACGATCTGCACAGCTACGCCGAGACCCACGCCTCGCTGGCCGATCATCATCACGAACGCGAGCGCTGGGATGAGCCGTTCACCCCGCAAACCAACTGGATGGCCTCGGCGGCGGCGGGCATTCGGGCGTCGTTCATCCTGGCTGTGCTGGGCAGTTATTGGGTGGCCACGGCCTGGCCCAGCGGGGCGACCATGACCCTGATCGCCGCCGCCACGGTGGGGTTGTCCGCCGCGACGCCGAACCCGAAACGCATGGCGTTCCAGATGGCCTGCGGCACCTTGCTTGCGGCGCTGATCGGCTTCGTCGAGATGTTTTTCATCTTCCCGTGGATCGACGGCTTCCCGCTGCTGTGCGTGATGCTGGCGCCGGTGATCGTGCTCGGCGCGTTCCTCGCTTCACGGCCGCAGTACGCCGGGGTCGGCCTGGGCTTGCTGATCTTTTTCGGCACCGGTTCAGTGCCCGACAACCTGACGGTGTACAACCCTTACCTGTTCATCAACGATTACCTGGCCATGGTCCTCGGCATGCTGGTGTGCGCGGCGGCCGGGGCGATCATTTTGCCGCCCAACAGTCGCTGGTTGTGGCGCCGGCTCGAGCAGGATCTGCGCGGCCAAGTGGTGTTCGCCATCAGCGGCAAGCTCAAGGGCTTGAGTTCGCGGTTCGAGAGCCGCACCCGGGATTTGCTGCATCAAGCCTACGGTTTTGCCGTCAGCCAGCCACAAGTGCAGCGCGAATTGTTGCGCTGGATGTTGGTGGTGCTGGAAGTCGGCCACGGCATCATCGAATTGCGCAAGGAACAAGCGCTGTTGCCGGTGCACCCGGCCTACGCCGACTCGCAGCCGTGGCGCCAGGCGATCCGGGTCATGGGTCGCGCGCTGGTGCGGCTGTTCCTGCAACCGGGGGCGGGCAATCTGGAGCGGGCGCTGGTGGCGGTCGATCACGCCATCAGCCGCGTGCAGGCCACCGACGAACCGTTCGCCCCGCACTTCGACACCTCGGCGCTGCGCCGGGTCAAGAGCTACCTGCACTTCATCCGCACCTCGCTGCTCGACCCGCAATCGCCGCTCGCCGGGCCAGCCGCGCCGGCGCCCCAAGGACATGCCCATGCCCCGTGAAATCGCCTTCCACGGCGTGTATATGCCGACCATGACCCTGCTGTTTTTCATCGCCGCCGGGCTGGCCTGGGCGCTGGACCGGTTCTTCGCCGGGTTCGACCTGTACCGCTTCTTCTGGCACCCGGCGTTGCTGCGCCTGAGCCTGTTTACCTGTCTGTTCGGCGCAATGGCGCTGACGGTTTATCGTTGAGAACATCCTGATGAAAAAGTTTTTCAGCTTGCTTGCGACCCTGCTGGTGCTGGCCCTCGCGATCTGGATCGGCCGGACCTTGTGGGTGCATTACATGGAAACCCCCTGGACCCGCGACGGCCGCGTGCGCGCCGACGTCATCAACGTCGCCGCCGATGTCACCGGCGAAGTGGTCGAGGTGCCGGTGCGCGACAACCAATTGGTGAAGAAGGGCGATCTGCTGATGCGCATCGACCCCGAGCACTACCAGATCGCGGTCAAGCAGGCGCAATCACTGGTGGCGTCACGCAAGGCCAATTGGGAGATGCGCAAGGTCAACGCGCACCGCCGCGCCGACCTCGACAACCTGGTGATCTCCAAGGAAAACCGCGACGACGCCGGCAACCTCGCCGACTCGGCGCTGGCCGACTATCAGCACGCCCAGGCGCAACTGGAAGCGGCGCAACTCAACCTCAAACGCACCGAAGTGCGGGCGGCGGTGGACGGCTACGTGACCAACCTCAACGTCCATCGCGGCGATTACGCGCGCATCGGCGAGGCGAAAATGGCCGTGGTCGACATGAACTCGTTCTGGGTCTACGGCTTCTTCGAAGAAACCAAACTGCCGCACGTGCGCGTCGGCGACCAGGCCGAGCTGCAACTGATGAGCGGCGAAGTGCTCAAGGGCCACGTCGAAAGCATCTCCCGCGGCATCTACGATCGCGACAACCCCGAGAGCCGCGAGCTGATCGCCGACGTCAACCCGACCTTCAACTGGGTACGCCTGGCACAGCGCGTGCCGGTGCGCATTCATATCGATGAAGTGCCCGAGGGCGTGCTGTTGGCGGCGGGGATTACGTGTACGGTGGTGGTGAATCAGAGCACCGGGAGGCAGTGAAAATCGCTCCCACGGGTTTGCGTGGGAGCGATCTGGCAGGGCGGTTCAACTCAGGTACGCGAATAGGTGGCCTATTGAGCCCGACATTCCGATAGCGTTGGCTGCAAACAGGAGCTTGTTGTTCGACCGGTCCATCAAGAATACCGGTGTAGCGTTAGTTGCGGTGTCTTCAGTGATGTAACCGTTAGTTCCGAATTCACTGTCGACACGCCCGTCAGATAGCCAGCGCGAAATGTACATGTAATCTAATGTGTTTGTGGTCAGCAGCTTTCCGTCGGATTGCACGTATCCACTTTGCCAGGTATTTCTTCTGGTCGGATCGTAGAGTGTTAGTCGCGGTTTACCCCCGTTAAAGTCGGGATCCACGAGGCCTTCCTTGGAAATGCCGACCATCATTCCTGCAGCGGGTAGGTTGTCGACATCGCCGGCCTGGCCAATACACACGAAACCTTTGGGTGTGGAGAGCAATTCCTTGAACTCAGTCGGGCGGTTGTCGATCCCTATGCTGAAATAGCCCGGTGTATTGGGGTGGCCAAATCGCTCGTCGACACTGCCGTTGTGATGCAAGCGTGCAACGATTGCCGTTGCGCGCCCAGGTTGCAGATGAGCATGGCCTGCCACCACGAGTTTTCCGTCCGCTTGTAGCAGGCAGGCGTTGAGCGCCGTTACCCCGTCCGGATCCTGCACTTTGAAATTCAGACGTCCGGTCTGCGCGAAGGTTTTGTCGAGTGTGCCATTTGCATGTAGCCGATAAATCACACCAGTGGTGCTGCTGCCGTTGTCGGGTGGGTAATAAGTGGTGCACACGAGCAGTTTGCCATCCGCTTGCTGAGTAACATTACCTGAGTCGGCCAAATACACTTCGCCGGGCTCATTTTCGATAATGAGATGGCCCGTGCCCATCTCACCGAACGTGGTGTCCAGCGTGTAGTCACTGGAGTAACAGGCCATGGCCAAGTTAGCTCTCGTGTCGTCGCCCTCGTACACAACATGATGTCCGAGCATCAGCAGGCGGCCGTCCGTCAGGCGTAAAAGTCTGCCCCCTGCGCAAGGTTCGTCCCCTTTGAAAGAATCGATCAACAGGCCTCCATTGGCAAAGCTCAGGTCCAGTTTTCCGCCAAGGGTCAACCGGGCGAGAGCGTACTGCCCAATGCCTGAGCTGGTTTCCAGCATCATACTTAAAAGGATCTTGTCGTCCGGCAGTACCAGGACACCTTTGACCAGACGGTTGCGCAGAATGTGGTCGGGGAGAATGGCGAGGGTGAGTTGACCATCATCACCGAATGACTTGTCACGATCACCTGCCCGACGTGGATTGGTATTCATAAACACCTCTCATGAGTGGTTAACATTGACCAGCCTGAGGTGTATGCCCACCCGCTGTGCCGGCCCGGACTCACTTCGCAAGTGAGTGATCACACCTCAAACCTCACCAGCAGACCTTGCACAGGGAGCTGGTGGCCGTCCTCGCCACTGACCCTGCTCTGATTCCCGGCGTGAAATATGTCGCGCCGATCACAATGTTGCGGTCAGGCTGGATCACCACATCGGCTGAGTCACCCTCCGCCATGAACGGCGACCTTGCCACCCCATGCGTTAAACGGCGATTGGTATTGCCCAAACGTAAAGCCATCAGTCGCGAAGGTTTTATCAAGGTGTCCGTGCAGTTGCGGAGAGAGCTTTCCCGCAGACAGAGGGTCGCCGCCAGAACCATCATCCGGGGATCGAGGTTTTTGATCATTGCGAGCGTTCATCCTGTTGTCCTCTGTTGATCGCTTCGCCAGGCCAGTTACGAACGGGATGAACATCCCATCCGATGTCAGTAGAAGCCTGTGCTGCGCGGTCGAGAACGTCTACTGTCAGAACTTACAGGTAGCGATGCTTTTCGGACGGATGGTGCACGTCGTCACCTGCGGGAAAAGCGCCTCCCGCACAGGCCGATGTTGGTGCAATGCACTTGCGCGCAGCTCGTGGGGGAACGTATTTCAATGGTGG
>NZ_JAVLSB010000014.1:0-24215 GCF_031583775.1 Pseudomonas rhizozeae
AGCACCAGCGCCCGAGGCGGCCTTATAGCCGACCCTGGTTCCGGGCTGTGCGCGTAATTCCGTGGGAGCGAGCCGGCTCCGGGCGGCGTTCCGACGAAAGCTGACTATCAGCCACTAAATATCCGAGGATTGACCAAAACCCTGTGGGAGCTGGCTTGCCAGCGATGACTGATAGTCAGGCGCTGCTTGGTTTGAGGGTGTACACATCCATTCCTTTGGTGATGACTGATATAGGTTCCGCTCTTACAGCGGAGCGGAGCGTCCGACTACGCCGGAAGCAACAGCTAGGGCCGCTTCGCAGCCCAACGGGGGCAAGCCCCCTCACCACAAACGGCAAACTAAATCGCAAACTGTCGAGGTGGCCGCCTAACCCGCGTTTACGGGGATCTACTTCAACCCCAGCTTGTAAAGTCCACCGTTCTCTTCATCCGTCAGCACATACAAATAGCCATCCGGGCCCTGGCGCACGTCGCGGATGCGTTTGTTGAGTTCGCCCAGCAGGCGTTCTTCGTGCACCACGCGGTCGCCATCGAGTTGCAGGCGGATCAGGTCTTGAGTCGCCAGGGCGCCGATGAACACGTTGTGCTGCCACGGCTTGAAGCGGTCGCCGTCGTAGAAGGTCATGCCGCTGATGGCCGGGGATTTTTCCCAGACGTGGTGCGGGTTGACGGTGCCCTCGGCGGTTTTGCCGGTGGCTTCGGGGATCGGTTGGCCAGAGTAGTTGATGCCATGGGTTGCGGTAGGCCAGCCGTAGTTTTTGCCGCGTTCGATCACGTTGATTTCATCACCGCCCCGTGGGCCGTGCTCGTTTTCCCAGAGCACGCCTGTCCAAGGGTTCAGCGCCGCGCCTTGCGGGTTGCGTTGGCCGTAGGACCAGATTTCCGGGCGCACGCCGGATTGGCCCACGAACGGGTTGTCATCCGGCACCCGGCCATCGGGGTAGATGCGCACGACTTTGCCTTGCAGCTTGTCAAGATCCTGGGCGGTGGGTCGATCATTGTTTTCACCCAGGGTGACGAACAGGTAACCATCGCGATCGAACACCATCCGTGACCCGAAGTGGTTGCCGACTGACAGTTTCGGTTCCTGGCGCAGGATCACCTTGAAATCCTCCAGCCCGGTCAGGTCCTTGGACAGGCGTCCGCGCCCGACGGCCGTGCCGGCCTTGTCGCCCTGACCGCCACCTTCGGCGTAAGACAGGTAAACCATTCGGTCCTGCTTGAAGTCCGGCGACAGCACCACGTCGAGCAGACCGCCCTGGCCCTTGGCCCAGACTTTCGGCACGCCACTCAAGGGCGCCGACAGCTTGCCATCGAGGCCGACTACTCGCAGGTTGCCGGGGCGCTCGGTGACGAGCATGCCTTGCTGATCCGGCAGGAATGCCAGCGCCCAAGGATGTTCCAGGCCTTGCGCCACGGTGGTGACTTCCAGGGTGCCTTGTTCGCTTTTCAGCTCCTGAGCGGCGGCGAATGCCGGCGCGGTGCCGGCCAGTAAAGCGCTGGCGCAGAAGCTGGCCAGGAGGGTTTTACGCAACATGCAGTATTCCTTCTGTCTTGAAGCTGATCGACGGGAGCGGTTAACGAGTGTTGCCAGAGTTACGCGATTCGGCCTTGGGCGTGCTGCTCGGGGCCGGCGCCGGACGGGGCGCGCTGTTGCCAATGCCGCCGTTTTGCAGGGTCGGTGGACGCGGCACCGGGTTGACGGCGGGGCCGCGAACCGCAGGCGTGCTCGGCCGGGTGCCCTGCATGCTGTTGGGGTTGGCACGGTGAATCGGGCTGTTATAGGGATTGTTGTTGCTGTTGGGCAGGCTCTGCGCCATCGCCTGCGGCGCGCCGACGGTGGCGGCCAACAGCAACAGGCCAATGGACAATGCGCTTGCGTTCATGAGCAACCTCTCTGCCACGCGGATAACAGGGTGTTCGATAGCACGCTACGCCGGCCGTTCGCTTTTGTTAATTAAACTTCTCGCCACAGATGTAACAGGAGTTGACCCCACGCCCGATCCGCCCTGTAAATGCGGAGAAACTTTTGCCCAATGCCACAGGTCACCTGAACATCACTTTGCGAGTACACAGTCATGGCACGGGCAATCTGGAAAGGCGCAATCAGTTTCGGCTTGGTGCACATCCCTGTGGCGTTGGTGTCGGCGACCTCCTCTCAAGGGGTCGACTTCGACTGGCTGGACAAACGGACGATGGACCCGGTGGGTTACAAGCGGGTCAATAAAGTCACCGGTAAGGAAGTCACCAAGGAAAACATCGTCAAAGGCGTGCAACACGAAAAGGGACGCTACGTCGTGCTCAGCGAAGAAGAAATCCGTTCGGCGCACCCGGCGTCGACCCAGACCATCGATATCTTCGCCTTCGTTGACTCCAAGGAAATTCCCCTGCAGAACATCGATACGCCCTATTACCTGGCGCCGGACAAACGCGGCGGCAAGGTCTACGCCCTGCTCCGTGAAACCCTGATCAGCACCAAGAAAGTCGCCCTCGCCCACGTTGTGCTGCACACCCGCCAGCATCTGGCGGCGCTGATGCCGCTGGAATCGGCGATGGTCCTGGTGATGCTGCGCTGGCCGGCGGAAGTGCGCAGCCTCGATGAATTAGCGTTGACCAAGGAAGTCACCGACCCGAGCCTGGTCAAGGGTGAACTGGAAATGGCCAAGCGCCTGGTGCAGGACATGAGCGCCGACTGGCAGCCCGAGGATTACCGCGACAGTTTCGAAGACAAGATCATGGCCCTGGTGGATAAGAAAGCCCGCGAAGGCAAGATCGAAAACGTCGAGACCGAAACCGGCGAGGAACAACGCAAGAGTGCCGACGTCATCGACCTTACCGAGTTGCTCAAACGCAGCCTGGGCGGTAAGGCCACGGCCAAACCCGCGGCCAAAAGCACTGCTGCGAAAACCAGCAAGACGCCGAGCAAACCGGCAGCCGCGAAGAAAACCAAGACATCGCGGGGCTAACGCCGCAGTCATCCAGGTGCAAGGTAATCCGTCATGGCCAAACCCGTGAGTGAGTACACCCGCAAACGCAACTTCGACATCACCTCGGAGCCACCTGAGGCAGCACCCGCCAAGCGTGGAAAGAAAACGGCGTCGGCATTGCGGTTCGTGATCCAGAAGCACGACGCGCGCAACCTGCATTACGACTTTCGCCTGGAACTCGACGGCACGCTCAAGAGCTGGGCCGTGCCGAAGGGCCCGAGCCTCGATCCGACGCAAAAGCGCCTGGCGGTGCACGTCGAAGATCACCCGCTGGGGTATGGGAGTTTCGAGGGCAATATCCCCGAAGGCCAGTACGGCGCCGGTGATGTGATCGTCTGGGACCACGGCGTCTGGCAACCCCATGGCGATCCGCAAGCGACCTACAAGGCCGGCAAACTGAAATTCACTCTGATCGGCGAAAAGCTCGCGGGTGAATGGGCGCTGGTCCGCACTCATCTGCGCGGCAGCGGCGACAAGGAGCAATGGTTACTGATCAAGGAAAAAGACGCCCAGGCCAGGCCGGCCAGCGACTACGACATCGTCCAGGCGTTGCCCAAAAGCGTGCTGAGCGACGCCACGGTCGGCGACAAAAAAACCAAAGCCCCGGCCAAAAGCAAAGCCACGCCGAAAGCCAAACCCGCCGCCAAGTCCGCACCCAAAAAAGCCACCCTCCCCGACACCCTGGCGCCGCAACTGGCGACCCTGGTGGAGCGCGCACCGGACGGCGATTGGCTGTATGAAATCAAATTCGACGGCTACCGAATTCTCACGCGTATCGCAGACGGCGAAGTTCGACTGCTGACCCGCAACGGCCATGACTGGAGCGCCAAGTTGCCGGTGCAGCACAAAGCGTTGACCGCGCTGAACCTCAAGGACAGTTGGCTCGACGGCGAAGTGGTGGTGCTCAACGAGCACGGTTTGCCGGATTTCCAGGCGTTGCAGAACGCGTTCGAGATTGGCCGCAGCGTCGACATCGTTTATTACCTGTTCGACGCGCCGTTCCTGCAAGGCGTGGATCAGCGCGAGCTGCCGGTGGAAGAACGCCGCGCCGCGCTGAAAAAAGCCTTGGGCCGCAAGTCGCCAAAAGTGTTGCGTTTCTCCGAAGCCTTCGCCGCCCATCACCGAGACATTATTGAGAGCGCCTGCGCGCTGAGCCTGGAAGGCGTGATTGGCAAACGCGCCGGCAGCCCCTACGTGTCGCGCCGCAGCGATGACTGGATCAAGCTCAAGTGCCGCATGCGCCAGGAATTCGTGATCATCGGCTACACCCAGCCTCAGGGTTCGCGCAGCGGCTTCGGCGCGTTGCTGCTGGGGGTCAATGATGAGTCGGGGCTGGTCTATGCCGGGCGGGTCGGCACCGGTTTCAACCAGGCCTCGTTGAAGAGCATTCATGAACAACTGAAGGCCCGTGAGCGCAAATCATCGCCGCTGGCCAAATCGCTGACCTCGGCCCAGGCCCGCGGCGTGCATTGGGTTGAGCCGGAACTGGTCGGCGAAGTCGAATTTGCCGAGTGGACGCGCGAGGGCGTGGTGCGCCAAGCGGCCTTCGTGGCCCTGCGCACCGATAAACCGGCGTCGGAGATTATTCATGAGCAACCGACCATGCAAATGAACCGGGCGAAGAAAACCGCCGAGCCGGTAAAAACCACCAAAGCCAAATCGGCCAAGGCAGACAACGATACCGTGGCCGGGGTGAAGATCAGCCACCCGGATCGGGTGATCGATGCCGACAGTGGCGTGCAGAAATTGCAACTGGCGAAGTTTTACGAGGCGATCAGCGAACGGATTCTGCCGTTCTTGCGCGGTCGTCCTGTGTCGTTGCTGCGGGCGCCGGAAGGCGTGGCGGGCGAGCAGTTTTTCCAGAAGCACTCCGAACGCCTGGCGATCCCCAACATCAAGCAACTGGAACCTGATCTGGACCCCGGCCATGCGCGGCTGATGGAAATCGACACTCCGCAAGCGCTGATCGGTGCAGCGCAGATGGGCACTATCGAATTGCACACCTGGGGCGCCACCAGCGACCGCATCGAAACCCCCGACCTGTTTGTGCTCGACCTCGATCCGGATCCGGCCCTGCCGTGGAAATCGATGATTGAGGCGACCCAACTGACCCTGTCGGTGCTGGATGAACTGGGGCTCGACGCCTTTCTGAAAACCAGCGGCGGCAAAGGCATGCACATCATCGTGCCGCTCGCCCGCAAGGACGACTGGGACACGGTGAAAGCCTTCGCCAAAGCCATCGCGCAGTTTATGGCGCAGCAATTGCCGGAACGGATCACCGCGACCATGGGCCCGAAAAACCGGGTGGGCAAGATCTTCGTCGATTACCTGCGCAACGCCCGGGGCGCCAGTACCGTAGCCGCGTATTCGGTTCGCGCGCGGCCAGGGTTGGCGGTGTCAGTGCCAATTGCCCGGGACGAACTGAAGACACTCAAAGGCTCGGCGCAATGGACCGTGGACAATTTGCAGGAACGGCTGGAGGGGTTGAAGGGCGATCCCTGGGAGGGTTACGCCAATCGGCAGAAGATCACGGCGAAGATGTGGAAGCAGTTGGGGGCCAGGAAGCCTTGAGTTTGGAGTGCATGGATTGCCCATTCGCGAGCAGGCTCGCTCCCACAGAGCTTTGTATCGGTGGGAGAGAGCCTGCTCGCGAAGACTTAATCAGCCACGCCACACCACTCAGATCAAAATAAAGATCGCCAGCAGCCCGGCAAAAATCGACCACTTTTCCAGGTAGTAGAGTTTGCGATTGCGCTTTTTCAGCGCTTTGCCGCGCAGGCGAATTTTGTAGATTCTGGCGAACAGGCGGTTGATGCCGCCAGTCTTGTCACTCGCATCATTCGGCGCGCCGGCGGCCGACATCACGTTACGGCTGAACCAGCTATTGAACGCCGCGGCCCAGCGGTACTTCATCGGGCGCTCAATGTCGCAAAACAGGATGATGCGGTTCTGCTGGGTGGTGTTTTCCGCGTAATGAATAAAGGTCTCGTCGAACATCACCGCTTCGCCGTCGCGCCAGTGGTAGTTTTCGCCGTCGACGTTGATGTAGCAGCCGGCGTCGTTCGGCGTGTCCAGGCCCAGGTGATAACGGTAGGAACCGGCGTAAGGGTCGCGGTGACGGACCAGTTTCGAGCCCGGCGGCAGTTCGGCGAACATCGCCGCTTTGATCGAGCCGATGCTTTGCACCAGTTCAGTGGTACGCGGGCACAGCTTCATCGCCGACGGGTGGCTGTCGCCGTACCACTTCAAGTAAAAGCGCTTCCAACCACTTTTGAAGAAGGAATTGAAGCCCACGTCGTCGTACTGGTTCGAGCGCTTGATCTCGCCGGCGCGCATCAGGTTCTGGCCTTCTTCGCGGATTTCTTCCCAATGCGCCTGCAACGGGCTCAGGTCAGGAAAATCCTTGGCATCCAGGTACGGCTTGTTGGGGATCTTCGAAAACATATAAAGGAAGCAATTGATCGGCGCCAGGAACGAAGAATGGTCGCTCAACTGGCGACTCAACTTGTGACGCACGCGACCGCGCAAGTGAACGTACGCGATGGATACAACGTAAATAGCGGCAATGATGAGTTTCACGGAAATCGTCACACGTCAGAAGTGAACAAACTGCGGCCCTTGCGGGACTTGGCCAAAAAGGACTGGTGCAGTGTCTGAATACCGAACAGCGGTCCCGGCGGCACATCCATGAGCCCATGCCAGTCTTGGCGCTGGGACGATGGCTGGCATTTTAGCCACAGTTTGTAACCAATAGTGAACCTTGCGCTGATAAAAAAGTCGCGACCGCCACACCGAATGGAGCAACAACCGGCCTGCGCCCTATCGTTTACAGAGCCAGACCAGTACAATCGCCGCCAAACATTACGCGCCCCCCTTGGTTGATGCCGTCAAGACTTACGGTTTCAGCGCACTTCGACTCGGGCCAAGCGCTCTACATGCAGCTGTCCACTTATTGCCAGACGGACCTTGCGCGACTGACCGGGGTGAATGTCCCGTGTTCGGTATCGGCGCCAACGGCTATTGAATCGGTACTGCCGCAACCCTTGCTACTCTGAATGCTTCGCAGGAAAAACCTTTGATCTCTACAGCTAACATCACGATGCAGTTCGGCGCCAAGCCGTTGTTTGAAAACGTTTCGGTGAAATTCGGCGCCGGTAACCGCTATGGCCTGATCGGTGCCAACGGTTGCGGCAAATCGACTTTCATGAAAATCCTCGGCGGCGACCTCGAGCCGTCCGGCGGCCAGGTCATGCTCGAGCCGAACGTGCGCCTGGGTAAATTGCGCCAGGATCAGTTCGCCTACGAAGAATTCAGCGTGATCGACACTGTGATCATGGGCCACGAGGAGCTGTGGAAGGTCAAGGCCGAGCGCGATCGCATCTACTCGCTGCCGGAAATGACCGAAGAAGACGGCATGGCCGTGGCCGAGCTGGAAACCGAGTTCGCCGAGATGGACGGCTACACCGCCGAATCCCGCGCCGGCGAATTGCTGCTGGGCCTGGGTATCGGCATCGAGCAGCATTTCGGCCCGATGAGCGAAGTGTCGCCAGGCTGGAAACTGCGCGTGTTGCTCGCGCAGGCGCTGTTCTCCGATCCGGAAGTGCTGTTGCTCGACGAACCGACCAACCACCTGGACATCAACACCATCCGCTGGCTGGAAAACATCCTGACCCAGCGCTCCAGCCTGATGATCATCATCTCCCACGACCGTCACTTCCTGAACAGCGTGTGCACCCACATGGCTGACCTGGATTACGGCGAGCTGCGCCTGTTCCCGGGCAACTACGACGAGTACATGACCGTGGCGACCCAGTCCCGCGAGCAACTGCTGTCGGACAACGCCAAGAAGAAAGCGCAGATTTCCGAACTGCAATCGTTCGTCAGCCGCTTCTCGGCCAACGCCTCGAAGGCCAAGCAGGCGACTTCCCGTGCCAAGGCGATCGACAAGATTCAGCTGGCCGAAGTCAAGCCATCGAGCCGCGTCAGCCCGTTCATCCGTTTTGAACAGACCAAAAAGCTGCACCGTCAGGCGGTCATCGTCGAGCGCATGGCCAAAGGCTTTGACGGCAAGCCACTGTTCAAGGACTTCAGCTTCCAGGTTGAAGCCGGCGAGCGTGTGGCGATCATCGGCCCGAACGGCATCGGCAAAACTACCTTGCTGCGCACCCTGGTCAACGAACTGACCCCGGACGCCGGCACTGTGAAATGGACCGACGCCGCGGAACTGGGCTACTACGCCCAGGACCACGCTCACGACTTCGAAGACGACTGCAACCTGTTCGACTGGATGGGCCAATGGACCCAGGGCGGCGAGCAACTGGTGCGCGGCACTCTCGGCCGCATGCTGTTCTCCAACGACGAGATCCTCAAGTCGGTCAAGGTCATCTCCGGTGGTGAGCAAGGCCGCATGCTGTTCGGCAAGCTGATTCTGCAAAAGCCGAACGTGCTGATCATGGACGAACCGACCAACCACTTGGACATGGAATCCATCGAGGCGCTGAACCTGGCGCTAGAGAACTACCCGGGCACGCTGATCTTCGTCAGCCACGACCGTGAGTTCGTATCGTCCCTGGCCACCCGCATCATCGAGTTGAGCCCGAGTGGCGTGATCGACTTCAGCGGGACCTATGATGATTACCTGCGCAGTCAGGGCGTGGTGTTTTAATAGCAGCCACTCGATTCAAGCTGCTAGCAAGTAAAAGCCCTGTCCCTGTGACAGGGCTTTTTGCATTCTGGGGTGAGTGATCTGTGGTGCTGACACCTTCGCGAGCAGGCTCGCTCCCACAGGATTTTGGGGCGTACTGAGAATTTGTGGCTGCACCGGTGACACTGTGGGAGCGGGCTTGCTCGCGAAAGCGGCCGGTCATGCAGTGAAGTGGTGGACCTCAACTCCTCGTGCGAAGAGGCCTCGACGGCAACGAATATAGTTAGCCTGCTTTCTTTTATCGCCGCCCCTTGCGATTATGCCGTTCTCCCACCGCCGCCCGCGAACGAACCCTCATGCCTGCCCAGCAACAACCTCCGCAAAGCTCCATGGCGATCACGCTGCAGATCGTTTCCATCGTGTTTTATACCTTTATCGCCTTTATCTGCATCGGCCTGCCGATTGCGGTGATTCCCGGTTATGTGCATGAACAATTGGGTTTCAGTGCCATCGTCGCCGGTCTGACCATCGGCTCGCAGTACCTGGCCACCCTGCTCAGCCGGCCGATGGCCGGGCGGATGTCGGATAACGTCGGGACCAAACGGGCGATTGTCTATGGCTTGCTGGGGATTGCGCTGAGTGGCGTGCTGACCTGGTTGTCGACCCTGCTGCAAAGCCTGCCGCTGCTGAGCCTGTTAATCTTGATTGCCGGTCGCTTGCTGCTGGGCATCGCCCAGGGCCTGATCGGCGTCGGCACCATCAGTTGGTGCATGGGCGCGGTCGGGGCGGAACACACGGCGCGCTCGATCTCCTGGAACGGCATCGCCTCTTATGGCGCCATCGCGATTGGCGCGCCGCTGGGGGTAGTGATGGTGGCAGAGCTGGGCTTCTCCAGCCTTGGCATTGCTTTGACGGCGCTGTCGCTTGGCGCTTTACTGCTGATCCGCAATAAACCATCAGTTCCCGTGGTGCGCGGTGAGCGCCTGCCGTTCTGGGCGGTGTTCGGCCGCATCGCGCCGTTCGGTGCCAGCCTCAGCCTGGCGTCAATCGGCTACGGCACCCTGACCACCTTCATCACCCTCTATTACGTCAATCGCGGCTGGAGCGGCGCGGCGTACTGCCTGACCGTGTTCGGCATCTGTTTCATCCTGGCGCGCCTGGTGTTTATTTCGGCGATCAGTCGTTTCGGCGGCTTTACCTCGGCGATTGCCTGCATGTGCATCGAGACGCTCGGGTTGACCCTGCTGTGGCTAGCGCCGACTACTGCGTTCGCGCTGATCGGCGCTGGCCTGACCGGGTTTGGCCTGTCGCTGGTGTATCCAGCGCTCGGGGTGGAAGCCATCAAGCAAGTGCCTAACTCCAGTCGCGGTGCCGGGCTCAGTGCCTACGCGGTGTTCTTCGACCTGGCGCTGGCGATTGCCGGGCCGCTGATGGGTGCGGTGGCACTGAACCTGGGCTATTCGTGGATCTTCTTCTGCGCGGCGTTGCTGTCGGTGAGTGCGCTGGGGTTGACGTTGCTGCTCAAGCGACGGGCAATAGCCTAGATCGCGAGCGGCCCACCCGCCTATGTGCGAGCGAGCCTGCTCGCAAAGGCGGTGTATCAGTTAATAAACTTGTTGGAGCTGCTGGCCTCTTCGCGAGCAGGCTCCCCCCACAAGGAAAGCTGTACCCAATGCCCAATTCACTGTGGTGTCTGGACAACCGCGCTTACTGATCCGCCGTCTGCATCCCCGCCCGGCTTGGTTTGCCGAGCGTGTGGGAGAAGAAGCGCCCGGCTTCGGAGATCAGGTTGCGGTGGATGTCTTCGCGGTCGACGCCGTCAGCATCGGTGCATAGCGCCGGCATGGCGATGATTTGCTGTTCGGTGCACGGCGCCATGAACACGAAGTGCCCTGCCCCGGCCAGCAGTTTGAAGTCGGGAGCGATTGGCAGTTTGCGCGCCAGGGCCGCTGCGTTTTTATCGAAGGCCACCAGTTTGTCGCCGTCACCGCTATAGAGCAGCACCGGCACATGCACATCCGCCAGGGTGTGGCGCCCGAACTTCAAGCTCAGCGGCGCCATCAGCAACAGCGCATGCACTCGTGGGTCGGCGACCGGTTGCAGGTCGTCGCGGTCGACGATCAGTTCACCTTGGGTGTTGCAGGCGTCGCGGTCGTCCGGCCATTCCTGGCAGTAACGGCGCAAGCGATTCAGGTCCGGGGTCGCGCCTGAAAGGATCAGCGCGGTCTCGCCGCCGGCGGAATACCCGATCACCCCCACCTGCTGCGGATTGACGAACGGCGCGAGCATCGCATCGCCCAAGGTCGCGGTGATGGCTTCGGAAATCTGGATCGGCCGCCCATACAAGTTGCTCAAGGTGCCCAGACGACTGTGATCCTTGGAGTTGTCGCCGGGATGGATCACCGCCACCACCACAAAGCCTTTGCGCGCCAGCGAGGTGGCGAGATCGTGCAGCGCCAGCGGCGTGCCGACGTTGCCGTGGGACAGCATCAGCATCGGGAAGCGGCCAATGGCGACTTTGGTGTCCTGGCCGGCTTCGACCTGGTAGCCCTCCAACTGACTGACGTGTTCGAGATCACTGGAAGGGTAAAAGGCGATGGCGCGCATGGGTTGAAGATCCAGCGGATCGCGGAAGGTCATCTCGTGATAACCGACGCTCCAATGCGGATGCGGTGCTGGCGCGGCGTGCACTGAATTCAAGCCGCCGAGCAGGCAGATCAGCAACATTGCCCAAAGACGCACCATGGATGCACCACCCTTGTTACCAGACTGAGAGACCCGTACTCGCCAGAGGCGGACCTGTGCCAGTGTTGACGGCCAACAGGTTGATTGCAGCGCGGGAGCATGACGCTTGGACTGCATAACCTGGGCCAGAATTTCATACGGATGCCTGAGCGCAAAACTTTTATCGAACCTAACGCAAAAAACTCCGCATCCGGCCCTTTTGCAAGGACCGCAATGCAGAGTTTAGTGGGGATTGCCGGAGGCGGTTAGCCTCTTTACGCAAGCCTTACGCGGCGGCGAACTGGCCGCTGATCTTGGCTTTGGCACCAGTGATCGCGTTGTTCTTCACTTCGTCGCCATAAGCCAAGCCTTCAGCGCGGACGATTTCGATGTCGGTGATGCCGATAAAGCCCAGAACCAGCTTCAGATACTCTTCATGCGCGGCGCCCGAAGGCTGGCCGGCGTGGATGCCGCCGGAGGTGGAAACGATCACCACTTTCTTGCCGCCGGCCAGGCCTTCAGGGCCGGCTTCGGTGTAACGGAAGGTTTGGCCAGCGACCAGGATGCGGTCGATCCAGGCTTTCAACTGGGTTGGAATGGTGAAGTTGTACATCGGTGCAGCGATGACCACGGCGTCGGCGGCGAGGAATTCAGCCATGGTCGACGCACTCAGATCAGCTTCGTGCTGCTGGGCAGCGGTGCGCAGTTCAGCAGCGGTGCCGGCAGCCACCAGGGTCGATGCCGAGAAGTGGCTGATGGCGTCGGCGGCCAGGTCACGGTAAGTCACCACGGTGCCTGCATCGGCGGCTTTCCAGGCTTGGACAAGTTCCTGGCTCAGCGAACGGGAGGCCGAGTTGTCGCCCAGGATGCTCGAATCGATATGCAGCAGTTTCATGTGGGTACTCCAAGTAAGGATCGCCACCGGGCGATCAAGTGGAGGTGAGCCTACAGGTGAAACCAATGGCTGATTAGCCCGCAACAATGCGATAGTTTGTCCCACTGACAGGACAATCGAGCATCGCATGCAGGACCTCAACGATCTTTATTACTTTGCCAAAGTGGTTGAAGCCGGTGGCTTCGCCGCCGCCGGGCGCCTGCTGGGCATCCCCAAGTCGCGCTTGTCACGGCGCATCGCCGAACTGGAAGAGCGCTTGGGCGCGCGTTTGCTGCAGCGCACCACGCGCAATCTGAAACTTACTGCGGTGGGCGAGCGTTATCTGCGCCACTGCCAGGCCATGCTGCTGGAAGCGGAAATGGCCGATGAGGCAGTGGCGAGCATGTCCAGCGAGCCCCGTGGCCGGCTGCGGGTCAGTAGCCCGGTGGGGCTGGCCCACGAGATTCTGGCCGACGTGGTCAGCACCTTTCTGGAAAAGTGCCCGCAAGTACAGCTGGAGATGTTGCTACTCAACCGCCGCGTTGACCTGATCGCCGAAGGCGTCGACGTAGCGCTGCGCGTCCGTGAACAAGGCGATGAAGACCCGCTGCTGGTGACTCGACGGCTGCGCCAGGCGCAAATGCTACTGGTGGCCAGCCCCGCTTTCCTCGAAGGTCGCAACATTGCTCATCCCGATGACCTCAAAGGTGTGCCGGTGCTCGGCGCGCTGGAGGCCGATCGCATGGTGCACCTGCGCATGCTTGATCAAAAGGGCAAAAGCGCTGACCTGGTGATGGAGGCGCGGCTGGGCATTGACGATTTCATCGTGCGCAAAGCCAGCGCCCTCGCCGGCCACGGTTTCACCCCGCTGCCGATGATGTATTGCGAGGAAGAACTGGCCAACGGTGGCCTGGTGCAGTTGCTGCCTGAGTGGTCGCTGCCCGGCGGCTGGCTGCAAGCGGTGTACCCGCATCGGCGCGGCGTTTTGCCGGCGGTGCGCGCCTGGATCGATCACTTGGTTGAAACCTTCGAAGGCTGTGGAGAGCGCCGGCTATGACCGTGAAGAAAAAACTCAACGAAGCGGACGTCGCCGAGTTTTGCCTGAGCCTGCCTGGCGCGCGGGAGGACTATAAATGGGGCGGTGTGCGGGTGTTTTCGATTGCCGGCAGCAAAATGTTCGCCTTGCAAAACCTGCGCGGTGAGTCGCTGGCGCTCAAGGTCGACAAGGATTTGTTCCTCGGCCACTGCGACCGCCCCGGCATCCACCCGGCGCCGTATCTGGCGCGGGCGCAGTGGATCATCATGAACACGCCCTACCCGCTCGGCGCTGACGAGTTGCGCGGTCTGCTGCAGCGCTCGCACCAATTGGTGGTGAGCAAGTTGCCGAAGAAAACCCAGGTCGGCCTGCTGCTCTAGAACAACGCCAGCAGGTGTGCGCCGAGGAACAGTTGATCAATCCAGAACACTTGGTGCGCCAACACAATCAGCCAGAACACCAGTTGGAACGAGACTTTGCGGGTTTTGTGCCGGAACACCTGCTGCGCCAGCAACGCACCGGGCCAGCCACCGGCGGCTTCCAGGGCGTGCAGGACGTTCTCCGGGGTGCGCCAGCGGGCGGTCTGCGCCTTACGCTTATCGCTCCAATACAGCACAAACGCGACCACGCTGACTACGCCGTAGGCTGCCAACGCCATGGGCGTGCCCTGGCGCAGCCACAGCAGCACCGAGCCGCCCAGCGGCAAGGCGCAGAGCAGGACGAAGATCAGCAGTTTCAGGCGCAGGTGCTGAATCGACCCGCCGGCGTTGCGGCCGGACGGGCGCTCGGGACGGCGCCGGGCGCTGGCGTCACTCATGGTTGCGCGGCGGACCAGTCGACCCAGCCGAACTGCCAGGTAGCGAGGATCAGCAGGCCAAACGCAATGCGATACCAGGCGAATGCCGCGTAGCTATGGCTGGCGATGAACTTGAGCAGCCCCTTGACCGCAATCATGGCGAAGATGAACGCGGTGACAAAGCCGATTGCGAACACCGGGAAATCCGCCGGGACGAACAGCTCGCGGTACTTATAGCCCGAGTACACCGCCGCACCGACCATGGTTGGCATTGCCAGGAAGAAAGAAAACTCGGTGGCGGTTTTGCGCGACAGGCCAAACAGCAAGCCGCCGATGATGGTCGAGCCGGACCGCGAGGTGCCGGGGATCATCGCCAGGCACTGGGCGAAGCCGACTTTCAGCGCGTCTTTCCAGGTGATGTCGTCGACGCTTTCGGCGTGCACTTCGTGCTGGCGCTGTTCGGCCCACAGCATGATGATCCCGCCGATGACCAGCGCGGCAGCCACGGTGATCGGGTTAAACAGGTATTCATGGATCAAGTCGGCGAAAATCACCCCAAGCACTACGGCCGGCAGGAAGGCGATCAGCAGGTTTGCGGTAAAGCGCCGGGCGCTTGGCTGGGTCGGCAAGCCAATCACCACGTCAAAGATCTTCTTCCGGAACTCCCAGACCACAGCGAGAATGGCGCCCAATTGAATAATGATGTTGAACGCCATCGCCCGTTCGCCGCCGAACTCAAGCAAGTCAGCGACGATAATCTGGTGCCCGGTACTGGAAATCGGCAAAAACTCCGTCAGCCCTTCCACAATGCCAAGAATAAGTGCCTGCACGGCGGTCCAAAGATCCATCAATCCCCCAAGAAGCGCTGCGCGGCGGCAGGCCCCATCGATATTGTTTAATGCCAGCCTGTTGTTCGAGCTGAATTGCCGCGCGCAGGATCCACACGAAACGGTAAAAATTCCGTGAAAAATCAACTTGGATTCAGGTTTTGGCGCGCGGGGCCGAGATCCTATCAGACATGCCCGATTAACGCTGCGGCGTAATTGGACTTGGGTCGCATAGGCCCGCACCGCGAAGCGTGGTTGGATGCTGGTGGTCTTTTATTACCAGAACAAGAAACCGAGGTGACAGCGTTATGAACAGCTTGCGCAGTGTGTCGATCAGCCGACGCTTGTGGCTGATACTGATTGTGGCCGTCGTGATGCTTTTGACGTTGGGCGTGTTGATGCTCAAGCAGATTCACGACGACCTGTATTACGCCAAGGCGCAGAAAACCCAGCATGTGGTGCAGACCGCCAGCGGCATTCTCGCGTATTACCATGGCCTGGAAACCGCCGGCACCCTGAGTCGCGATGCGGCGCAGAAGCAAGCGTTGAGCGCGGTGCGTGGCTTGCGCTACGACCAGAACGAATACTTCTGGATCAACGACCTGACACCGGTCATGGTCATGCACCCGGTCAACGCCAAGCTCGAAGGCCAGAACCTTTCGGCGATCCGTGATCCGGACGGCTTTGCAGTGTTCAACGAAATGGTGGTCATAGCCAAGGCCAAGGGCGCCGGCATGGTCGACTACCGCTGGCCGAAACCCGGTGCCGAGGCGCCGGTGGAGAAAACCTCCTACGTCAAACTGTTCGAACCCTGGGGCTGGATCATCGGTTCCGGGGTGTATATCGACGACACCCAGGCCGAGTTCAAGGCGCAAGTGTGGAAAGCCTCGGCGGTCGGCCTGGTGATCGCGTTGATCATGGCGCTGCTGGTGGTGTTGATCGCCCGCAGCATCGTTCGGCCGTTGCAGGAAACTGTCAACGCCATGGCCAATATTGCCAGCGGCGAAAGTGACCTGACCCGCAGCCTCGACACCCACGGCCAGGATGAAGTGACGCAACTGGCGCGGCACTTCAATGCCTTTACCGAAAAGCTGCGCCTGGTGGTCAGCCAGTTGCAGACTTCAGCCAGCGCTTTGGGCCAGTCGTCCAGTGACCTGGGCAACGACGCCTTGCAGGCCCAGCAGCGCAGCCACCAGCAATCGCAGCAAATGGAGCTGGTAGCCACTGCGATCAACGAGGTGACCTACGGCGTGCAGGACGTGGCGAAGAACGCCGAGCAGGCCGCCAGCGAAATGCGCGATGCCGAATCCCAGGCGCAGCAGGGCCAGATCAACATCGACAGCAGCCTGCAGCAGATCGACAAGCTTTCGGGGACCATCGATCAAGCGGTGGAGGTGATTCGCACCCTGGCTGCGGAAAGCACGCAGATCGGCACGGTGCTGGAGGTGATCCGTTCGATTGCCGAGCAGACCAACCTGCTGGCGCTGAACGCCGCGATTGAAGCCGCCCGTGCCGGCGAGCAAGGCCGTGGTTTTGCGGTGGTAGCCGATGAAGTGCGGCTGTTGGCGCAGCGCACGCAGAAATCCACGGCGGAAATCCAGGCAATGATCGAGCGCTTGCAGAATCATTCTGAGGCAGCGGTCAAGGTGATCGGCGACAGCAGCCGCGCCTCGCAACTGACCATCGAACAGGCCGGCCTGGCCGGCGCCAGTTTGAATGCGATTGGCCAGGCGTTGCGCAATCTCAATGGCCTCAACACCTCGATTGCCAGCGCGACGCTGCAACAGGCGCATGTGGTGGAGGACATCAACCAAAACGTCACCCAGGCCGCCGGCCTGTCCCACAGCACCGCGCTGGCGGCGGAACAGTCGAGCGTGGCCAGTGTACGGTTGAAGGACTTGAGCGAGCAGTTGAACGGGTTGCTGCGCCAGTTCCGGGTTTGATGCGGTAGCCGGGCTGTGGTGTTCCCTTGTGGGAGCGAGCCGGCTCCGAGCGGCGTTCCGACGAAGGCTATTTTCGTGCTGACGAGGAAATCGCGGATGTCCCCAAACACTGTGGGAGCCTGGCTTGCCAGCGATGACTTTTTATCAGCCACTAGAGATTTTGCAGGTGTACATATCCATTTCTTTTGTGAAGGCTGATATGGGTTCCGCTCTTACAGCGGGTTACTTGGAAAAGCGCCAAGTAACCAAGCGCTTTAATCCCCTCCATTCGGTGCCTCGCTAAGGCTCGGCATTCCCTCACTCCGGCCTTGCTCCGTGGGCCCGCCGCCATCCGCCATCCCTGGCCGGGGGCGGCTACCTCGGCATCCCTGCCGAGGTGCCCACTGCGCAAGACCTGCGTTCTGCCTCTGGTTCACGGGGCAGAGCAGATCAAAAGCAAAAGCCAGATCAAGAGCAGCCGAGGCGGCCTAGTAGCCGACCTGGCTTCGGATTGTTCGTGTTCCCCTTGTGGAAGCGAGCTCGCTCGCGAAGGCGTCCCGTGAGGCAATACATCTCCATGGCTCGTGCACCTCATCGCGGGCTTGCCAGCGATGGCTACTTCCCTGCTGACGAGTAAATTGCGGATGTCCCAAAACCCTGTGGGAGCTGCGGTGCGACGATTCGACTTGCCAGCGATGAGTCCCGGCCAGGCAATTAAGCTCTGATTGTTCTCACACCCGAGGTGAAAGACAGCCAAGACGGTCCCGGAGGCTAAGGGTGCCAAGCCTCCTCGCCGCAAAAAACAGTACAATCGCGCCCTCTTCCACTCCCCCAAGGAAACGTCCATGTCCGGGCTTGAACTGTTTGCTGCTGCGCTCGGCGTGGTTGCGGTTTGGTTGACGGTCAAGCAGAACCCTTGGTGCTGGCCGATCGGGTTGGTGATGGTGTTGCTGTACAGCTGGGTGTTTTACGACGTGAAGTTGTATTCCGACATGTTGCTGCAAGTGGTGTATGCCGGGTTGCAGGTGTATGGCTGGCGGCAATGGACGCGGGGCGGCGCGACGCATGCGGGGCGTCAGGTCAGTAGCCTGGGCGCGCTCTCGATTGCGGGTGGTCTGGCGGTCGGCGGTGTTGGCAGTCTGCTGCTTGGGGCGGCCATGGCGCATTGGACCGATGCCGCGCAGCCCTGGCTGGATGCCGCGCTCACCGGGTTCAGCCTGGTGGCGCAAGGGTGGATGGCGCAGAAGCGAGTACAGTGCTGGCCGTTGTGGATTGCCCTGGATGTGATTTTCGTCGGCCTGTTTATTTACAAAGACCTTTACCTCACCGCCGGGCTGTATGCCGTGTTCACCGTGATTGCCGTGCAAGGCTGGCGTGAATGGCAGGCCGACCCGGCGCTGCGTGCCGCATGAAAGTCCTGGTGCTGACCGGCCCTGAATCCAGCGGCAAGAGCTGGCTGTCCGCCGAATTGCTGCAGCGCTTCGGTGGCGTGGTGGTGGGTGAGTATGTGCGCTGGTTCATCGAGCAGCGCCTGTCGGGCGAAAACGCTCGTGAAACTTGCCTGGCGGATATTCCCGAGATCGCCCACGGGCAACTGGCCTGGGAAGATGCAGCGCGTGCGGAGCAACCGGCGCTGCTGATCCTCGATACCCACCTGCTGAGCAATATGCTCTGGAGCCAGACCCTGTTCGGCGCTTGCCCGAACTGGCTGGAACCGGCGCTGCTGGCGCGGCATTACGACCTGCACCTGCTATTGTCGCCGCAGGCCGTACCATGGACCGATGATGGCCAGCGTTGCCAGCCCGATCTCGCCCAGCGCCAGGCGTTTTTCGAGGCCACTGAACGCTGGCTGCGACAGCATGCTCAGCCATTCGAGGTCATTCAGGGCGATTGGGTACAACGCCGAGCCTTAGCGGTTGCAGCGGTCGAGCGACTATTGGCGGATCGAGAGTCCCCACATCCCGCCAAATTCACTGCCTGCAACCCCAATGTGTCCACTCCTGAAACACCCTAGCCCCCTGAAAAGGCCCGAATACAGCGCCTTCACCGTTTCGTCATGACGATTGTTAAAGCGATGAAACACCACTCAGCAAACCCTTGCGCTAGAGCCATTCCCTTAAAAACTTCAGTTTGCCCATCAGCGCGCTGTATCACGATTGAAACAACCCGAACGGTGCATTCCCGCCGCCATTTCCTAACTGCTTGAAATTCAAAGACAACTCAAAAGCGGCACAGCTTTCGCTCTCTCCTTCACAACGCTGACTAGGGCCAGCCCGCTGAAGAAGGAATTGCTGCCGTGGGGAATTTCCAGAAAACCTGTAACTGCCTCCTGCTGATCGGCTGTGCCGCCAGCACCGTGGTTAGCCTGTCGGCCCAGGCCGAAGGCAATGGGGTGATCGTTCTCAATCGTGACGTCCAGCCGCACGCCATTGGCCGCAGCGCCGGCAAAGACCCCTACCCGACCACTGTCAACGCCAACCCTTCCGCTCGCATCAGCCAGAGCATGACCAGCACCGAACTGTCCGATGGCGATTTCGCCGGAGTTGCCAGCGGTGCAGCGATGCGCAACAGCATGACGCAGAACAACTCTCAACTGCCCGGCCTCAACACCGTCACCAATCCTGCCGGCATGCCGGGCATGCGTGCGGGCCACGGTGGCGGCAGTGGCAGCGCGATTTCCGGCACGATCAATCGCGCCATGAGTTCGGGCTTGGCCCCACTCGGTCGCCTGGCCGGGGGGCAATAAGATGAATCGTTCGCTGATCCTCATCGCGATGCTGGCCAGCACCAGCGCAATGGCCGACCCGAGCGCCATCGACACCGCCAGGATTCATGATTCCGGCGCCTATTACAAAGGCAACTACAACGTCAACCAGGCCGCCGGCGACCAGAACCAGCAGACCAACGTCAAGGCGATCGCCATTGGCACCAACGCCAACGCGAGCACCCAGATCCAGCAGAAACTCGATACGCCCGCTGATCGCTCGGTCAACGCGAGCTCCACCATCGGCGGCACCTCTTTCAGTAATGGCAACGGGATCCTGGGCGTCAACCAGGCCTCCGGTGCCAACAACCAGATGGCCAACGCTGTGCGGGTCAGCATCAGTGCTGCACCGCAGAGCGTTGACGATAGCGCCCTTTCTCAACAGAACGTGGCGTTGCTACCAAGCTCAGGAGCAACTGGCACCCCAATCGGCAGTCGCCAGGTCGTTACCAGCGACCAGGCCTTCACCGGCAGCCGTGGAGTAACCCAGGTGAACCAGAGTGCAGGGGTGGGGAACCGCATGGCTAACACCCTGAGCATCCGGGTCGCTGACTGACCCAATACCGCAGTGAGCAGTGCATTAGAAAGTACCAACACTTAACCAACTAATAAGCACGGAGAAACACCATGAAACCAACAATGGCTATCAAACCACTGGTTTTCGCCCTCGCAGCAGTAATGGCAATGGCCGCACACGCGGACCGTAATGACAACAATCATGGTGGTGGCGGCGGCGGCAACCACGGTGGTGGCGGTAACCACGGCGGTGGCAACCACGAACCCGAAGGCCCAAGCCTGGAAGAACTGCTGCAGATCGGTGCCGGCGCTGGGGCTGCCGTGCTTGATGTGCAGAACAGCTCGGGCAACAGCGTGAGCAACCAGGGCACCGAAAACAACGGCCGGGCCGAGAACTCGCTGAACGGCTCCAACGGCAACATCGGCGCCAACGTTGCAGGCGGTGACGGCAACCAACAAGACAACGCCGCTGCACTGGCCACCGCCGACGAAGCCTTTATTTTCGGCACCGCGGTCGCTGCTTCCAGCGCCACTCAGTACAACACCAACAACTACGTGAAAAACTCGTCGACCCGCAACAACGCTACGATGAGCAGCGTGGGTAACGACGGTTCCGGCAACATCGGTGTCAACGTCACCGCCGGCAACTTCAACCAACAGAAAAACAACCTCGCTATCGCTGTGTCCGGCGGTCGTGTGGCTCAAGCCGCTGCCTCGGCTAACCAGTCCTCGACTGGCCTGAATGTCGACAACAAAGGCGTTGCTGTCATGAAGAAAGATACCCTCACCGGTACTTTCGCAGCAGCTGGCGCGTTTGCCGCAGTGGGTGAAGCCACTACCGAAGGCAATGGCAACGGTGGCGGTCACGGTGGTGGTCACAGCGGTGGCGGTTACGGCAACAAAGGCGGTAATGGTGGCGGCAACGGTGGTGGCAACCACGGCGGCAACGGCGATACCACTTCCGACTTCGTCGCAGTGGGTGTATTCGGCTTGGCCGGTGTGACCACTCAACAAGTGCTGACCAAAGATGGCTGGAAAAACCCAACCATCAACAATGCCAGCATGACCAACTCGGGGAACAACTTCTCCGGCAACGGCGGCTTCAACACCTCGGCTGGTGTGGGCAACCAACAAAGCAACTCGCTGTCCATCGCTGCGGGCTGCAAAGCCTGCCTGTAATCGCGAAAGTCAGAAAGCCCCGGCAACGGGGCTTTTCCACAAGTCCGCACAGGCGTAACCGACATGCGCAAACCTGCTCTCATTGCCCTGCTGTGCTTTGCTGGCCTGACCCAGGCCGGGCAGATCCCGGTCGCCGCCCTTCCCGGCGGTGTACTCGTCTACAAGCAAGTGCAAAGCGTACGTGAGCGCAAGTTCAGCGACATCGTCGAGCAAAAGACCGACTTCAGTTGCGGTGCCGCCGCGCTGGCGACGATCTTGCGCCAGGCTTACTGGCTCGACGTCGATGAGGAGCACATCATCAAAGGCATGCTGGTCAATGCTGACCAGGACCTGGTTCGTACCCAGGGTTTTTCCATGCTCGACATGAAACGCTACGTTGAAAGCATCGGCATGCGTGCCCGGGGCTACAAAATACCGAGGGAAAAACTGGACGCAGTGACGATCCCGGTGGTGGTACTGGTGGATATTCGTGGTTACAAGCACTTCGTGGTGTTGCAGCGCTCCGATAAGGACTGGGTCTATATCGCCGACCCGGTACTGGGTCATAAACGCTACTCCCACGATGACTTTGTCAAAGGTTGGAACGGTATTGTTTTCGCCATCGTCGGCCCCGGTTACGACAAAGCCAACGCTTTGCTCGATCCGCCTGTGCCGCTGACGGCCAAGAACAAGCTCGATCAATTCAACCCGGTCAAAGATGCCGAACTGATGGACTTTGGATTTATCCAGAGCGATTTCTTTTAAGCGTCCACACAATAAAGGAGCAGGACGCTCCGGGAGCAGTAGATGAAAACTTCATACTGGCTGGCCGCCGCCTGCCTGGCCGCAAGTACATCCAGCTTCGCCACACAAAGTTTCAAACCTATCGAAATCAAGGACCAGGAGCTTTCCGAGCTTCGCGGTCGTTATGTGATGCCGGGGCGCATTATCAGCTTCGGCATTGTCATGAGCAGCACCTGGCGCAACGCCAGTGGTGATGTGATCGGCGCTCGTTCGTCGATGCAGGTCCAGAGTTCTACGATCAAACCCGAATTCTATGTCTCGACCATTAACGAAAGGGGCAATGGCAGTACATCTGAGCAAGGCACCGGGAACATCGTTGGTGGCGCCGGCCTGAACAGCTCCCAGGGCGTAACCCAAAGCGTTCGTGCCGCCGGCGACGGCAACAGCGCCTATAACAACGTTGCGATCAACGTCAAAGAAGCCAGCCGCGCCCCCGCCCTCGAACCAACCCAGGGCCAGGCCTTGATGGCCGGCCAGACCATTACCGGCAGCAACGCCGCCGGCAATGTCGCGGTCTCCGCCACCGGTGGCGGCGTGCAAATGTCGATTCAGGCCAACAACAACCAGGGCAGCGCCCTGCAACAAGTTGCGCAAAGTGGCCTGTTGCAAAACACCCGTCTGACCGGCAACAGCAACTTCGTCAACAACATGACGCAACTAAACGTTGTGCTTAACAATAATGGTATGACCCCCGGGGCACTGGACTGCAATTTAACCCAACTCAGGGGCCTACGAAGTCTTGGATATTGAACTACGCTGACTCCGACCATGAGCACTAAAGGGACGGCTACTTCATGTATCGATCGGTATCGTTGCGCGCAGTTGTATGTCTGAGCACTCTGTTTCCCGCGGCTATGCTGCATGCAGCGCCCGATGCGGATATCGAGACCCTGAAACAAGAACTTCTGGAGTTGAAACAACGCTACGAAGTCCAGCAAAAAGCCTTGGCGGTACTCGAGCAACGTGTCCGCCAGGTGGAAGACCAGCCCGCGGCCCCGCAACCCAAACGCCTGGCCAAGTCGCCTGCCGACATGAGAGGCAATCCCCCAGTGGCAAAAACGGGTACCGGCGCGGGCGCGGCTTCCGGTGGTGCAGCCGGTGGTACCGGCAGTTCCTACGGTCAGTCGCTGGCCGATGATTCGCAACCGGCGCAATCGGTGTCCAACCTCTACGATGAGGCCAGCGGCTTCTTTGGCGGCGGCAAGTTCAGCTTCGAGACCGGCCTGACCTACTCGCGCTACGACACGCGGCAGTTGATCCTCAATGGCTTCCTGGCCCTGGACTCGATCTTCCTCGGTAACATCAACCTGGACCGGATCAAGGCCGACACCTGGACCCTCGACCTCACCGGGCGCTACAACTTCGACAATCGCTGGCAGTTCGACCTCAACGTGCCGGTGGTCTACCGCGAGTCGACGTACCAGTCCGGCGGCGCCAACGGCGGCGCGGCCAGTGTGACCAGCGAAGAAACCGTGACCCGCGATCCGGAGATCGGCGACGTCAACTTCGGCATTGCCTACAAGTTCATGGATGAGTCGTATAACACGCCGGACGCCGTGGTCACCCTGCGCGTCAAGGCCCCGACCGGCAAGGATCCGTTCGGTATCAAGCTGCGCCAGACCGACGCCAACTCCAACCTGTTCGTGCCGGACACCCTGCCCACCGGCAACGGCGTCTGGTCGATCACCCCCGGCATCTCGCTGGTCAAGACCTTCGACCCGGCCGTGCTGTTCGGCAGCTTGTCTTACACCCACAACCTCGAGGAATCGTTCGACGACATTAGCTCGACGGTCAACCAGAAAACCCCGGGCAAGGTCCGGATTGGCGACAGCTTCCAGATCGGCGCCGGTATCGCTTTCGCACTGAACGAGAAGATGAGTATGTCGTTCTCGGTCTCGGACCTGGTGCAACGCCGCAGCAAGTTGAAACAGGATGGCGGCGACTGGGAATCGGTGGTGTCCAGCGATGCCAACGCCGGCTACTTCAACGTCGGCATGACCGTGGCGGCCAGCGACAACCTGACCATCGTGCCGCAACTGTCGATCGGCCTGACCGACGATGCGCCGGACTTCTCCTTCAGCCTGAAATTCCCGTACTACTTCTAAGCGTCAGCGCACAAAAAACCCTCGCACTCGCGGGGGTTTTTCATTGGGTGTGAAATAAG
>NZ_JAVLSB010000015.1:0-1116 GCF_031583775.1 Pseudomonas rhizozeae
AGCCAGATCAAAAACTGTACGCCGAGGCGGCCTTATAGCCGACCTGGCTCCGGGTAGTACGCATTCCCCTTGTGGGAGCGAGCCTGCTCGCGAAGGCGTCCTCCCAGGCAATGAAGATCTGATCGTTCCCACGCTCAGCGTGGGAATGCAGCCAGGGACGCTCTGCGTTCCGCTTCGCTCGTTGACGCGGCTCAAACGGCGTACAACTTTTCAAGACGTTTCCCACAACGTACCCTGTTGCCGCGTTTTGGGTCGGCTGCCATAGTTGGCCGGCGGTGTATGCCGCAAACGACCTTGGCCGGTCGAACTCAGAACGCAACAGCGTCATAGCAACTTTTCGGGATGTTTGTCGTGTCGATCAGTGTGTGATGGCGGCTGTGCGCGGGACATCTTCGGGTGTGCCGGTTTTCTGGGCCGGTCGGCCAACCCGCACACAGCTGCCACCTTTTTCGTTTGGCCGCGAAGAATGGTTGCGCGTTATCCCAGAAGGTTACACATGCAAAATCAAACAAACTCCTGCTTTCAACCCCTCGACACCCGCGACGCTCAACACCCCGTTCTCTACATCGACACCCAGGCACCGCTCAGTGACCTGGCGGCCTGCGCTGCGCATCGGTTTACGGTGGTTCGCGATTTGATGGACACCTTGACCAGCCTGACGCTCAACGACACCCACGACTGTGATCTGGAGCGCGTGACACGCGGTGTGCACCTGCTGACTCGCGAAGGGTGCGCATTGCTGGAAACTCTGCAATTCAGGGCCGAGCGGTTTGAGCGGGATGTGTTGAATGCTCGAAGCCAAAGGGATGGTGGGCGTTAGGCCAGGCATCCTGATGGGGTGTGCGGGCCTTTTCGCTGGCGAGTCGGGTTGTTGCAGCGCGGCCGCCACAGGGATTGGTGTACATCCGTCGATTATTCAGCGACAGGTAGGGCGCTATCGCTGGCAAGCCAAGCTCCCACAGGGTCTTGCGTACATCCGCAATTAACTCATCAGCAGGGAGATAGCTTTCGTCGGAACGCCGCCCGGAGCTGGCTCGCTCCCACAGGGGAAACGCGTACAACTAGAGACCAGGTCGGCTACTAGGCCGCCTCGGGCGCTGTGCTTTTGATCTGGCT
>NZ_JAVLSB010000016.1:0-1190 GCF_031583775.1 Pseudomonas rhizozeae
AGCCAGATCAAAAGCCAGATCAAAATCAGCCGAGGCGGCCTTATTGCCGACCTGGCCGCGGGCAATACGCGTTTGGCCTGTGGGACTTGGATACATCAGGAATTCTTTGGTCGGCTATCGGGCCGTTATCGCCGACAAGTCTCTGGTTAACGGACGCAGCAGCTCATGCTCCCCAGAACCCCAGGGCTGCATTCCCACGCGCAGACGTGGGAATAGTGGGTTAGCGGGTCACGCGGCAGACAGCCAGATCCCACTCTTGCCGTTGTGCACTCATCTGCAATACCTCGAGCACGGCGCAGCCTTCGCGGGTGAGTAAATGCACGCCTCGGGTGATGCGCGCCAGGTCGCAATCGTTGGTGTCGGTGAGGGTCAGGCTGGACAAGGTGTCCATCAAATCGCGGACCACGGTGAAGCGATGCGCGGCGCAGGCGGCCATGTCGCTGAGGGGGGCGTGGGTGTCGATGAAGAGCACGGTTTGTTCGGTGTCATGGGTGTCGATGGGTTGGTAGCAGGGGGTGGCGGGTTTGATCATGGTGACGCTCCTAGAGTCATGGAAGCCAACACCGTTCGCTGCTAAACGAATGAAGGTGGCGGCTGTTCGCGGGTTAGCAGACCAGGACTCTAGAACCCGGCAGGCCCGAAGGCCTCCCACTACAGCCGCCATAACGTGAACTGCCAGGCACGAGGATGTGCCTGATCACGAACGACGGACGTTGTGCGTCTAGAGATTATCCGGGCTGCTAAACCCGATCGCTGATTGGCAGCGACCGGATCACGATAAAGCCCGGACCTCAGACCCACAAGCCGGCGGATTCTGGCGGAAGTGTAGGCAAAGGCGCAAGGCGCTGTAGTCGACCGATGCTGGATTGACCCCTGTGGCGAGGGAGCTTGCTCCCGCTGGCTTGCGCAGCAAGCCCAATACCGGGCGACTCGGGTATGCAGTGAAATCGGGGGCTCAGATTTTGGGGCGGCTTCGCCACCCAGCGGGAGCAAGCTCCCTCGCCACAGGGGGTTGAGGCGTATCTTATGGTGATGGGTTGGCTGTGAGGCCGTCATCGCTGGCAAGCCAGCTCCCACAGTTAACGTGGACGTCCATAACACCGGCGTACACCCATCAGGCCGAGTGTCAGCTCGCCGCGCTTTTGATCTTGCTTTTGATCCACCCGCCCCGTCGGGAGGCTGAGTGGAGG
>NZ_JAVLSB010000017.1:0-36576 GCF_031583775.1 Pseudomonas rhizozeae
AGCGAGGCGGCCTTATAGCCGACCTGCTTCGGGTGGTGCGCGTGTCCCCTGTGGGAGCGAGCCTGCTCGCGAAAGCTGTGTTCCTGCTAACAAATCGCTTGCAGGCATACACAAATCCCTGTGGGAGCTGGCTTGCCAGCGATGAGGCCCATACAGCTGATATAGATTTTTGTCAGATACTCCACTTTCGCGAGCAGGCTCCCACAATAGGATGGATGTGAATCTGGCAATGATCGGTTGGCTTTGAGGCCGTCATCGCTGGCAAGTCAGCTCCCACAGTGTTCCCGCACATCCACAGAATTCCGTACACCCAAACTGGCCGAGTGTCAGCTCGCCGCGCTTTTGATTTTGATCCACCCGCCCCGTCGGAAGCCGTACGTCAGGGGCGAGCTTTTTTTGCTTCCTTTTTTTGGCGTTTGAAAAAAAAGTGAGGCGCCGTAAGGGCGCAACCCTAAGCAGCCGTTACCGCAGCAACGGATATGTACACCGTCCAAAAACCCAATACCTTAGTCCTATCGATCAACCCCAACTACTCTGCTCAGATACATCGTTGTCCCCCGCATGCCAATGAGCGCCCCCATAAATGGCCACGACCCGATCCCCGCTAAACCACCTGTTGCCCCTGGCGCTAATCCTCAGTCTCGGCCTGCCTATCACGGCCCAAGCAGCAAGCCCACCCACGCCAGCGTTGTTCGAAGCCCCGGCGCTCGACCAGTTGCCGGCCTTGAGCGGTGCCACGCAGTGGCTCAATTCCCCGGCGCTGACGCCCGCCGGGTTGCGCGGCAAAGTGGTGCTGGTGAATTTCTGGACCTACTCATGCATCAACTCCCTGCGCCAGATTCCCTATGTCCGCGCCTGGGCCAGCAAGTACAAGGACCAGGGGCTGGTGGTGGTCGGCGTGCATGCGCCGGAGTTCGGCTTCGAGCGGAACGTCGACAATGTGCGACGCGCCAGCCAGCAGTTGGGGGTCGACTATCCGGTGGCGATCGACAACGAGCACGGCGTCTGGCAAGCGTTCAACAATAACTCTTGGCCGGCGCTGTACTTTGTCGACGCCCAGGGGCGTGTTCGCCATGTGCGGCTCGGTGAAGAGGACTATGAAAACTCCGAGCGGGTGATTCAGCAATTATTGAGCGAAGCGGGCGCCAAGGGCGTCGACCGGCAACTGGTCACGGTCAATGGCAAAGGCGCCGAAGCCGCGCCGGACTGGGCCAATCAGCGCACGCCGGAAACCTACGTCGGCTACCAACGCACCGAACATTTTGCCTCCCCCGGCGGCGTGGTGCCGGAGCAGCGGCATGACTATACGAAGCCTGAGCGACTCGGGCTCAATCGCTGGGCGTTGTCCGGCGCCTGGACCATGGGCGAGCAGGCCACCGTGCTGCATCAGGCCGGTGGGCGCATGGTTTATCGCTTCCATGCCCGCGACTTGCATCTGGTGATGACCCCGGGCCTGAATGGCGCTCCGGTGCGTTTCCGGGTGACTCTCGATGGGCAACCACCCGGTGCGGCCCATGGGGTGGAAGTCGATGCGCAAGGCAACGGCGTGGTCAACGAACCGCGCATGTACCAGCTCATCCGCCAACCGTCGCCGATTCTCGACCGGCAGTTCGAGATCGAATTCCTCGACCCCGGCGTGCAGACTTTCGCCTTCACTTTCGGCTGACCGACACCATCGTGCAATGTCGACACGGCTGGCTCCTGTGCTGTTATCACCTCCGGCCGCGCGCCCTTGGCGGCCATTCAATTCAAGGAGAATGATGATGTTTGCAGCCTCGCCCACCCGAATCCTGCACTGCCTGTTCAAGCCCTCAACCCTGGCCAGTGCACTGAGCCTCGCTTTGCTCGCCGGCACTGGTTACACCGCGAGTGTGTCCGCCGCCGAAACCGCCGCCAGCCCCGCCGTCCAGCCCGCAACAGCGCAGGACGAAAGCATCCGCCCGTACCGCATTCAGGTGTCGGACGCGCAACTGGCCGATCTGCGCCAGCGCATCGCCGCCACCCGCTGGCCCGACAAGGAAACGGTCGGCGATGCCTCGCAAGGCGTGCAACTGGCCAAACTGCAAGGGTTGGTCGAGTACTGGGGCAACGGGTATGACTGGCGCAAAGTCGAGGCCAAACTCAATGCGTTGCCGCAGTTCGTCACCACCATCGACGGCGTCGACATTCAGTTCATCCACGTTAAATCCCGGCATCCCAACGCCATGCCACTGATCCTCACCCACGGCTGGCCCGGCTCGGCCCTGGAATTCCTGAAAACCATCGGCCCGCTGACCGATCCGACCGCCTACGGTGGCCGTGCCGAAGATGCCTTCGACGTGGTCATCCCGACGATTCCCGGCCATGGCTTCTCTGGCAAACCGACCGAGCTCGGCTGGAACCCGGATCGCGTGGCCAAGGCCTGGGACGTGTTGATGCATCGCCTGGGCTACAAGCAATACGTGTCCCAGGGCGGCGACCATGGTTCGGTGATATCCGATGCCTTGGGGCGGCTGGCGCCGAAGGGTTTGCTGGGTATCCACCTGAACATGCCGGCCACCGTACCGCCGGAACTGGTCAAGCCGATTTTTGGCGGCGAACCGGCACCGGCCGGGCTGAAAGGGCCGGAGTTGGCGGCGTTCAACTCACTCAGCACCTTCTTCGGTCGCAGCGCTGCGTATGGCGCGATGATGGTCACGCGTCCGCAAACCATCGGTTACCTCTTGGCCGATTCGCCGTCCGGCACCGCTGCGTGGATGTATGAGAAGTTCGCGGCCTGGACCGACAGCAACGGCGAGCCGGAAAAGGTCCTGAGCCGCGATGAAATGCTCGACGACATCAGTCTCTATTGGCTGACCAACACCGGCGCCTCGGCCTCGCGTTTCTACTGGGAAAACAACAACAACAATTTCAGCGCCGTGGCGCAGAAAACCGCCGATATCAAGGTGCCGGTGGCAATCACCGTGTTCCCCGGCGAGATCTATCGTGCACCGAAGAGTTGGTCTGAGCGGGCCTATCCTTCGCTGTCGTACTACAACGAAGTGGCCAAGGGCGGGCACTTCGCTGCGTGGGAACAGCCGCAATTGTTCAGCGAAGAACTGCGCGCCGCGTTCCGCCCGCTACGCTCAAACCTGGCTAAACCTTGACCCGTCCAACCCTCCACTGGCTACACGGAATCTCACAATGAACAAGACCCTGTTGCATCCCCAATCGACGCCTCGCCGCCGCCTGTTCGGTCCCTCACTGCTGGCGGTCGCGCTGTTGCAGTTCGGCGCGTTCGGCGTGGCGAATGTGCATGCCGCTACCCCGGCGGAACCGGCGGCAACCACTGCGGCGGTCGGCCACACATCGTTCGGTGCGCTAAAAACGGTCAAGGCCGGTTTGCTGAACGTCGAGTATGCCGAGGTCGGCCCGGCGGACGGTCCAGTCGTGATCCTGCTGCACGGCTGGCCGTACGATATTCACAGTTACGTCGACGTCGCGCCGCTACTCGCCGAAAAGGGCTATCGCGTGTTGATCCCGTATGCGCGCGGCTACGGCGGCACGCAGTTCCTGTCCAGCAAAACCTTGCGCAACGGCCAACCGGCGGCGCTGGCCAGTGACGTGATCGATTTCATGGATGCGTTGAAGATCAAAACTGCGGTGATCGGCGGCTACGATTGGGGCGCGCGTTCGGCGGACATCGTCGCGGCGCTGTGGCCGGAGCGGGTCAAGGCGCTGGTGGCGGTCAGTGGTTATCTGATCGGTAGCCAGGAAGCCGGCAAAAACCCGTTGCCGCCGAAGGCTGAATTGCAGTGGTGGTATCAGTACTACTTCGCCACCGAACGTGGTCGCGCCGGTTACGAAAAATACCGCCACGACTTCGCCAAGTTGATCTGGCAGATCGCTTCGCCGAAGTGGAATTTTGACGACGCCACCTTCGACCGCAGCGCCGCCGCCCTCGACAACCCGGACCACGTCGCCATTTCGATTTTCAACTACCGCTGGCGCCTCAACCTGATCAAGGGCGAGCCCAAGTACGACGCCCTTGAACAAAAACTGGCCAAATTCCCGCCGATCACGGTGCCGACCATCACCATGGAAGGCGACGCCAACGGTGCGCCGCACCCGATGCCGGAGGACTACGCCAAGCGCTTCACTGGCAAATACGAGTTCCGCCTGATCAACGGTGGCATCGGCCACAACCTGCCGCAGGAAGATCCGCAGGCGTTCGCCAAGGCGATTATTGACGCCGATCACCTCTAACGGCTGTCGAGTACGAACCGCGCCATGCACCATGGCGCGGTTTTTTTGTTGCGTCTTTAAACTGTACGCGACTGTACAGAAGATGTACGCCAAGGAACTGGCAGCGTACAGTGGGGGCCAATTGTCTGGATGAAGAGGGTGCCCGAACATGGCGCAATCAGCGAAGACCCGCGCCAAGGCTCAGGAGGCGGGCTGGCGGGGCTCGGTCGATGGCTGGCTGGAAGCGGCTTATGAAGCCTTGAAGGAGTCAGGGGTGGATGCGGTGCGGGTGATGCCGCTGGCCAAGCGCCTGAACCTGTCACGCACCAGTTTCTATTGGTTTTATGAAGACCGCGAACAACTGCTCGCCGCGCTGTTGGCCCGGTGGCGCGACAAAAATACCGGCGGTCTGATCAGCCAGTGCGACAGCTACGCCGAGAGCATTTCCGAGGCGATCCTCAATGTCTTCCAATGCTGGTTGAACCCTGAGGTGTTCGACTCGCAGTTCGAATTCGCGGTGCGCAGTTGGGCGTTGCAGTCCGATGAAGTGAAAGCGGAAATCGCCGTCGCCGACGAAACCCGGATCACTGCGCTGACCGGCATGTTCCGCCGCTTTGGTTACGACACCGATGCCGCCGACGCACGGGCCAGGACCATCTACCTGACGCAGATCGGCTATATCTCGATGAAAACCAACGAGGACATCCTGGTGCGGTTCCGTCGTATCCCGCAGTACGTCACGGTGTTCACTGGCAAGGCCCCAAAGCGTCGTGAGCTGGACCGGTTTTTCGGCTCCTTTGGTTACGTTGAAAAAGAGCCGGGCGTGTTTGCGTCGCTGGTCGACAGCTTCGAGGAGGAGTCCAGCGATGAATCATAAGACCCTGGGCATTATCGGCGGCACCGGTTGGCTGGGGCGCGCCATTGCCGAAGCACTGCTAGACAGCGGCTTTATCGCTGCGCAACGCTTGCTGATCTCCAACCGCTCTGGCGCTAGTCCGTTCGGCCCGCAGGTGCGGCTGTCGGCGGACAATCAGCAATTGGTCGCGCAGAGTGATGTCGTGCTGTTGTCGATCCGCCCGGAGCAGTTGCCCGAGCTGCAGATAAATGCGTCTGGCAAGCTGCTGATTTCCCTGGTGGCGGGCGTCCCGGCAGCAACGCTCAAAGCCGCCACTGGCGCGGACACCGTGGTGAGGGCGATGCCCAATGCGGCGGTGGAAATCCGCCAGTCGTTCACCCCGTGGTACAGCGCCGAGCCCTTGAGCGAAGCCGATCACAGCCTGGTGCAGCGGTTGTTCGATTGCGTCGGCGCGGCGGATCAGGTGCCGACCGAGGATTGCATTGACTACCTCGGCGCGGTGTCCGGCACCGGGCCGGCATACCCGGCGATGCTGTTTGAGGCGTTGGTCAGTCAGGCAGTGGCGGCTGGCATCCCCGAGCACATTGCTCGAAAAGCCGCGCATGGCGTGGTAGTCGGAGGCGGGCAGATGCTGGCGCATCAGGATCCGCGGCGCATGATTGAAGCGTTGATGGGATATCGAGGCGTAACGGCCGCGGCGTTGCAGTCGATGGCGGACCAGGGCTTTGAAACCATACTCGGCCGCGCCTTGCAGGCCGGTGCCGAAGTGGCACGGCGCGGGATGTAACCCGCTCCCCTGTGGCGAGGGAGCTTGGTCCCGCTGGGTGGCGAAGCCGCCCCGAACCATTTAACTCGGTGTGTCAGGCACACCCGGAACTCAGGTTTTGGGCCTGCTGCGCAGTCCAGCGGGAGCAAGCTCCCTCGCCACAAAAAGCACAGCGAGCCAGTACGGAGGTGGCGCGAAATCCGCTCCCCTGTGGCGAGGGAGCTTGCTCCCGCTGGGTGGCGAAGCCGCCCCGAATCCATTCAACTCGGTGTGTCAGGCACACCCGGGGTTCAGGGTTTAGGCCTGCTGCGCAGTCCAGCGGGAGCAAGCTCCCTCGCCACAAAAAGCAGGGCAAGCTCTCTGGCCACAAAGAGCAGAGCGAGCTCCCCACCACAAAAAAGCGCAGGGAGCGCCGCTTTTTCAGAGGTCTTTCAGCAAGCGCAACGCGTCGTAGATCGCCGCGTGGGTGTTGCGCGCGGCTACCGCATCGCCAATCCGGAACAACTGGAAGCGCCCTTCAGGGTTGGTGACGATGCTTTGCGCGTTGCCAGCGATCAGGTCGTGCTGTTCCACCGCGCCAGCGTTGCTGGAGTGCGGCCGCAGGTCGAAGTACAAGTCATCGAGGGGCAGGGTGCCGTGGTTGACCACTACCTGGTCGACCACTCGCTGTTTATGCACCTGGCCGTAATCACTGCCGAAGGTCGCCAGCAAGCGACCGTCGCGCTTCTCCACGGTGTCGACCCGGTAGGTCACGGTGAAGGTCACGTCGAGGTCTTGCAGGCTGCGCATGTAGGGCACCAGGTTCATCGCCATGACTTCCGGGGCGAAGGAGCGGTCCGGAGTGACGATCTCCACGCTCGCGCCGCTGTTGGCGATGACTTCCGCCGCTTGCAGCGCGGCATGGTCGCCGGCGTCGTCGAAAATCAGCACCTGGCGCCCGGGCTTGACGTCGCCGGAGATAATGTCCCAGGTCGACACCACCAGCTCATTGCCACGGCTCAGCACCTCGGTATCCGGCAAGCCGCCGGTGGCGACAATCACCACGTTCGGTTCATGGGCGAGTACGGTGTCGGCTTCCGCCCAAGTGTTGAAATGGAACTGCACCCCCAGTCGTTCGCACTGCGCCATGCGCCAGTCGATGATGCCGATCATCTCCCGTCGGCGTTCGCTCAGCGAGGTCAGTCGCACCTGGCCGCCGGGGCGATCCGCCGCTTCCAGCACGGTCACGGCATGTCCGCGTTCCGCCGCCACCCGCGCGGCTTCCAGGCCGCCAGGGCCGCTGCCGATCACCAGCACCTTGCGTTTGAGCGTGGCCTTGGGAATCTCGTGGGGCATGCTGGTTTCGCGGCCGGTGGCGGCGTTGTGGATGCAGTACGCGGCACCGCCCTGGTAGATGCGGTCCAGGCAATAGTTGGCGCCCACGCACGGGCGGATGTCCTCTTCACGCTTCTCGATGATCTTGCGCACGATGTGCGGGTCGGTCATGTGCGCGCGGGTCATACCGACCATGTCGACCTTGCCCGAGGCAATCGCGTAGCGCGCGGTGGCGACGTCGGGAATCTTCGCCGCGTGGAAGGTCGGGAAACCGGTGGCGGAGCGAATCTCCCCAGCAAAATCCAGGTGCGGCGAATTGCGCATGCCCTGGATCGGGATCACGTCGGTCAGCCCGGCGTCAGTGTCGATGTGACCGCGCACCACGTTGAGAAAATCCACCAGGCCGCTGTCCTTGAGCATGTGCGACACCTGCATCCCTTCGCTGGCGGTGAAACCGCCCGGCAGTGCTTCGTCGCCGGTGTAGCGCACGCCGAGCAGGAAGTCTTCGCCGACCCGCTGGCGAATCCCGCGCAGCACATCGAAGGTGAAGCGCATGCGGTTTTCCAAAGAGCCGCCGTAAGGGCCATCGAGGTCGTTGGTCAGCGGTGACCAGAATTGGTCCATCAGGTGCCCGTAGGCCTGCAACTCCAGGCCGTCGAGGCCAGCCGCCTTCATGCGCTCGGCGGCGTCGACGTAGTCCTTGATGATGCGCTCAATGTCCCAGTCTTCCATCTTCTTGGGGAACGAGCGGTGTGACGCTTCACGCCGATGGGAGGGCGATACCACTGGCAGCCAGTCGGCCTTGTCCCAGCGCGTGCGACGGCCCAGGTGGGTCAACTGGATCATCACGGCCGCGCCATGTTCATGGCATTCGTCGGTCAGGTCCTTGAGCCAGCCCACCACTTCGTCCTTGTAGGCCAGCACGTTGTTGAACACCGGTGGGCTGTCGCGGGAAACGGCGGCCGAGCCAGCGGTCATGGTCAGTGCCACCCCGGCCTTGGCGCGTTCGACGTGGTAGGCGCGGTACAAATCCTTGGGCATCCCGTCGATGGGATAGGCCGGCTCATGGGCGGTGGTCATGATCCGGTTACGCAAGGTCAGGTGCTTGATCTTATAGGGTTGCAGCAGGGGATCGCTGGACATCGTGGGGCGCTCCATCGTGGGCATTCATCAGGCTCGGCACGCTGAAATTAGGATAAATGTACATGGGTGTCAACGACCAACGACACACCTGTACATTTTGCTTGCGCGGGACAAAACTCATCGATAAGATCGGGCTCGAAGTCAAGCAATGAGGAGGGCAGGACCGCCCGTCATACCAAGCAGCGTCAGACTGCTGTCAGCACCGTTAGGTCGTTCAAAAATTAAAACAACACCTGCCTATCACCCCGAAATAGGAAGACGCCTGATGAATGTTCAATCGCCGTACCGAAAACTCACCTGCGCCTGGCTGTTGGGCGCTGCGCTGGCGGCCAGTGCTTCGCTGGCCCAGGCCGAAGAACCCAAGCCTGTGCGCATTGGCTGGGTCAATTGGTCGGACACCGAAATCACCGTAAAACTGGCCACCACCGCGTTGCAGGAGCACCTCAAGCAACCGGTGAAACTGGTCATGGCCGACATCGGCATTCAGTTTCAGGCCCTGGCCAACGGCAGCATCGACCTGATCCCGATGGTCTGGTTGCCGAGCACCCACAAAGCCTTTTACGACAAGCATCGCGACAAGCTCGAAGACCTCGGCGTGCTCTACGAAGGGCGGATCGGCATGGCCGTGCCGACCTCGATTCCGATCAGCGAAGTGGCCAGCGTCGAAGACCTCAACAATCCGGAAGTCCGGGCCAAGTTCGACGGCAAGATCCTTACTTCGGAGGTGGGCAACGGCCAGTACAAGCTGACCGTGAAGGCCATCGAGGAGTACAAGCTCGACGGCTACAAACTGGTGGCGTCGTCGGAATCAGGCATGCTCAACGAACTGGAGCGTAACCAGAAGCGTGACAAGTGGTCGTTGATCAACGCCTGGAGCCCGCACTGGATGTTCTCCAAGTGGTCGCTGCGCTACCTCGATGATCCGAAGCAAATGTTCGGCGGCGCCGAGCAGATCCATGCCGTGGCGCGCAAGGGGTTCAGCAAGGAATATCCGCAAGTGGCGTACTTTTTCGCCCACTACTCGATTCCCCAGGCTGATCTCGAAAGCCTGATGATGAAGGCCCGCGAAACCTCGTCCGACCAGGCCGTGGCCGCTTATTACGCGGCGAACAAACCGCGCTTCGAAGCGATGTTCGAACCGGGACAGCGAGTCAGCGCCACCCAGCCCTGATTCCGCCCGAGCCCGAAATAAAACCGCCGGCGAGCTGATGGCTCGGCCGGCGGTTTTTATTTGTGCCCGTGCCAACGGCATGTTCGTAAGCGCGGGCACGTCGTCGAAAATGGTCGAAAGCGAAAATCCGACCGATGGCCTCTCGGACCCTGAAGACTTCGCGTGAATTCCCATTAACCGCTCTGGATCGGACGTCTCTAGCAGTTATGTCGTTTTAGTGGCCGGGCGTATTCGAAAGAAATCCTTTACGGACATTCATCACAGTCTGTAACTTTTTGTTTGCTTCACCGCTAGGGATCGTGGTTATTATCCGGCGGCGCTCAGGGCCAAAATCCCGGCGTCAAAGGATTGCCATGTGTCCACAGGCCCGGCAATCGCAGCCGATCGGGTCCACCCTAGCGCTGTCACCCAGCCCGAAGAAGCCCGATCGTTGACCCTCTGAAGTAAGTGAGGTTTCAATTGGTCAAGCGGTATGCAAAGGTCAGTGTCATGGGCAGGGCGGCCACCGTCGCCAAGGATCCTTTCCAATCTTCAGCTGTTTGCGATGCTCGCCTTGCCGTGCGCCTCGCCAGCCACTTCTCCGTCAACGTCTCGCGCAGTGCCCCCGCCGCCAGTGCCGTGAGCCCGCGCGCCCGCGCCGCACCATCGCCCTGATTGCGCTTGACCGACCCGACCGCCGTTGTCGGGCCTGACCGGCTGGGCGAAGAGCGCCCCGGCCTACACACAAAAATAACGTAGTCATGGACGGTAGCCTCCGATGTTCGATCATTCCTCTGTGCGCGGGACGACCTCCGCGCAGCCCGACGCTTTACCCGTAAATTCATCCAACGCCTGCAACGCTTATTGGCGCGAGCGGCTGGCGGGCGCTCCGAGCGTGCTGCCGCTGCCCACCGATCGGTCGCGGCCAGCGACCCTGGACGCGCACTGCGCAGCCCTGAACCTGGCGCTCGATAACGCGCTGAGCCAAGGCCTGCGGGCCCTGAGCCAACGCCACGGCACCAGCCTGGCGATGACGGTGCTCGGCGCTTGGGCGGTGGTGCTGGCGCGGTTGTCCGCGCAGCCGGAAGTCCTGATCGGCGCGCCCACTGCAGACGCCGGCAATACCTTGGTGCTGCGCCTGTCGCTGGCCAATGCGCCGACCACCCGGCAACTGCTCGCCCAGACCCGCGATGTGGTGCTGGGCGCGGCGGAGCATCAGGACATGCCGTTCGAACACTTGCTGACCCAACTCAACTGCGAACGCAGCCCAGCCTGGCATCCGCTGGTGCAGGTGCAATTCGCCTGGAATCAAGCGCGGCCGTTGCCCCACGGATTCGACCTGAGCCTGGAACTCAGCGATGTGGACGGCCACCTCAGCGGCCAGTTGCACTACGCCACCGCGATGTTCGACGCCGCAACCGCCGAGCGCTTTGCCAGTTATCTGGTGCGGATGCTGGAGCAAATGGTCGCGCAGCCGGAACGGCCGGTGTTGGCGCTGGACATGCTCGGCGCCGAAGAACGGCAACGTCTGGTGCACGATTGGAACAGCGCCGAGTTGTCCTTCGATGCCAGCCTCTGCGTGCATCAGTTGTTCGAAGCCCAAGTGCTACGCCGTCCCGACGCCATCGCCGCGCGGTTCCAGAATCAAAGCCTCAGCTATCAGGAGCTCAACGTCCGCGCCAACCGCCTGGCCCATCACTTGCGCAGCCTCGGCGTGCGCCCGGACGTGCGGGTCGGGCTGTGCCTGGAGCGCTCGCTGGACATGCTGGTCAGCGTGCTCGCGGTGCTCAAGGCCGGCGGGGCATATGTGCCGTTGGACCCGGCTTATCCGCAGGCGCGGCTGGCGCACATGCTGGTCGACAGCGCGCCGATAGTGGTGCTGACCCACAGTGCCGCACGGGAGGCCTTGCGCGCCGCGCTCGACGGTTCCGCCGCGGCCGCGCAAGTGCTGGACCTCGGCGATGCGCGGCGCTGGGCGGCGCAATCACCGCACAACCCTGATCCTCTCGCCGTGGGCCTGACCTCGCGGCACCTGGCGTACGTGATCTACACCTCGGGCTCCACTGGCACCCCGAAAGGCGTGATGGTCGAACACCGTGGGTTGGTCGCCGTCAGCGCGGCCTGGCAACCGTTGTACGCCTTGGGCGAACCGCTCAATCACCTGCAGATGGCCGGGTTTTCCTTCGACGTGTTCAGCGCCGACCTGATTCGCGCCCTGGGTTTCGGCGGCACCTTGGTGCTGTGTCCCCGGGAATCACTGATGGACCCGCCGGCGCTGTATCGGCTGCTGCGCGAGGCGCGGATCGATTTTGCCGATTTCGTGCCCGCCGTGCTTAACCCGTTGCTGGCCTGGGTCGAGGCCAATGGTCAGGACCTTTCGTTCATGCGCACCCTGGTCTGCGGCTCCGACATTTGGACCGCCCACAGCGCGCGGCAATTGCGCCGCTTGACCGGCGACGCAGTGCAAATCGTCCAGGCCTATGGCGTTACTGAAGCGAGCATCGACAGCACTTGCCACGAACTCAGCGCCGCGGACACCGCCCCGGCGAACCTCGCGGACAGCGTGTTGCCGATCGGCCGCGCCCTGGCCGGTAGCCGGGTGTATTTGCTCGACGCTTTGAGCGCACCGGTGCCGCTAGGCGTGGTGGGCGAGCTGCACATCGGTGGCGTCGGTGTCGCCCGGGGTTACCTGAACCTGCCGGCACTGACCGCCGAACGCTTTATCGACAGCCCGTTCGTGGCCGGCGAGCGGCTGTACCGCAGCGGCGACCTGGCGCGTTATCGCGCCGACGGCAACCTCGAATTCCTCGGACGCAACGACTTTCAGGCCAAGCTCCGAGGCCTGCGCCTGGAGCTGGGGGAAATCGAAGCTCGCCTGACCGACCTGCCAGCGGTGCGCGAAAGCCTGGTGCTGTTGCGTGAAGACTCGCCTGGTGAACAACGCCTGGTCGCCTATTACTTGACCCACGACGGCACGGTGCTGAATGCCGGCGCGCTGCGTGAGCAACTGCGGATCAGCCTGCCGGAATACATGCTGCCGACCGCATTCGTGTACCTCGACAACTGGCCGCTGACCGCCAACGGCAAGCTCGACCGTCCGGCATTGCCAGCGCCGGCCGCCGAAGCTTTTGATCAACGTGACTACGAGGCGCCGCAAGGTGCGCTGGAAAGCGCCGTCGCCGCGATCTGGGCCGAAGTGCTCGGCGTCGAGCGCGTGGGGCGTCAGGATCAGTTCTTCGCCCTCGGCGGTCATTCGCTGCTGGTGATGCGCGTTTTGGCGCACATTCGCCAGTCGATGGCCCTCGAAGTGTCGCCCTCGGCGCTGTTCGCCGCGCCGTTGCTGTGGCAGTTCGCCGAACGTCTGCAAGCGACGCCGGGCCAGCTTCGCGCCGCAATCAGCGCAGCTCCGCGCTCAGGCGCGCAAACGTTGTCGTCCGCCCAGCAGCGCTTGTGGTTCCTGGCGCAAATGGACGGTGGCAACGCCGCTTATCACATGCCGATGAACCTGCGTCTGCGCGGGCCGTTGCAAGTGCCGGCGCTGCAACGCAGCTTCCAGCAACTGGTGGCGCGGCACGAGGCGCTGCGCACGACCTTCATCACCGTTGAAGGCGAAGGCCGGCAGTTAGTCTCGCCGGCGGGGCCGGGCTTCACAGTCGCGCTGATCGATCTGCACGGTCATGCCGACGCCGAAGCCCGGCTCGCGCAGCTGATCGACGAGGAGGGCGCCAAGCCGTTCGATCTGAGCCACGGCCCGTTGATGCGCGTCACCCTGGTGCGCCTCGCGCCGGACGATCACGCCTTGTTATTGACCCAGCACCACATCGTCTCCGATGGCTGGTCGATGGGCGTGCTCACTCGGGAGGTGGGCCAGCTCTACGAAGCGGCATTACAGGATCTCGACGACCCGTTGTCGCCGTTGCCTGTGCAGTACGTCGATTACGCTGTGTGGCAACGCCAATGGCTGACCGGTGCGGTGCTCGAAGAACAGAGCCGCTACTGGCGCGAAACCCTTAGCGGCGCACCGGTGCTGCTCGAATTGCCGACCGATCACAAGCGCCCGCCGGTGCAGGATTACCTCGGCGGCTTCGTGCCGCTGGTGATCGACCGCGCGTTGACCGCACGTTTGAAAGCCCTGGGCATGCAGCACGGCACCACGCTGTTCATGACCTTGTTGGCGGCGTGGTCTCTGGTGCTCTCGAAGTTGTCCGGGCAGCACGATGTGGTGATCGGCGTGCCGTCGGCCAACCGCAGCCAGCAAGCGCTGGAAGGCTTGATTGGTTTCTTCGTCAACACCCTGGCTTTACGCATGACCCGCAGCGGCACGCCGACCGTGGGCCAATGGCTGCAACAGGCGCGTGACGTGGCACTGGGCGCCCAGGAACATCAGGATTTGCCCTTCGAGCAAGTGGTGGAACTGCTCAACCCGCCCCGCAGCCTGGCGCACAGTCCGCTGTTCCAGGTGCTGTTTGCCTGGGAGCAGGACCAGGGTTCCGACTTGCACCTGTCCGGCCTCGACATCAGCCCGATCGCCAGCAACCAGGCGATCGCCAAGTTCGACCTGCAACTGGCGCTCAGCGAGCGCGACGGGCAAATCGTCGGTGGCCTCGAATACGCCTCCGGGCTGTTCGAGCGCAGCAGCGTCGTGCAATTCGGCGAGTACCTGCGTCGGGTACTGACGCAGATGGCCGAGGACAGTGAGCAGTCACTGGCGAGCATTCACTTGCTCAGCGCGGCCGAGCACCAGCAAATCGTTCACGACTGGAACCACACCGCCGACGACAGCTCGAACGCGCCGGATGGTGTGGCGCGTTTCGAAGCCGTGGCCCGGCGCAGCCCGGACGCCGTGGCGCTGCTCGCCGAGCGTCGGCAACTGAGTTACGCCGAGCTCAATCAAGCGGCGAACCGCCTCGCGCATCACCTGATCGCGCAAGGCGTGCGCCCCGAAGATCGGGTCGGGCTGTGCCTGGAACGCTCGCCCAACATGGTCATCGGCCTGCTGGCGATCCTCAAGGCTGGCGCGGCTTATGTGCCGTTTGACCCGGCATATCCGCACGAACGCCTGGCGTTCATGTTCAATGACGCAGCGCCGAGTTTGCTGTTGACCCAAAGCAGTTTGCGCGATGGATTGCCGGTGGACGCCAGTGACCTGCCGATCTGCTGCCTCGACACTGATTCGGCGCATTGGGCGCAACTCGACGACGGCAACCCGCGCGTCAGCGTCAGTCCCGAGAGCCTTGGCTACGTGCTCTACACCTCGGGCTCCACTGGGCGGCCAAAAGGCGTGGCCCACACACGACGGGCGCTGGACAACCTGATCGCCTGGCAACTGCAGCAAGCGCCAACGCCCCGGCGGGCGCTGCAATTTGCCTCGCTGAACTTCGACGTCTCGTTCCAGGAAATCTGCAGCACCCTGTGCAACGGCGGCAGCCTGTTGCTGATGAGCGAAGACAGCCGCAAAGACCTCGCCGCGCTGCGCCCGACCCTGGTGGCCGAAGGCGTGCAGCGGGCGTTCCTGCCGTTCGCAGTGTTGCAGCAACTGGCTGGGCTGACCGAGGCGGATGCGCCGATCCCGGCCGCTGGCTGCGAGATCGTCACCGCCGGCGAAGCGTTGCAGGTCAACGATGAACTGCGCGCCTTTGTCCGTGGCCTCGGCGGCGCCCAATTGCACAACCAATACGGCCCGACCGAAACCCATGTGGTCAGCCAGTTCAGCCTCGATTGCGCCGACGCCGAGCAGTGGCCGGACGCGCCGCCAATCGGCCGGCCGATCGCCAATGCCCGTTTGTACGTGCTGGACGCCGACATGAACCCGGTGCCGGTGGGTGTGGCGGGCGAGTTGTACATCGCCGGTGCCTGCTTGGCGCGAGGTTACCTGAACCGTCCGGACCTGACTGCCGAACGTTTTGTGCCGGACCCGTTCAGCACCGAACCCGGTGCGCGCATGTACCGCAGCGGAGACCTGGCGAAGTTCCAGGCCGACGGCAACGTGCAATACCTGGGACGCATCGACCAGCAAGTGAAATTGCGCGGCTTCCGCATCGAACTCGGCGAGATCGACAGCCTGCTGCAACAGCAACCCGGCGTGCAGGAAGCGGCGGTGCTGTTGCGTGAAGACAGCGTTGGCGACAAGCGTCTGGTGGCCTATGTGGTGGGCAGCGCGACCGGCGAAACCTTGCGCGCGGCGCTGCAACAACACTTGCCAGAACACATGATCCCCAGCGCCTGGGTGGCGTTGGCGCAATTGCCGCTGACCCGCAACGGCAAGCTCGATCGCCAGGCATTACCCGCGCCGGAGCGCAGCGCCGGTGCCTTGTACGAAGCGCCGCGCGACGACAACGAACGGCAGATGGCACAGATCTGGGCCGAGGTGCTCAAGTGCGAGCGGGTCGGCATCCACGACAACTTCTTCGACCTCGGCGGCCACTCGTTGCTGGCGACGCGGATGATCTACGCGATCAACCAGCGCATGGGCGCGCAGCTGTCCCTTAGCAGCCTGTTCAAGACCCCGGTGCTGATGGACCTGGCGGCGCAAGTGCAGGCCGGGCGCGGCGACGAACCGCTTGAGGCTGCCTTCGTACAGATCGAAGCCGATCGCGCGGCGCGGCATGAGCCGTTCCCGCTCACCGATATCCAGCAAGCCTACTGGTTCGGCCGCGAAGCCACGGTCAGCCTCGGCGGCGTCAGTGCCCACGGCTATGAAGAACTGCGCATTCCCGACTTTGACGCGGCGCGTTTCGAACAAGCGCTGAACCGCATGATCCAGCGCCACGACATGCTGCGCGTGGTGTTCCTCAGCGACGGCACCCAGCAAGTCCTGCCCAGCGTGCCGCACTACCCGATGCCGCGCAGCGACTTGCGCGGCTTGCCGGCCGAGGTCGCCGAGCAAAGGCTGCGCGCCACCCGCGAACGCCAGTCGCACCAGGTGCTCGACGCCAGCCGCTGGCCGCTGTTCGAGTTCAGCCTGTCGCTGCTGGACGACCACATCACTCACTTGCACATCAGCCTCGACGCCTTGATCGTTGACGCCGCCAGTACGCAGATTCTCGCCCGTGAGCTGATGGCGTTCTACGCCGATCCGAACCTGGATTTGCCCGAGCCGGGTCTGACCTTCCGCGACTACGTGCTGGCCGAACAGCGCTTGCGCCACGCCGGGCGCTACGAGCAAGCCCTGAGCTACTGGCGCGAACGGGTCACCACCCTGGCGCCGGCGCCCGATCTGCCGCTGGTGCGCCAGCCAGAGAGCATCGCCAATCCGCACTTCACCCGCCGCGATCGTGACATGTCGGCCGCGCAATGGTCGCAACTCAAAGCCGTGGCCAAACAGTTCGCGGTGACGCCATCGGTGATGCTGCTTACCGCGTTCAGCGAAGTGCTGGCGCTGTGGAGCCGCCAGCCGCGTTTCACCCTCAGCCTGCCGCTGTTCAACCGCTTGCCGTTGCACCCGGACGTCGACGACATCATCGGTGACTTCACCTCGCTGGTGCTGCTGGAAGTCAGCATCGACGGGCCTTCGAGTTTCACCGACAAGGCTCGCGCGGTGCAGGCGCGGCTGTGGCAAGACATCGATCATTCGGTGGTCAGCGGCGTGCGTGTGCTGCGCGAATTGTCCCAGGCGCGTGGCGTGCAGCAGACCGCGATGCCGATCGTGTTCAACAGCACCTTGTCGGAAGCCGCGCCGGAACTGGCCGAGTTCAACCTCGCCGATGCGCTGAATGCCCGGCACATGCACAGCATCACCCAGACCCCGCAAGTGTGGCTCGACCACACCTTGCTGGAGCTGGAAGGGCGGTTGCTGTTCAACTGGGACAGTATCGACGAACTCTTCCCGGACGGCATGATCGAGCAGATGTTCGTCGCCTATAACGGCCTGCTCGATCGTTTGCTGGAACCGGCAGCATGGGGCGCCAGCACCCCGCAACTGTTGCCCCAGGCACGCTTGCCGGCGCCGGTCGACGACGTCGCGAGCGTGCCCCTGATGCACGAATTGTTCGAGCGCCAGGCCCAGGCGACCCCGGATGCGCTGGCGGTGATATCCAAGCACCGGCACATCAGCTACGGCCAGTTGCGCCAGGAAGCGCGGCAACTCGGCGCGCAGTTGCAGGCCCAGGGCGTGGTGCCCAATCGACTGGTGGCCGTGGTCATGGAGCGCGGCTGGGAGCAAGTGTTGGCAACCCTGGCGATCCTGTATGCCGGCGGCGCTTACCTGCCGATTGACCCGACGCTGCCGGCGGAACGGCGGCGGCATATCCTCGAACGGGCCGATGTGCAGATCGCCCTCACGCAACCCTCATTGCTCGACTCGCTTGAGTGGCCGGCAGCGGTCAGTGCCATCGCCGTGACCGACGCGGCCTCGGCCGTTCAAGTGCCATTGCAAACAGTGCAACTGGCACCCACCGACCTGGCCTACGTGATCTACACCTCGGGTTCCACCGGCCAGCCGAAAGGCGTGGTGATCGACCATCGCGGCGCGGTCAACACGCTGCTCGACATCAACCGGCGGTTTACCGTGGGCCCGGAAGATCGAGTGCTGGCGATCTCGTCGCTGAGCTTCGACCTGTCGGTGTATGACTTCTTCGGCACCTTGGCCGTGGGCGCGGCGGTGGTAATTCTCGAACCGCAACTGGCCCTCGACCCGGCGCATTGGCTGGGGTTGATCAAGGCGCATCGGGTCAGCCTGTGGAACTCGGTACCGGCGCTGCTGGGCATGTTGCTCGAATACGTCGAAGGCGAGGGCGGGGCGCTACCGGCCAGCCTGCGAGTGGCGATGCTCTCCGGCGACTGGATTCCACTGACCCTGCCCGAGCGCGCCTGGGCCTTGCAGGCAGATTTGCAACTGATCAGCCTCGGCGGCGCCACTGAGGCGTCGATCTGGTCGATTTACTACCCGATCCGCCACGTCGACCCGGCGTGGCGCAGCATTCCCTACGGCAAGGCGCTGGATCACCAGCGGTTTTATGTGCTCGACCAGGCCCTGCAACAGCGCCCGACCTGGGTTGCGGGGCAGTTGTACATCGGCGGCATCGGCCTGGCCCAAGGGTACTGGCGCGATGAACGCCTGAGCGCCGGCAGTTTCTTCCCGCATCCGTTGACCGGCGAACGCCTGTACCGCACCGGTGACCTCGGGCGTCTGCTGCCCGACGGCAACATCGAATTCCTCGGTCGCGAAGACAATCAGGTCAAGGTCCAGGGTTATCGCATCGAACTCGGGGAAATCGAAGCGGCGCTCAACCGTCATCCCGGCGTGCAAAGTGCGCTGGTGCGGATTCTCGGTGACACCCTCGGGGAAAAACGCCTGGCCGGGTATGTGCTCAAGGCTGACCCGGCGTTACAGGCCGACGATCTGGTCCAGTACCTGGCGGACAAACTGCCGGCCTACATGGTGCCGTCGTCGTTCACCTTCGTTGACGCCTGGCCGCTGTCGGCCAATGGCAAAGTCGACCAGAAACGCTTGCCCGAACCCTCGCAGCTACAGGACAGCGGCCCGGCGCTGCAAGTCCAGGGACCGCAGGAACAGCAACTGGTGGCGATCGTCCAGAACGTGTTGCAGCGCGAGGCGATTGCCGCCAGCGCCAATTTGTTGAACCTCGGCGCCACCTCGATCGACATCGTGCGCATCAGCAACGCCTTGTCCAGCCAGTTGCAATTCCGTCCGCACGTCGCGCAACTGCTCGCCCAGCCGACGCTGCTGAACCTGCTGGGCATGTACCGGCAAAACCTGGCGCGGCAAGACCTGCTCGACAGCACCAAGGCATCGCTCACGGTGGCCGACGAAGTGATCGAGGATGCCGAGGAGCGCGCGCGATTCAAGGCTGATCAGCGCGGGCGTCGGCAATTCGAGCGCAGCTTGCCGGCGGTGCCGTTGAGCCTGCCGCAAGACCCGGCGTTCGCCCGGCGGTTCAGCGAGTACCGCTCGGTGCGCCAGTACGATCCGCAGCCCATCGCCACCTCGGCATTCGCCGGGCTGTTGGCGGCGTTGGCCCAGGGGCAACTGGACGGCGAAGTGAAATACCAATTCCCGTCGGCGGGCGGTTTGTACCCGATCCAGGCGTACCTGTACGTCAAGCCTGACCGGGTGTTGGGTGTACCGGCCGGAGCTTATTACTACGATCCGCGCCAACATCAATTGCAGGCGCTCAGCCACGACTCACTTGACCCGGACACCTACGACTATTTCGTCAATCGGCCGGTGTACGAAAACGCCGCGTTCGCGCTGTTTTTCATCGCCGACCTGGCTGCGATCCAGCCGCTGTATGGCGAGCGCAGCCATGACTTCTGCCACATCGAAACCGGGGCCATGGCGCAACTGCTGAGCATGACCGCCGTCGAGCACGGCCTGGGCCTGTGCGGCACCGGAGTCATCGAGGAACAGCAATTGCCGGGCTTGTTCGAGCTGGGGCCCGACCATCGCTTGATCTACTCGATGGTCGGCGGCCGGCGCAGCCTGAATGAACAACGCAGCACGCAGGTCGAGGCCTTTGCCCCTGACACGCCGGACGACGACAGCGACATGGAGGAGATTGAACTATGAACGCCGATCAATTGCTGGCGTTGTTCGCGCGCCATGGAGTGGTCCTCGAAGTCGATGGCGACAAGCTGCGCTGCAAAGCGCCCCGAGGCTTTCTTACGGAAGAGCGGGTGCAGGCGCTGAAGCGCCACAAGGATGAGCTGATCGCGCTGCTCGGCGGCCAGGGCGACGCGCCGATTGCCCGGCGTTCGGCGCAACAGTACGCCTGGCCGTTGTCGTTCTCGCAGCGGCAGTTGTGGTTTCTTGATCAACTGGAACCGGGCAACGCTTTCTACAACGTACCCACCGCCGTGACGCTCAAGGGCACGCTGGATGTACCGGCGCTGGAGCAAGCGCTGAACGAATTGATCGCCCGTCACGAAACCTTGCGCACGACCTTTTGCCGGGTCGATGGCGAGCCGCGCCAAGTGATCCACGCGCCGACGCCACTTCGCTTGCCGGTCAGCGACCTGCGGGCACTGTCAGCCGCCGAGCGCGAGCGCCAAGTCAGCCTTGCAGTCGATCAAGACGCCAAGGCGCCGTTCGACCTGGCCACCGGGCCGTTGCTGCGCGCTTCATTGCTGCGCCTGGCGGACGACGAATACCTGTGGCTGTACAGCGTGCACCACATCATCGCCGACGGCTGGTCGATGGGCGTGATCCAGCAGGAAGTCGCGGCGTTGTACGGCGATTTCCTGCGTCACGACGAATCGAGCCTGCCGGCGCTGCCGGTGCAGTACGCCGACTATGCCTGCTGGCAACAACAGCGCCTCGGCGGCGCGGCACTGGAAAACCAGCTCGACTATTGGCGCCGCACCCTGGCTGACGCGCCGGCCCTGTCGACCGTGCCCGCCGATCGCCCGCGCCCGGTGGTGCAGCGGTATGTCGGCGCGACCTTCAGCTCGTCGGTGGACGGCGCGACCTTGCGTGAGTTGAATGCCCTGGCGCGGCAGACCCAGGGCACGTTGTTCAACGTACTGAGTGGCGCGCTGGGCGTGCTGATGTGGCGCTACAGCGGTCAGCAAGACCTGTGCATCGGCACGCCGTTCGCCAACCGCAGCCGCCCGGAAATCGAAGGGCTGATCGGCCACTTCGTCAACACCCTGGTGATCCGACAGCAGCTTGATCCCAACCAGACCTTCGCCGAACGCCTGCGCGAACTGCGCAGCCACTTGCTGGACATCCATGCCCACCAGGACGTGCCGTTCGACCGCGTGGTGGAAGCCGTCAACCCTGCGCGTGACAGCGGTTATTCGCCGCTGTTTCAGGTGATGCTGGTGTTGCAGAACACGCCGGGTGGCGCGGTGGACATGCCAGGCCTGAGCCTGGCGCCTTACAGCACCAGCAGCGCCACCGCCAAATTCGACCTGGCGTTTGAATGGGTCGAGCGGGAAGGGCGGCTGGACCTGCTGGTGGAATACAACACCGACCTGTTCGAGCGCTCGACCATTGAACGCTTGAGCGGGCATTACCGGCATTTGCTCGGGCAGATCGCTCAAGACCCCAAGCAGCCGATTGCCGCGCTGGCCTTGATGGACGACGCCGAACGCCACCGGCTGCTGGTGGACTGGAACCACAACGCGCCGTTGCCGCAAACCGCCGGTTGCGTCCATCACTTGGTCGAAGCCCAGGCCGCGCGTCACCCGCAGGCGTGCGCGGTTCAGTTCGAAGGCGAAACGCTGAGCTACGCCGAACTCAACGCCGAGGCCAATCGCCTGGCGCATTATCTGCGCAGCCTCGGGGTCGGCCCCGACGTGCGGGTCGCGGTGTGTGTCGAGCGTTCGTTGCCCTTGCCGGTGGCATTGCTGGCGGTGCTCAAGGCCGGCGGCGCTTATGTGCCGCTCGATCCAAATTACCCGCTGGGCCGCTTGAGCCACATGCTCAGTGACGCCACCCCAGCGGTGCTGTTAACCCTCGGCTCCGCCCACGGCGTGTTGCGCCAGGCGCTGCAAGGCTCAACCTGGGAAGCCCCGGTGCTCGACCTCGAGGCCGATGCCGGGCTGTGGGCCGGGCTCTCGGCGGACAACCCCGATCCGCGCAGCGTTGGCGTTAACCCCGATCATTTGGCCTACGTGATTTACACCTCCGGCACCACCGGCCTGCCGAAAGGCGCAATGGTCGCCCATCGTGGCTTGAGCAACCTGTTGCTGTGGTGTCTGCACATCTGTGGCGAAGCAGGGGCGATGCTGCACAAGATTCCCTTAGGTTTCGACGCCTCGGCCTGGGAAACCTTCTGGCCGCTGGCGACCGGCGGGCGGCTGGTGATTGCCCGGCCCGGCGGGCATTTCGAACCGGGCTACATGGCCAACGTGGTGCGCGAGCAACGGGTCACGGCGCTGGTGTTCGTCCCGGCGATGTTGCAGCTGTTCCTGGAAGTCGAGGCAGTCAGCCTGTGCACCGACCTGACCGACGTGTTCAGCGGCGGCGGTGAACTGCCGCCGGCGCTGGCCCGGTTGTTCCAGCAGCGCCTGCCCCACGCGCGCTTGCACAATGTCTATGGGCCGACCGAAACCACGGTGATCAACAGCGTCTGGACCCTGGCCCCCGGAGACCCGGTGCCGGCGCTGCAATTGCCGATTGGCCGGCCGATCCCCAACAACCGTTTCTACGTGCTCGATGAACGCGATCAACCCGTGCCGATTGGCGTCAGCGGGCAATTGCACATCGGCGGAGTCGGCGTGGCCCGCGGTTACCTGGGCCTGGCGCAATTGACCGCCGAACGCTTTATCGACAACCCGTTTGTGCCCGGTGATCGGCTGTACCGCAGCGGCGACCTGGCGCGCTACCGTGCCGACGGCCAAGTGGAGTTTCTCGGGCGCAACGACTTCCAGGTCAAGTTGCGCGGCGTGCGCTTGGAACTGGGGGAAATCGAGGCGCGGCTGGAGGCGTTCGTTGGCATCCGCGCCGCCGTGGTGCTGATGGTCGGCGACACCGCGCAGAACCAGCGTCTGGTCGCTTGCTGCGCGGTGCCCGAGGCGGTGGACGAGGCGGCGGTGCACGCGCACCTGGCGGCGACCTTGCCGAGCGCGGTGTTGCCCAGCGCCTACCTGTGGCTCGACGGCCTGCCGCTGACTGCCAACGGCAAGGTTGACCGCGTGGCATTGACCGCGCTGGCGGACCAAGACCTGGCCAACCGGCAGGTCAACCTCAGCAGCCCCCGTGACCACATTGAACTGACCCTGTACCAGATCTGGAAAAGCTTGCTGCTGGCACCGCAGATTGGCATTCGCGACAACTTTTTCAACGTTGGCGGCACCTCGATTGCGGCGATCAAAATGGCCCATGCCATCGGCGAAGCGTTTGCGGTCGACGTGCCGATCCGCGTGGTCATCGGCCACCCGACCATCGAGGCCTTGGGTGGCTGGCTGCGGGCCGGCGCGAGCCCGGCGGCGGCACAGAGCAACCTGATCGAATTCCGTCGCGGCGCCGGCCAGCGCAACGTGGTGTGCATTCACCCGGCGGGCGGCACCGCGTTCTGTTACCTGTCGCTGGCCAAGGTGCTGCCGGACAGCGTCGGGGTGTACGGCGTGCAATCGCCGGGGCTGAATCCTGGGGAGGCTACCGAACCCACCGTTGAAGCGATGGCCGAGGCCTATCTGCGCCTGATCGAACCGCTGAGCGCACAACCGCTGGTGCTCACCGGGCTGTCGTTCGGTGGTCTGGTCGCCTATGAAATGGCCCGGCGCCTCACCGCTGCGGGAAAACGCCAGGTGACCGTGGTCTTGCTCGACACCCAGGGCTCGGATGACCCCTCATTCCGCGAGCAGATCGGCACCGTCGACATGGCCGAATTCCGCGACAAACTGGTGCGCTTCAACGGCATGTACCCCGGCATCGAAGACGCCCAGGTCGAACGCTATTTCCATCTGTACAACCACAATCGCCTGGCCATGGCCGCTTACACCTGCGAGCCACGGGCCGGGCGGGTGGTGCTGATTCAGGCGCGGGAGGGCTTCAGTCGCCAGCAGTTGCATGAGCTGCGCGGGTTCTGGCGGCGCCGCGCCGGGGACGGTTATTGGGTGAAACTGGTCAATGGCGGCCACTGGGACATGCTCGAAAGCGCCGAAGTACACCGGGTCTCGCAGACCCTCAAGCACGAGCTGCAACGCTTCGACGCGCAGGAGGCGAAATGATGAACCCGTCCATGAGTCATGCCGAACAGCCGTTGACCTTGCTCGCCCGATTCGCCGAACAACTGCGTCGCGATCCGCAAGCCCTGGCGGTAATCGACCAACAGGTGCAACTGACCTACGCCGAACTGGCCAGTGCCAGCGAGCGGATTGCCCGGGGCTTGCAACAGCGCGGCGTGCAGCGCGGCCAGTCGTTGGCGCTGTGCCTGCCGCGCAGTTGGCAAAGCGTGGCGGCGATCCTCGGGGCCTTGAAGGTCGGCGCCGTAGTGGTGCCGCTGGATGGCGCCAGTCCGCTGAAACGCCGTGAACTGATGCTGGCCGATGCCGGCTGTGTCGGCGTGCTGAGCCCTGACGAGGCGCCGGTCTGGAATGCCGCGCCGGGCGTCTGGCAGGCCAGTGTCGAAGCGCTACTCGATCACCCGGATCGTCCCGCGCAACCCTTGGCCACCGAGTTCGCCGAGGTAATGTTCCTGTTCTACACCTCCGGCACCACTGGCACGCCGAAGGCGGTTGAAGTCGGCGAACGCGGACTGCTGCGCCTGGCGCAACCGGATGGCTACATCGACCTTGGTCCGGCAGAGCGCTTTGCCTGCCTGTCCAACCCGGCGTTCGACGCTTGCAGTTTCGAACTGTGGGCACCGCTGCTCAATGGCGGCTGCTGCGTGATCATCGCCGATGACGACTTGCTCGACGCCCGGCGCCTGGCCAATGTGCTGGAGCAACAACAGGTCGACAGCCTGTTTATGACCGTCTCGCTGTTCAATACCTTGAGTGCCGATTATCCGGCCTGTTTCGCCAGCCTGCGCCAGGTCTTGATCGGCGGCGAGCAAGTCAGCGCCGCCGCGGTGCGCGCCTGGTACCGTGCCAACCCTGGCAGCCCGTGCCTGATCATCAACGCCTACGGCCCGACCGAGTGCACCACGTTTGCCTTGTCGCACCCGATCGCCCGGGATTTTGTCGGCGACGCGGTGCCGATTGGCCGGCCGTTGCCTGACACTGGCGCGCGCGTGCTGGACCCGCAGCAACGGCCGGTGCCGGCCGGGGAAGTCGGCGAGTTGTACCTGAGCGGTAGCGGCGTGGCCCGTGGTTATCGCAACCGCGCCGAAGACACGGCTCGCAGTTTCCTGCGCCTGCCCGAACTCGATGGCGGCGCGCAACTGCATTACCGCACTGGTGACTTGGTGCGGGAAAACGCCGATGGCCTGATCGAATACCTTGGCCGGGTCGACCGCCAGGTGAAAGTGCGCGGCTTTCGCATCGAACCGGGAGAAATCGAACAGCGCCTGCTCGAACACCCCGGCGTGGCGCAAGTCTACGTCTGCACCCGACGCCACGCCGCCGAAGACCATCAATTGCTGGCCTTTATCGTCGCTCGAGAGGCCTTGGACTTCCGCCAGTTCGACGGCCATGTACGGGCGCAACTGGCGCCCTACATGCGTCCGCATCAGCTGTTCCTGCTCGACCGTTTGCCGCTGACCGCCAATGGCAAGATCGACCGTGACCAGTTGCTGGGCCAGGCACTGATCCCGTGGCGCGCGCCGCTGGACAGCTCCAGCGATCAACACTCACCGGCACTCGCCTGGCTGCTGGATCGCGCCCGCACGCTGCTCAAGCAACCGACTCTGGGTGCGGAGGACGACTGGCTCGGCAGCGGTGGCGATTCGCTGAACGCCATGCGCCTGCGTTCGGCGATCCGTAGCCAGTGGCAACGGGAAATCGCCGTCGGTACCTTGCTCAGCGAGCCGTTCACGGACCTGGCTCAACGCTTGACCGTTGACCAAACCAGCGGCCGGGCCTATCCCGCCGCACCACCGGTCAGCGGCGCCCGGCGCTTGCCGGCCACCGCCGAGCAACGGCGGCTGTGGTTGTTGCAGCAACGCACGCCGACCTCGACGGCTTACAACGTGCCGCTGATCCTGCATCTGGCGTCGGGGGTTGATGTTTCGGCGTTGGCGGAGGCAGTGCAGCGGTTGGTGGCGCGCCATCTGGGGTTGCGCACCTCGTTCGTGGCCAGTGCCGAGGGCCTCGATCAAGTGATCGCCGAGCAAGGCGCGGCGTGCCGGGTCTTTGCGCCGGGGCACTTCACCGAGCAGACCTGGCCGGCCTTTGCCGCGCTGGTGTTTGGCACGCCGTTCGAGCTAGGCACGCCTCATCTGTTCCAGGCCTGGATACTGCCGTTCGCCGACGGCAGTTGTCGGTTGTTGCTTAACTTGCACCACATCATCGTCGATGGCTGGTCGATGAACCTGCTGTTCGACGATCTCGCCGGGTTGTACCTGGATGTGCTCGCCGGTCACGCCAGCCCTGAACCAGCGCCACGTTTGACCGCACTGGAATTTGGCCAGTGGCAGGGGCAATGGAGCGTTGACCCGCACTATCGGCAGCAACGCCGGGCTTTGGCCGAATTGCATCGCCAGCGGCCGACGCCGTCCCCGGCATTGCAACCGGCTCGCCCGCTCAGCCCTGATGCCAGGCTGCATCGCGAAGCGCTGGGCAGCGTGCGCAGCGCTGGCCTCGAACGCTTTTGCAGCCAACAGCGCCTGACTCGTTTCGAAGTGCTGTTCAGTGTCTTCGCCTGGAGCCTGTACGCCTTGACTGGTTGCGAACGGCCACGGATCGCCAGCCCGGTGTCGAACCGGCCGCTGGCGGAATTCGAAGACGCGGTGGGCATGTTCGCCAACACCGTGCTGATCCCGACCGCGCTGGATAACGCGCTGCCGTTGAACGAGCAATTGCAGCGCCAGACCCTCACCGTACGCGAAGTGCTGGCGTTGCAGGACGTGGCCCTGGCGGACGTGGTGGAAGACTTGCGGCTGTCGTCCAGCGCGGCGTTGTTCGATTTTATGTTCGTGCTGGAAAACACCGATTACGCCGGCCTCGCCGACTCCAGCCTGCGGGCCAGCCTGGAATTGCCCGAGACCTTGCAGGCCAAGTGTCCGTTGACCTTGCTGGTGGTGGGCGCCGGGTCGCAGCTGGAATGCTGGTGGGAATACCAGGGCAGCTATTTCGATGCGGCGCAGATCGCGGCGATCAACAGCCTGTTCCGTCGTGGCCTCGACCTGTTGCTGGAAACCCCGGACGCGACCCTGCACACACTGCTCACGCCTTATCGCCGGGGCTTGCCGGCCAGCAGCGAAGGGCGCCGCAACGAACCACCGTTCAGCACTATGGCGGACTGGTTCGAGCACCAAGCCCATGCCACGCCCGACGCCATCGCACTGGTGGCCGGGCCACGGCAACTGAGTTATGCGCAACTGGATGCGCTGGCCGACACCCTGGCCGCGACGCTGATCGAACAGCATCCGCTGCAGTCTGCCAACGGAGCGCCGCTGCATGTGGTGCTGTTTCTCGAACCGTCGGTTGAACACATCGTCGCCTTGCTGGCCCTGGCCAAACTCAACCTCACCGCCGTGCCGCTGGACCCCGGTTATCCGCCGGCGGTGCAGCGCCAGGTGCTGGAACAGGCGAACCCTCATTGCCTGCTGTCCAGCACCGCGACCGAAGCGGCATTGCAGACACTGAACAACGGGCGTTTCGCCGAGCATCGAATCGAGCTGGACGCCCCGGTGCGCGGTTTCGAACGGCCACGGCATCGCGGCGAGCGACCGCTGTACACGCTGTTCACCTCGGGCTCGACCGGTACGCCAAAAGGCGTGCAGGTGCCGGACCAAACCTTGTGCAACTTGCTGCACTGGCAGTGTGGCGAAGGGCGGTTGCCGGCGAAATCGGTGACCTTGCAGTTTTCCATGTTGTCGTTCGACGTATCGTTCCAGGAGATCTTCAGCACCCTGTGCGGCGGCGGCAGCTACCACTTGATCACCCCGCGCTGGCGCCAGGATGCTGAAGCACTGTTGGCCTACCTGGTGACGGCGCGGATCGAACGGCTGTTCCTGCCATGCGTGGCGTTGCAGCACCTGGCGCAAACCGCGATCGCCCAGGGCATTTATCCGCCAGCGTTGCGCGAAGTGGTCACGGCAGGCGAGCAATTGCTCTGCACCGAGGCACTGAAAACCTGGTTCAGCGCTTTGCCCCAGGCAACCCTGTTCAATCATTACGGCCCGACGGAAACCCACGTGGTCAGCGCTTTTCGGTTGCCGGCGAACGCCGCCGATTGGCCGTTACGCGCCCCGATTGGCCGGGCCGTGAGCAACGCGACCTTGCTGCTGGTGGATGAGCACGACCGGCCACTGCCCAGCGGCGCGCGCGGTTACTTGCTGGCGGCGGGGCCGATGATCAATCGCTGCTACCTGGCGGACGCGGCAATGAACGCCGCGCGCTTCGTTGAACTGACGCAGGCTGACGGCGGCACGCGGCTGTTCTACCGCATTGGCGATCTGGCCTGGGCCGATGCCGATGGTTGCCTGCACTACGTGGGGCGCGACGATCAACAGGTCAAACTCAGCGGTCATCGCCTGGAACTTGGGCAGATCGAAGCGGCGCTGATGCAAATGCCGCAGGTGGTCAACGCGGTGGTGACGATTCAGGCCGAACCGCCGAGCCTCTGCGCGTACCTGCAGCTGTCCGGCACACCGCCCACGGCGCAGGTGCTGGATCGCCAGGTCGCGCGGCAACTGCCGGCCCATGTGCGCATCGACGAATACCGACGCATCGACGCCTGGCCGCGCACGCCCAGCGGCAAGGTCGACCGCAAGGCCTTGCAGGGGCGCGGCGAGGCGCTGGAACGACGTCGCGAGGCGCCCGCCGCCGCACCGTTGAACCCGCTGGAAGCGCAGTTGAGTGCGTTGTTCAGCGCGGTGATCGGCCGCGAGATCGAGCCCGAGCAAACCTTCTTCGAGGCCGGTGCCACCAGCCTCGGCCTGATGCGCCTGCATGCGCGCTACAACCAGGAACTGCCACACCGGGTAAGCATGGCCGACCTGTTCGAGCAGGTGACGGTGCGACGCCTGGCGGCGCATCTGTCGAAGGCGCCGACGGTCCAGGCTGCACGTGCGCGCCCGGCGGACAACGGCGAGCAACCGATGGCGATCATCGGCATGGCGGTGAATGTCGCCGGGGCGCAGAACCTCGACGAATTTTGGGCCATGATCCAGGGCAACCGTGTCGGCATCGAGCAGTTTGCTGCCAGCGAAGGGCGGGTCGGGGCGCGCAGCCAACTGGCGGGCATGCTCGATTTCGACCCCGAGTATTTTGGCATCAGCCGCCAGGAAGCGCGGCTGATGGACCCACAGCAACGACATTTGCTGATGGCCTGTGTGCAAGCGCTGCAACACGCGGCGATCGTCCCGCGCGCCGACGGCCCGCGCATTGGTTTGATCGCCAGTGGCGGCGAAGCCACTTACTTCCAGCACATGCTCCGCGAGAGCGCCGACGGTGATTTGCCCGACGGCTTCCAGATGGCGCTGCACCACGACAAGGACTTCCTTGCCACCAAAGCCGCCTACCACCTCGACCTCAACGGCCCGGCCCTGAGCGTGCAAGCGGCGTGCGGCAGTTCGTTGATTGGTGTGCACTTGGCCAGCGCCATGCTGCGTCAGGGCGACAGCGATGTGATGCTGGCGGCGGGGGTGTTGATCGACCCGACCTTGACCGACGGTTATCGCCATCGTTCGCAGCATATTTTTTCCAGCGATGGCCTGTGCCGGCCCTTCAGCGAAGACGCCAGCGGCACCATCGGCGCCAGCGGTTATGGCGTGGTGGTGCTCAAGCCACTGGCCCGGGCGCGGGCGGATGGTGACCGCATCTATGCGCTGGTCGAGGCCTCGGCCCTGAACAACGATGGCCGGGCGAAAATGAGCTACACCGCGCCGTCGGTGGCGGGGCAGAGCGCAGTGATCGGCGAGGCCCTACGCAAGGCCGGGCTGCGCGGCGCCGACATCGGTTACCTGGAAGCCCACGGCACCGGGACTTTGCTCGGCGACCCGGTAGAGGTCGCAGCCCTGAGCAAGGCGTTCGGCGATGCCCCGGCGGGCAGTTGCGCGCTGGCCTCGGTGAAAAGCCAGATCGGCCATTTGGGCGCGGCGGCCGGTGTGGTCGGGCTGATCCGTGCGACGTTGGCGGTGTATCACGGCGTGTTGCCGCCGAACCTGGGGTTTTCCCGGATTAATCCGCAAATCGATCTGCAGCATTCGCCGTTCTACATTCCGACCACTGCGCAGGCATGGCCGCCAGGGCGGCGGCGTGTGGCCGGGGTCAGCAGTTTTGGCATTGGCGGCACTAATGCCCATGTGATTGTCGGCGCGGCGCAGCAACCCGAGGCCGAGGCGGGCGAGAGTCCGGCGTGGTTGATGATGTCGGCCAACAGCCGTGCGGCATTGCTGCGCGACGTCGCGGCGATTGAAGGGTATTTGCAGGCCCACCCTGAGCGTCAGGCTGACGTGCTGCGGCATCTGCACAGCGGTCGGCGACCGTTGCGCTGGCGCCTGGCGGCGGTCTACCGGTCGGGGCAGGCGCTGGACACTTCGGCGATCAAGGAAGTCACGCCGTCCAGCGTGCGTGTGCAGGCCACCGAACATTCCGCCCAGGCCTTGATGGACGCCTGGCTCGACGGTGCGAACATCGACTGGCCGCCGCGTTCGGCGCCACCGCCCTGGGACTTGCCGCCCTCGAGTTTTGACCTTGAGACTTATCGCTTTCAGGTTTCGGCGCCGGTTGCCGAGATCAAGGCGCCGGAGCCATCCGGTATCGAGCGGCAACCATTGGCGGACTGGTTCTATCAGCGCCAATGGCTGCGCACCCGGCGTTTGAGCACAGGGCCAACGATGCAGCGGCAAACCCTGGTGATCTGCAGCAACGACAGCCCTGATCCGGCGCTGCTGGAGCAACTCGGAGCGGTGTATCAACGGCTGGTCCAGGTGCGCGCGGGCAATGCGTTCAAGGCACTCGGCAATGATCGTTTTGAACTTGACCCGTTGGAGACCGATGGGCTGAATCGCCTGCTGGCGGAGGTTTGCCCAGCGACGCTGGGTGAACTGGATTGGCTGCACGCGTTGCCGCTGTCGGTCACTGGCGCAGTCAATGAACAAAGCCTGGCGGCGGCGCAATGGGCGTGCCTGGACACGGTCAGCGCGCTGATGCAGGCCTGGGGGCAAGCCCCGCGGGCAGCCAGGCTGCGGCTGTGGTTGATGTCGTGGCAGGCCTGCCCGGTGGACGGTGCGGTGCGGCGCCCCGAGCTGGCGGCGCTGGCCGGGGTGACCGAAGTGTTGCCTCAGGAATACCCGGTGCGCTGTCACTGGCTCGACTGGCCTTCGGCGCAATTGGGAGCGGAAGCGGGGGCGCTGGCGGCATTGCTCGCCAACCCGACGGACTTGCCGCGACGGCTGGCGGTGCGCGGGGATTACCTGTGGCAGCCACGACTGATCGCCAGTCCATTACCGGCGCCGGCCGTCGTGTCGACACTGCTGCCGCTGGACGGCACGTTTGTCGTGCTGGGCGGTTCCGGCGGCATCGGCAGCACGTTGTGCGAGCACCTGTTGCAGGCACCCGGGCGGCGGGTGGTGTTGCTGTCGCGACGGGCGCAATTGCCGCCAGCGCTGGCGGCACAGGCCGGGCGTATCGATCTGGTTCAGGCTGATATCGGCGACCTGGCGCACTGGCCCGAGGTGCTGGATCAACTCAACCGACGTTACGGCACGGTGGCCGGGGTGATTCACGCGGCGGGCGTTGGCGCCGGCAGCCTGATCCGCCACCGTGACGCCCGACAACTGGGCGAGGCGATGGCGGCCAAAACTCGCGGCATGCTCGCAGTCGAGGGCATGATCGAACGACTGGCTCCGGGGTTCGTGCTGTATTGCTCGTCCATGTCGGCGCTGTTTGGCGGCGCCGGGCACCTCGATTACGCGGCGGCCAGTGGCGTGCTCGACGGTTTCGCCCACTACCAACGGAACGCCGACAGTGGCTGCTTGCGGCTGGTGATCAACTGGGACATCTGGCGCGACATCGGCATGGCCACCACCCATGGCGCCGGGGATGCCGCGCATCAGCAGCATTTGACGGTCGGCCTGACGGCACAGGAAGGCTGCCGGATCTTCGATCAAGCGCTGGCGGCGCAGTTGCCGCAGTTGCTGATCTCCACCACCGGCCTCGACACCGCGCGACAGTTTTACCCGGTGCGTCATGCGGCCGGCAACGCGCCGGTAGAGGCGCCGACAACGGCCATGGATGTACCCGCCCACTTGCGCGATTGCCTGTGCAAGTGGCTCGGCGTCAGTAGTCTCGAGGACGACGATTCGCTGTATGACCTGGGCGCGGATTCACTGACCTTGCTCGATCTGATCGATGAACTGCAAGCGCTTACCGGCGAGGAATTCCAGCTGTCGCAGTTCAGCCACAAGGTCAGCCTGACGGAAGTGCTGGGGTTGATTGAGGCAAGTGCGGTCAGCGCGCCGACTTCCGTGCAAGACACTTGGGCCAGCGCGGTGCAGATCGATCAATGGCAGGCGGGTGCCGGCCGGGACTGGCTGTACCTGATCCACCCGGTGGGCGGCGATGTGCAGGCTTATCGTGAGCTGGTCTCGGCACTGCATCCGGACCTCGGCGTGCGGGTGATTGCCGACCCGGCATTGCGCCTGCCGGAGTTGCCGAACATCAGCGTGGTGGAGCGGGCGCAGTTGTACCTGCAGGCTGTGCAAGTGCTGCAAACCGAGAGCGATTCCTGGCACTTGGCGGGATGGTCGTTCGGCGCCTGGGTGGCGCAGGCCATGGCCGGGCTCGCGGAGGAGAACGGGCTGCATGCATCGGCACTGTGCCTGATCGACCCGCCGGCGCCGGATGCCGCTGCTGAGCTGGCACTGATCGACGAGCAGCAAATCCAGCAGGTGTTCCAGCGTGAGTTCGCCTTGCGCCGGCCCGACGCTACCCCGGACAGCGCTGCGCAAGACGTGCCGCGTTACCTGCAAAGCCTGATCGTCTGCTGCAAAAACAACATGGCAAGCATGGCCGGCCATCGACCGTCGCGCCTGGCCCACACGCCGGTGCAGTTGTTTGTTGCGACCCAGGCCAATCCCTACGGGATGGGCCACGCCTGGCAACCGGATGATTTGCAGCAGGCCTGGCACCAATTGCTGCCCCAGTTGCGTCACTGGCAGGCGCTGGACACCGATCACTACGGCATCGTCGCCGGGCAATGGGCGCGATTGATCGCGGAAGCGATCAGCGCCGGGTTGTTGGATTCCCCAACGCTGAATCTCGACAAGGAGAGCAACGAATGAACGACACAGACGCGCAATTCGAGGTGGTGACCAACGACCAAGGTCAGTATTCGCTCTGGCCGGTGGGTAAGCCGATGCCGATCGGCTGGACCGCGGCGGGGTGGCGCGGTGAGCGTCAGGGATGCCTGGATTACATTGCCGAGCACTGGACCGATATGCGGCCGCGCTCGTTGCGCGGCGAAATGGGGGCGCACGAACGGGTGCGCGACAGCGGTGGGTTAGCGAGCGGGGACAGGGGCTGACGGCCTCTTCGTCAGCAGACTCGCTCCCACGGGTGACTCAGTAATCCAAACAAAAAGGTGAGGGAACATGGACCAATTGGCACTCAAGGCCATCGAGCGTATCGCTGCCGAGCAGCGTGCGCCGTACCACAGCATCCGCGTCGACCGGCTGACGCCCATTATTGGCGCCGAGGTCAGCGGCGTTGATCTGTCGCAACCGTTGAGCGAGCAGCAACTTGGCGAAGTGCGCCGGGCCTTTCTGGAAAACCACGTACTGGTGTTTCGCGACCAGCACCTGACGGTGGAGCAGCACAAAGCCTTCGGCCGGGTGTTCGGTGAACTGCGGGCGTTGCCGGTCGAAGACATCGATGGCGATGACCCGGAACTGGTGGTGATTCGCGCTAACGCGCAGTCGCGATTCGTCGCCGGGGAAACCTGGCACACCGACGGCACCGCCGACCTTGAGCCGTCGATGGGTTCGATGCTGTACATCAAGGAAACACCGGCCATCGGCACTGGCGGCGATACGCTGTTCGCCAACATGCACCTGGCCATTGAAATGCTCTCGCCGGCGATGCAGCAGTTTCTCGGTGAGCTGACGGCGGTGCATGACGGCGAGATTCCCTGGCGTGGTTTCAAACCGCCGGCCAACCTGCCGAAAACCGAGCACCCGGTGGTGGTGCGGCATCCGGAAACCGGGCGCAAGACGCTGTTCGTCAACTCCGGTTTCACTTCGCACATCGTGCAGTTGTCCGGCGGTGAAAGTCAGGTGCTGCTGAACATGCTGTTCGACCTGATCGCCCGCGAACCGATCCTCAGTTGCCGGGTGCGCTGGACGCCCAACAGCCTGGTGTTCTGGGACAACCGCTGCACCCAGCACCATGCAGTGTGGGATTACTTTCCGCATTCGCGTTATGGCGAACGGGTGACGATCCTCGGCCAGCAACCGCGGGCGTAACGCTTCAGGGCGCGGGCGCCAACACCGGTTGGCTGGCCCGCAGCACGCGGTAGCCGAGCAAGCCGATGGGGATGCACGCCAGAGCCAGCGCGCTGAACAGCACCGCGCCGCCGTACTGCGCGATCACCAGCGCGCCGAGCAGCGGCGCCAGGGCCGAGCCGAACCCGGCGAGCATCGAAATGCCGATGAAACTGCCGCGCATGCCGGGCGGCGCGAGGCGATCGATCAAGGTGCCGAACAGCGGCATCACGATGATCTCGGCGAACGTGGCGAACACCACGGCAATCAGCCAACCGGCCCACCAGGCTCCAGTGTTGAGGGCGATGATGGCGTGGGCGACCATCAGGCAACCAAGTGCCAACAGGTAAGCAGTCTTGTCGGCCAGAGCGATCAGCCAGCTCATCAAAAACAGGTGCACCACCAGCACCACCGCGGCGTTGGTGAAGCTCATCATGGCGATGATGTGGTTGATGTCGGCGACGCTCAATTGCAGCAGGTAGAAGGTCAGCGGTTCGTCGATCTGCGCGTAGACCAGCACGAGGAAAAAGTTGGCGACGATGATCGACAAAAACAGCTTGCTGCCAAGCATCGCCCGGAACACTTCGCGCAACGGCGGGGTGGCGACCTTGGCCAGGTGCGGATTGCGCAGGCGCGCCTTGGCGGCGTTGAGGATGGTCAGAGTCAGCACCGCGTAAGTGCACACGGCAATCGCAAACACCCAGTCGCTCTGGTGATTGGCAAACCACAGGCCGATCAGCGGCCCGGTGGCTGCTGCGCAATTGACCACGTAATAACGGATGTGAAACAGAAAGGTGCGCTGGGCGTCGTCGACCGCCGTGTCGCTCAACAGCATGCGCAGCAGGGGCTCAAGGATGCTCTGCGACAGCGCCATGCCGATGATCGCCACGAAATAACTGGTTTGCCCCGGCAGCAGGCCCATCAACAGGTAACAGCCGGCGCACAGGGCGCAACCGAACAGCATCAGGTTGCGCGAGTTGAAGCGATCGCCGAGCAGGCCGCTGAGGGGCGCCAGGGCAATCGAAATGATCGCGCCGAGCGCCAGTTGCGCGCCAATCTCGGTGATCGGCGTGCCGAAGCGCTGGTGCATGGCCACGGCGATAAACGGCCAGATCATGAACGACGCGATCCGCGCCAGCCCGATCCCGGCCAACAGCCAGCGGGTCGGCCGGGGCAGGGCGCGCAGCGAGGTCAAGGTGCCGGGCTGAGTCATCGGGTCAGGGGCAGGTGGTAGATCAGGTCGTCAAACCACTGCTCGCCAATTTGGTACGCGTTGGGCTCGCGGCGCTGGAATTGGAATCCGCATTTTTCCAGGACTTTGCACGAGGCGATATTGCCGTCGGTGACGGTCGACTCCAGCGAGTCGAGGCCTATCTCGCGGGCGTAATCGATGATCGCCAGCCGCGACTCGGTGCCAAAGCCTTTGCCCTGATGCTCCGGCAGTAACAGGCAACCGACTTCGGCATGGCCCGGCGACATAATGCGGAAACCGCTGACACCCAACTCGACGCCGCTGGCCGTGTCGCTGACGACCAGGCACAACCAGTGGTCCGACTGCGGGCTCCAGGCCGGCAAGCGGTGCTCGAAGCCTTTGCGAATCTGCTCTTCGGCGATCTCGCCAAACACGTACTGCATGGTCTGCGGCTCGGAATGCAGCCTGAGAAACAGCGGCCAGTCGGCTTCAACCATCGTCCGCAGCGACAACCGCTCGGTGTGTAACGCCAGCATCCACTGCTCCCTTGCATGAAAAAAAGGCACAGGCTTTTTGTACGCGGCAGCGCGGCAAAGATCAACGCGCGGGATGAAGCGGTGGGCATTTTTGGGATGGGGTCATCGTTCTTGGGTTGGGTGTGAGGACCTTTAGATTTGCTCTGTGGGAGCGAGCCTGCTCGCGAAAGCTGACTTTCAGCTACAGAGTAATCCGCGGGTGTACTCAAAACCCTGTGGGAGCTTGGCTTGCCAGCGATGACTGGTTGTCAGGCGCTGCTTGGTTTGCTGGTGTACATATCCATTCCCTTGGTGATGGCTGAAATAGGTTCCGCTCTTACAGCGGGTTACTTGGAAAAGCGCCAAGTAACCAAGCGCTTCAATCCCCTCCATTCGGTGCCTCGCTAAGGCTCGGCATGCCTTCACTCCGGCCTTGCTC
>NZ_JAVLSB010000018.1:0-108535 GCF_031583775.1 Pseudomonas rhizozeae
AGCGCTTTAATCCCCTCCATTCGGTGCCTCGCTAAGGCTCGGCATGCCTTCACTCCGGCCTTGCTCCGTGGGCCCGCCGCCATCGGCCATCCATGGCCGGGGGCGGCTAACCCGGCGTCCTGCCGGGTTGTCCACTGCGCAAGACCTGCGTTCAGCCTCTGGTTAACGGGGCAGAGCAGATCAAAAGCAAAAGCCAGATCAAGAGCAGCCGAGGCGGCCTAGTAGCCGACCTGGCTTCGGGTTGTACGCGTAATTCTGTGGGAGCGAGCCTGCTCGCGAAGGCTATCTCCCTGCTGATGAGTAAATTGCGGATTTCCCCAAACCCTGTGGGAGCTTGGCTTGCCAGCGATGACTTCTGTTCAGGCACTAGAGACTTGACAGGTGTACATATCCATTCCTTAGGTGGTGGCCTCTATGGGTTCCGCTCTTACAGCGGGTTACTTGGAAAAGCGCCAAGTAACCAAGCGCTTTCATCCCCTCCATTCGGTGCCTCGCTAAGGCTCGGCATACCTTCACTCCGGCCTTGCTCCGTGGGCCCGCCGCCATCGGCCATCCCTGGCCGGGGGCGGCCAACCCGGCGTCCTGCCGGGTTGCCCACTGCGCAAGACCTGCGTTCAGCCTCTGGTTAACGGGGCAGAGCAGATCAAAAGCCGGATCAAAAGCAACAGCAGTCGAGACGGCCTAGTAGCCGACCTGGTCTCGGGTTGTATGCGTGATTCTGTGGGAGCGAGCCGGCTCCGGGCGGCGTTCCGACTAAGGCGTTGTTATTTTTTGTGTGAAATTAGTCAACCAAGCACTTGCTTGGTTGACTACGCTTGCTCAACACAAAAATAACAGGAGCGCATCACATGTCTGCTGTCATTCGTTTGCCGCTGGAGGTGTTTTACGAGCGTGAGGCTCGCCATCCGCGTCAGCGGTTTATGGTTCAGCCCAGTGGTGGCGGGCAGGTGGAGACGTTGAGTTGGGCCGATGTCGGCCATCAGGCGCGTTGCGCGGCGCACTGGCTACGGGCACGGGAGTTGCCGCAGGGCAGTCATATCGCGCTTATTTCGAAGAATTGCGCCCACTGGATCATCGCCGACCTGGCGATCTGGATGGCCGGTCACGTTTCGGTGCCGCTGTATCCCAATCTCACCGCCGACTCCGTGGCCCAAGTGCTGCAACACTCCGAAGCAGCGCTGGCGTTTATCGGCAAGCTTGACGATTGGCCGAGCATGTCCCAAGGCGTGCCCGCCGATCTGCCAACCATCAGCCTGCCGCTCTGTCCCGAAGGTTCGTTCAGCTTTACCTGGACCGATTTGCAGCGTAGTTCGCCGATTCAGGACAACCCGCAGCCGCCGGCCGAGGCGCTGGCGACGATCATTTACACCTCCGGCACCACAGGACTGCCGAAAGGCGTGATGCACAGTTTCGGCAACCTCGGTTTCGCTGCCACCCGCGGCACTCAGTTGTTCGGTCTTAACGAGTCCGACCGGCTGCTGTCGTACTTGCCGTTGTGCCATGTCGCCGAACGCATGTTTGTTGAAATGGCCGCGATCTACACCGGGCAAACGGTATTTTTCGCCGAAAGCCTCGACACCTTCCTCACCGATCTGCGCCGCGCACGACCGACGGCGCTGTTTGGCGTGCCGCGAATCTGGACCAAATTCCAGATGGGCGTGTACAGCAAAATGCCCGCCAAACGCCTGGATTTCCTGCTCGGCCTGCCCTTCATCGGCAAGCGCGTCGGGCACAAAGTGCTGGCAGGCCTGGGCCTGGATGCCTTGCGCGTAGCGCTGTCTGGTGCCGCGCCGGTGCCGCAGACGCTGCTGCTTTGGTACCGCAAGCTTGGCCTCGATGTGCTGGAGGTCTACGGTATGACCGAAAGCTGCGGCTACTCACACATCGGCACCCCCGGTGATGACACCCCTGGCTGGATCGGCCGGCCATGCCCGGAAGTCGAGGTGCGCATCGATGAGGCGGGCGAAGTCCAGGTCCGCAGCCAGGCGACCATGCTCGGGTATTTCAAGGAGCCGCAGAAAACTGCGGAGACCATCACCGCCGACGGTTTCCTGCGCACCGGCGACAAGGGCGAGCAGGATGCCGAAGGGCGGCTGCGCTTGACGGGACGATTGAAGGAAATTTTCAAGACCAGCAAGGGAAAATACGTCGCCCCGGCGCCGATCGAGAATCGCTTGGCGGTGCATTCGCGCATTGAGCAGGTCTGTGTGGTCGGCGATGGCTTGAGCGCACCGCTGGGCCTGTGCGTGCTCTCGGCGGTGGGCTTGCAAGACGCCGTGGGCAGTGCGCGCAACGGGCTGCACTCGAGTCTGGAAGAACTGCTGGAGGAGGTCAACGGCAGCCTCGATAAGCACGAACGGTTGCGGCGGTTGGTGGTGGTCAAGGACAACTGGGCGGTGGAAAACGGCTTCCTCACGCCAACCTTGAAGATCAAGCGCAACATGATCGAGGCTGCTTATGGCGCGCGCTTCGAAGAATGGAGCGAGCGCAATGAAGCGGTGCTGTGGCAGGATTGAGCATCGAACAAAACCAATAAAGGAAGGCAACGATGAGTTTGTGGCGTACCACTCCCAGCATCGAGCAGTTGAACGCGATCCAGAAAAACACCATCGGCGAGCTGCTGGACATCCGTTTCGAGAGCTTTGACGATGAGTCGCTGACCGCGAGCATGGTCATCGATCACCGCACCCACCAGCCTTACGGCTTGCTGCATGGCGGCGCCTCGGTGGTGCTGGCCGAGTCCGTCGGTTCCATGGCCAGCTACCTGTGCATCGATGCCAGCAAGTTCTACTGCGTGGGCCTGGAAATCAACGCCAACCACCTGCGCGGTCTGCGCAGCGGTCGGGTGACAGCTGTGGCCAAGCCGATCCACATCGGCCGCACCACCCACGTCTGGGACATCCGGTTAACCAGCGACGAAGGCAAGGCCAGTTGTGTGTCGCGCCTGACCATGGCGGTGGTACCGCTGGGTGAAAAGCCGCCGGCACGCTGAATCGGTCATCAGCACGGCCGGACTGTCATCATTCCTGGCAGTTACGGTCATTGCTGTGGGGCCGTGACTTACGGACAATCGACGCTTGTTTTGAGGTGGATTGGCCGGTATGTCGCAGCAGATTTTTTTCGCCCACGCCAACGGGTTTCCGTCGGGGACTTATGGCAAGTTGTTCGCCGCGCTGGCGCCTGAGTATCAGGTTGCGCACCTGCAACAGCATGCGCACGACCCGCGTTTTCCGGCGGACGATAACTGGCTCAATCTGGTGGATGAATTGATCCATCACCTGCAGCAACAAGCCCAGCCGGTGTGGGGTGTGGGGCATTCGTTTGGCGGTGTGCTGCATTTGCACGCCGCGCTGCGTTGCCCTGAACTGTATCGCGGCGTGGTGATGCTCGATTCGCCAGTGCTGACCCGCGCCGATCAGTGGGTGATTCGCGCGGCAAAGCGTTTCGGTTTCATCGATCGCCTGACTCCGGCCGGGCGCACACTCGGTCGCCGCGAAGAGTTCGCCGACCTCGACAGTGCCCGGGCGTATTTCGCCGGCAAGACGCTGTTTCGCGCGTTCGACCCAGAATGCCTCGACGCTTACTTGCAGCACGGTTTGCACCAGGTCGGTGATTGCCTGCGCCTGAGCTTCGATCCCGCTACCGAAATCAGTATCTTCCGCGGCGTGCCGCACACCAGTCCCGGGCGCGCGCGGGAGTTGAAGGTGCCGCTGGCCGTGGTGCGCGGGCGCCAGAGTCGAGTGGTGATGCGCCACCACGCGGTCGGAGTCGGTCGCATGCCCCACGGGGAAACCCTGACCATGCCCGGCGGCCACATGTTTCCCCTCGAACGCCCGCAAGACACCGCCACGCTGTTGAAAAATCTGTTTAACCGCTGGGAAGGCCGGCGCCAAAAGGACACCCCATGAACAGCGCCGTTGAGGAAGTACGCCTGAGCCTGCCGCACATCGAACTGGCCGCGCATATGTTCGGCCCCGAGGACGGCTTGCCCGTGATTGCCTTGCATGGCTGGCTGGACAACGCCAACAGCTTCGCGCGGCTGGCGCCCAAGCTTCACGGTTTGCGCATCGTCGCCCTCGACATGGCCGGACACGGCCATTCCGGGCATCGGCCTTTGGGCGCGGGTTATGCCTTGTGGGATTATGCCTATGACGTGTTGCAGGTCGCAGAACAACTAGGCTTCAAGCGGTTCGGTTTGCTCGGGCACTCCATGGGCGCGATCGTTTCCGTAGTGCTGGCAGGGGCGCTGCCGGAGCGGATCACTCATCTGGCGCTGATCGACGGGGTGATTCCTCCTACAGCCTCTCACGACAATGCCGCCGAACGCATGGGCATGGCCCTGCAAGCGCAACTGGATTTGCAGGCCAAACGCAAACCGGTCTACAGCAACCTTGAACGTGCCATCGAAGCGCGGATGCGCGGCTTGGTGGCGGTCAGTCGCGAAGCAGCCGAACTGCTCGGCCAGCGCGGCTTGATGCCGGTCGCCGGCGGTTACACCTGGCGCACCGACAGTCGCCTGACCCTGGCTTCGCCGCTGCGGCTGTCGGATGAACAGGCGTTGTCCTTCGTACAGCGTATCGCCTGTCCTACGCAATTAGTCGTCGCGGCTGACGGCATGCTCGCCAAACACCACGAGTTGCTGGAGCGTCTACCCTTTGCCTGTGAGCAACTGCCCGGTGGCCATCATTTGCACCTCAACGACGAGGCCGGCGCCGAGCTTGTCGCAGACTGTTTCAATCGGTTCTTCGCCGTTCCTTGACTTGCGCCCGGCAACTGTCGAGGCTGGTCGGGTTGAAAAGGGAGACAACCATGATCGATCTCTACACTGCTGCGACATCCGATGGCCGAGTTCCGGCCGTCATCCGGGGTGACGTTCATGTGCCGCAGTACCGCGATGACGCCCGTCCTGGCGTAAGCGTTCCGGCCATTTCCATCCGATGAGTCGCCTTATGCGCTCCATCAGCCTGCTGGCGTTCTGTTGTTTCAGCCCCTGGTTATTCGCCGCCGATGTGCCCGGTAGCCAGGACTTACCCTTGGTTCCACGGCTGGCCGACGCGCAAATCGTCGACTATCGCACGGCGACCGAGGTCGAGCGCATCTACCCAATGGGCTCGATCCGCAAGATCAGCGGTCAGTTGCGCTTCGACGGTCAGGTCAGTGCCCGTGGGCAAACCACTTCGATCACCTATGAATTGCCTCCGGAGCATGCCTCCACCGAAGCCTTCACCGCCGCCCGCGAAGCCTTGCAGGAAAAGGGCGCCGAACTGCTGTTCTGGTGCCAGGCGCGGGATTGCGGTGAAAGCAGCCTGTGGGCCAACGAAGTGTTCGGCAACGCCAAGCTCTACGGCTCCGACGAGCAACAAGCCTATTTGCTTTTGCGCCTGGCCGCGCCACAGGACAGCACCCTGGTGGCGCTCTACAGCATCACCCGCGGCAATCGCAAAGCCTACCTGCATGTCGAACAGTTCGAGGCGAGCACGCCGCTGGGCGACTTGCTGCCGACCTCGGCCACGCTGCTGCGTCAGCTCAAAAGCACCGGCGAACTGGACCTGCCAAAACTCGTCGCAGAACCCGACGCCACCTGGCTGCGCCTGATCTCCCGCGGCCTCAATCTCGACACCACCTTGCGCATCAGTGTTTCTGGCCAGCAGGCCGAAGCCTGGCGCCAGGCCCTGATCAATCAAGGCGTGCGAGCCGCGCGCATGGAGACCGGCAAGGTCGAAGACGCAGGCCTGCGCATCGAACTCTTGCGCTAAGCTGCATCGGGCGAACGGCTTGGCACCGTCCGCCTACTCTTTGTTGGTTGAACTTGCTCGAGAGATTCCATGCTCAATAACGATCGACTGTTGGTGCAGATCCTGCTCCTGGTGCTGTTTGGCGCGAGCTTATGGGTCATGGCGCCGTTCTGGTCGGCGCTGTTCTGGGGCGCTGTGCTGGCCTTCGCCAGTTGGCCGCTGATGCGCCTGCTGACCCGCTGGCTCAACGGCCGTGAGTCGCTGGCCGCCGCTATATTGACCGTCGGCTGGATGGTGTTGGTTGCGGCGCCGCTGGTTTGGCTGGGCTTCAACCTGGCGGACCACGTGCGCGATGCCACGGCCTTCATCAAGGATGTGCAAATGGACGGCCTGCCGGAAGCACCGGTCTGGCTCGGCAGTTTGCCTCTGGTGGGTGAACGCCTGGTGGGCATCTGGAACAGCATCGATCAACAGGGCGCGGCGATGATGGTCGCGGTCAAACCCTATCTGGGGCAGGTCGGCAACTGGCTTCTGGCGCGCAGCGCACAGATTGGCGGTGGCATCCTTGAGCTGACTCTGAGCATCGTCTTCGTGTTTTTCTTCTACCGCGATGGGCCGCGCCTGGCACATTTCGTACACGGTTTGCTGGAACGTCTGATCGGCGATCGCGCCGGGTATTACATCGAACTGGTGGCGGGCACGGTGCAGCGGGTGGTCAACGGCGTCATCGGGACCGCGGCAGCGCAAGCAGTGCTGGCGTTGATCGGTTTCCTGATCGCCGGCGTGCCGGGGGCATTGGTGCTGGGGATTGTCACCTTCCTGTTGAGCCTGATTCCCATGGGCCCGCCCCTGGTGTGGATTCCCGCCACGGCCTGGCTGGCGTGGAAGGGCGAGTACGGGTATGCGGTGTTCCTCGGGATTTGGGGGATGTTCATCATCAGTGGTGTGGATAACGTGCTGAAGCCGTACCTGATCAGCCGCGGCGGCAATTTGCCGTTGGTGATTGTGTTGCTGGGGGTGTTTGGCGGGTTGATTGCGTTTGGGTTTATCGGGTTGTTTATCGGCCCGACGTTGTTGGCGGTGGCGTACAGCTTGTTGACGGATTGGAGTAAGAGCCATGCGCGGGTTGAGCGGCTTTGAATGAACTGATCGCTGAGGACGATTTACCGATCACCGGGTCCCGCAGCGCCGCTGGTTCCGCTACAATGCGCGCCGATTTCGACTTGCCTGAGAGCCCACTCATGTCCGCTTGCCAGACTCCTATCATCGTCGCCCTGGATTACCCCACCCGTGACGCCGCACTGAAGCTGGCCGATCAGTTGGACCCGAAACTGTGCCGGGTCAAAGTCGGCAAAGAGCTGTTCACCAGCAGCGCCTCGGGTATCGTCGGCACCTTGCGTGACAAGGGTTTTGAAGTATTCCTCGACCTCAAATTCCACGACATCCCCAACACCACCGCCATGGCCGTCAAGGCAGCGGCGGAAATGGGCGTGTGGATGGTCAACGTACACTGTTCCGGCGGCCTTCGCATGATGGCGGCGTGCCGTGAAGTGCTCGACCAGCGCACCGGTCCGCAGCCGTTGCTGATCGGCGTGACCGTGCTGACCAGTATGGAGCGCGAAGACCTGGCGGCCATCGGCCTCGACATCGAGCCGCAGGAGCAAGTACTGCGTCTCGCCGCGCTGGCGCAGAAAGCCGGGATGGACGGCCTGGTGTGCTCGGCGCTGGAAGCCCAGGCATTGAAGGCCGCTCACCCGTCGCTGCAACTGGTCACCCCAGGGATTCGTCCGGCGGGCAGTGCGCAGGATGATCAACGGCGGATTCTCACCCCGCGCCAGGCGCTGGATGCCGGTTCTGATTATCTGGTGATTGGCCGGCCGATCAGCCAAGCGTCGGATCCGGCGAAGGCGCTGGCGGATGTGGTGGCCGAGATCGCCTGACCACCGCAAAAAACTGTGGGAGCAAGCTCACTCCCACACTGACTGAGTCTGGCTTCAGACCTTCAACACCAACTTCCCAAAGTTTTCACCGCTGAACAACTTGGTCAGTGTTTCGGGGAAGGTCTCCAAGCCCTCGACGATGTCTTCCTTGCTCTTAAGCTGCCCCGCGGCCATCCAACCGGCCATTTCCTGCCCGGCGGCAGCGAATTGCGCGGCATAGTCCATCACCACGAAACCTTCCATTCGCGCCCGGTTGACCAGTAGCGACAGGTAGTTGGCCGGACCTTTGACCGCGTCCTTATTGTTGTACTGGCTGATCGCGCCGCAGATCACCACCCGCGCTTTCATCGCCAGGCGGCTCAACACTGCATCAAGAATATCGCCGCCGACGTTATCGAAATAAACGTCGACGCCTTTCGGGCACTCGCGTTTCAGGCCCGCGTGGACGTCTTCGTTTTTGTAATCGATGACACCGTCGAAACCCAGTTCGTCGATCAGGAATTTGCACTTGTCGGCGCCGCCGGCGATGCCGATGACCCGGCAGCCCTTGAGCTTGGCGATTTGCCCGGCGATGCTGCCCACCGCGCCTGCAGCGCCGGACAGGACCACGGTGTCGCCGGCCTTTGGTGCGCCGACGTCGAGCAGGGCGAAGTAGGCGGTCATGCCGGTCATGCCCAGTGCGGACAAGTAACGCGGCAGCGGCGCCAGTTTCGGATCGACCTTGTAGAAACCTCGCGGCTCGCCGAGGAAATAATCCTGCACGCCCAAGGCGCCGTTGACGTAGTCACCGACCGTGAACCCCGGGTTATTCGACGCGATGACTTGGCCAACACCCAGCGCCCGCATCACCTCGCCCAGGCCAACCGGCGGAATGTAGGACTTGCCTTCATTCATCCAGCCACGCATGGCCGGGTCGAGGGACAGGTATTCATTCTTGACCAGAATCTGTCCTGTCGCCGGTTCGCCGACCGGGACTTCCTGATAGGTGAAGGTCTCGCGGGTCGCCGGGCCCACCGGGCGTTTGGCGAGCAGGAACTGGCGGTTGGTCTGGGCAGTCATGGCAGGTGCTCAAGATGAGTGAAGCCTTGTTGATAGCTGCTCAAGGGCTCCGGCGCAAGGTTGGCTGATGCGGCGAATGCAGGTCGATCCAGTGCAGTGATGGTCCGTCGGGGTGTTCTATCACCGTCATCCATAAGGCCATAACCCGCGTTTGGATAGTGCTGCCCCGGCACGGCGGCGATGGCTAGACTGCTGCGACACGATCCCGCGTATTTCTCGAGGACATAACAATGAGCATGACGTTTTCCGGCCAGGTAGTAGTGGTCACCGGTGGCGCCGCCGGCATTGGCCGCGCGACCGCTCAGGCATTCGCCGCCGAAGGCTTGAAAGTGGTGGTGTCGGACCTCGACGCCGCCGGTGGCGAAGGCACCGTGGCGCTGATCCGTGTTGCGGGCGGCGAAGCGACTTTCGTGCGCTGCAACGTCACTCAGGAAAGCGAAGTGCGACATTTGATGGAGGAAGTCATCGGCACTTACGGCCGTCTCGATTACGCCTTCAACAATGCCGGCATTGAAATCGAAAAGGGCAAGTTGCCCGAAGGCACCCTGGACGAGTTTGACGCGATCATGGGCGTCAACGTCAAAGGCGTCTGGTTGTGCATGAAATACCAGCTGCCGTTAATGCTGGCCCAGGGCGGCGGGGCGATCGTCAACACTGCGTCGGTGGCGGGCCTGGGTGCTGCGCCGAAGATGAGCATCTATGCGGCGTCCAAGCATGCGGTGATCGGCCTGACCAAATCCGCGGCGATCGAGTACGCCAAGAAGAAAATTCGGGTCAACGCGGTCTGCCCGGCGGTGATCGACACCGATATGTTCCGCCGCGCTTATGAAGCTGATCCGAAGAAAGGTGAATTCGCCAACGCCATGCACCCGGTGGGGCGTATCGGCAAGGTCGAGGAGATCGCCAGCGCCGTGTTGTACCTGTGCAGCGATGGCGCGGCGTTCACCACCGGTCATTCCCTGGCAGTGGACGGCGGCGTCACGGCGTTCTGACAGAAGAGTCGTCGAGTCTTGTAAGAAAAAACCCGCGTTCAAGCGGGTTTTTTTTCGGTCGCAGTTTTTAGCCGTTTTTCAGCGCTGGCCATTGTGTTTCAAATGGTTAGAACGGTGCTTTTTGACGGCGTTGTCGCACATCGTTTTCGGCGCGCCTGTGCTTAACTCCTTCCCGCAAAAACAGTCAGGAGTTTGCGTGCTCATGGAATTGAGAATTGACCGACAGGCCCTGGTGCCTGTCGTACAGCAAATCGTCGACGCGGTGGCTGGCTGGATCCGACGCGAAGAGGTGAGCCCAGGCACTCGTCTGCCGTCAACCCGTGCGCTGGCGAGGGACAATCTGGTCAGCCAGTCCAGCGTCATCGAGGCGTATGAGCGGCTGATCACCCAAGGGGTCTTGGCGTCGAGGCATGGTTCGGGTTTCGTGGTGGCGGCGCCGCTGCCGGTCAGCGCTTGCGCCTGCGACGTTGCGTGGTTCGAGGGCAGCGAGCCGCAGCGTATCGACCGTGTCGACGCTGGCCCCGCCGCGCTGAAGTTGTGTTGCGGCAGTTTGCCTGAGAGCTGGCGGGAAACCGACGACCTCAGTTATGCGATCCGCCAGGTCACCCGCACTGACATGGCCGGACTGTTCAGTTACAGCACACCCCTCGGCTTGCCGGCCTTGCGCCAGCAAATCCTCAAGCGCTTGAAGCTGCTGGACATCCCGGCAAGTGAAGACTCCCTCCTCAGTACCGCCGGCGCCAGCCAGGCCCTCGACCTGGTAGTGCGCACTCTGCTCAAACCCGGCGACTGCGTGGTGGTGGAGAACCCCGGTTATGCACCGCTGTTCGACCTGCTGCGGCTGCACGGCGTGCGCATGGTCGAGGTGCCGCGCACGCCCCGTGGGCCGGACATTGACATTCTGGAGGCCGTTCTCGCCTCAAACCGGCCACAGGCCTTGTTCATCAACAGCTTCTTCCACAACCCCACCGGCAGTAACCTGGCGCCGGCGGTGGCCAACCGTGTGCTGGCCTTGGCCAAGCACTACGGGGTGCTGGTGATCGAAGACGATGTGTATGCCGACCTGAACAGCCCGTGCGGTGCTCGGCTTGCCTCGCGGGCGGGCGACACCTCGGTGATTTACGTCGGCAGTTTTTCCAAAACCCTCAGCAGTTCGCTGCGCGTCGGCTTCGTCGTGGCACCGTCGGAAATGGTCGCGCGCCTGGCGGAAGTGAAGATGGTCAGCAGCATGGGCGCGTCCAGGTTCTGTGAGGCGGTGCTGGCCAATCTGCTGGCCAACGGCGCTTATCGCAAATTGGTGCAGCGGCAACGACAACGTTTAAGTTGCCATCGGGCTCAGGTTTTACAGGCATTGGACGATGCAGAGTGGGAGGTCTTTGGAAAACCGAGCGGCGGTTTGTTCGTCTGGGCGCGCGCCAAATGGCTGAATCACGAGCAGTTGCGTGAATTGGCCAGTGACTGCGGCGTGCAGCTGTCTTCTCCAGGCGCGTTCAGCCCGACGGGGGAGGCGGGTAACTGGCTGCGGATCAACGTGGCATTTGGCAGTGACCCACGAGCGATGACGTTCTTCAAGGCAGCGACTCGGGATCGACCTCGAATGTTCTGAAAGCGACGCAGGCGTAGCTAATTGCCATTATTCCGACGCCAGAGACTTGTGCTGACGGGCACGCCGTTGCGACTCTGCAAACTTACAGAATGGTCTTGCTGCCATTGGGCATCTGAAGGGGATTACGCGCAATGATTTCGGCCGTGCAAGGACGTTTTGCCAACCTCGGTATGGCGAAGAAACTGGGGATCGGGTTTGTCCTCGTCCTGTTGTTGACTGCATTGGTGGCGGCCATTGGCGTTTGGTCCTTGCAGACCATCAGCCAGCGCTTCGGCGGCCTCAAGCAGATGTCCTCGCTGAACAGCGAGTTGCTCAAGGTGCGGCTGCTGGAGCAGGAATATGCCTTGCGCGGCGACCCGAAAACCGTCGACGCCTTGCACGCCGGCGTCGATTCGCTGGTGGCCCTGGCAACGCAGTTGAAAGCGCAATCAGCGGCCAATGTGCCGGTGATGAATGATGTTGAGCAGTCCCTGGCGGCGTATCGCAAGGCGTTCGACGAGTTTGTCGAACTGACCCAAAGTAAGGACCTTGCGCTGGAAATGGCCAGTTGGTCGGTGTCCAGTGTGGCCAACAATCTGGATGTTTTGCAGGCGGGCCTGGCGGACGACGGCGGTTATACGCTGAAAACCTCGGAAGGCAAGGAGGGGGCGGAATTCATCGAGCAGGCCAACCAGGTCAGCCAAGTGTCGCGCCTGATGCTGCAAGCCCTGAACGAAGCCCGGGTACGTCTGGATCAAAGTCGCAAGGGCGTTGACGAGGACGCGGCACAGGGCAAGATCGAGCAGGCCGAGCAGGCGCTCGCTCAGGCCGAAGCGTTGAAAACCTCAATCAAGGATGCCGGTTACCAGACCGTGCTCAATGAAGTGGCGGGCCATATCGCCAGTTTCAGCGAAAAACTCACCGAGTACACCGGCCTGCTGGCCCAGGAAAAACAGGTCTACCAGCAACTGCACGAACGCGCCGCGCAAGTGGTGGAGCGGGTGGATCGAGCCTATGACGCTGAAGACCTGTCGATGCAGGCCGAGCTGAACAAGAATTCACTGCTAATCCTCGGTTCCTCGGCGCTGGCCTTGCTAGTCGGGCTGATCGCCTCATGGTTTATCACCCGGCTGATCGTCACGCCGTTGCGTCGAGTGATCGCCGTGGCGCAGCAAATTGCTGCCGGTGACCTCAGCGCCAAAATCGAAGTGACGCGGCGCGATGAAATCGGCCAGTTGATGCAGGCGATGCAGCAGATGGGCGCCGGGTTGAGCCAGATTGTCAGCGGCCTGCAAGCCGGCATCGAGCAGTTGGCGAATTCTGCGCAATCGCTGTCGGCGGTCACCGAGCAGACCAACCTCGAAGTCAGCAGCCAGAAAGAAGAGACCGAACAAGTCGCCACCGCCATGAACCAGATGACAGCCACGGTGCATGACGTCGCGCGCAATGCCGAAGAAGCGGCCGTGGCGGCACAGACCGCGGACGGCAAGGTCGAAGACGGCCAGCAAGTGGTGCGCCAGAGCATGGCGCGGATTGAGCAACTGGCCGACTCGGCGACGTCCGCCAGTTCCAGCATCGAAAGCCTCAGCGCGGAAATCCAGAACATCGGCACCGTGCTCGGGGTGATCAAGAGCGTGGCAGAACAAACCAATCTGCTGGCGCTCAACGCCGCCATCGAGGCCGCCCGGGCTGGCGAGCAGGGCAGGGGCTTTGCCGTGGTCGCCGACGAAGTCCGGGCATTGGCCAAGCGCACACAGCAATCGACCGAAGAAATCGAGCGGCTGGTCAGCGCCCTGCGATCCGCCGCGCAGTCGTCGGTGCAGCAGATTCAGAACAGTGGCGAGCTGGTGAAACTGGCGGTGTCCGACGCCCTGCAAACCGAAAGCGCATTGGGCAGCATTGCAGCGGCGGTGTCGTTGATTCAGCAGATGAACCAGCAGATCGCGGCGGCGGCGGAAGAGCAGAGTTCAGTGGCTGAGGAAATCAACCGCAGTGTCACCAGTATCCGCGCGAGTGCCGATCAGTCATCGCTGGCGATGCAGGGCAATGCGGCGTCAAGCATCGAGCTGGCGCAGTTGGGCGTGGAACTGAAGGGGATGGTCGGGCATTTCAGGTTGTAATGTTCGGGCAAAAAAAAGCCACCTTGATCGGTGGCTTTTTGCATGTGCGCTGATCAGTCGTACACCACTTTCTTCTTCCAGTCAGCGTCGGCTTCCACTTCCTTGAGCCCGGTGGTCAATTGGTTAACTTCATCTTCAGCCGGGGCGGTCTTGTCCATGACTTGGGCGTTGGCCCGGGCCAGGAGTTTTTCCAGGTACTCCAATTGTTCGGCGTAGATCTGCGGTTCCTGCTGTTTGCGCAGGTATTGCACGCCGCGCTCGAACGCCAGCCGCGCCTGGCCAGGCTGATTCTGCTGCAGGCATTGCTGGCCGAGGTTGTTGAAGAACTCGATGTGCAGCAACACCAGAATATGCCGGACTTCGCGAATCCAGCGCTTGGCTTCGGTGGGTTGCAAGAAGCCGTCTTGCGCCGCGCGGGTGATCTGACCGTGCAAGGCTTCGAGCAGGAAACGCACGTCCTTGGCCTTGGCTTCGGTCTGGATGGGCGAGGGCGGGTTATTTACCGGCAGCGATTCGCCTTGGGCGGTCAGAGCTGACAACTCGGTGATCCGTGCCTTGAGGTTGGCGCTGGATTTTTCCAGGTTGAGCAGTCGCTGGCAGACGTTGAGTTCCAGTCGGGTCAGTAACAGCTTCAACGCCGGTGTCATCAGCTGACCAGGGAAGGTCTCGGTGATTTCGCCGCAACGACGCAAGCGGTCATTGAGTTCGACCTTGGCGCGGGCCTTTTCCAGTTTGTTGTTTTCCACCACATGGTTCATGTAGCCAATGGCGATCAATAGTGCGATCCCGGCTACGACTAGCAGGGTGATCATGAGTGGTGTCACCGGTAAGACCTCTTGATAGGGTTCGCGTGCGAGTGTAGTGGCTTGGCATAGGGGCGCATAGCGCCGCACGACGAGTTGGTTCGGTGGCGTCCAGACCTGTATCGGCTGTCTTCGGTTATCGATAAGTCAGCTGTAATCAGGTGCATGCACAATGCCATCATTCATCAGGGTGGACTATAACCGCTTGGCGGGTGCCAGAATATAGGCGTCAATGGCCGGGCGACGGAAATGCCGGAAATCGTCCTGAAAGCACCTCGAAGTCATTGATTTAAATAAATTTATATCTGGGGGTTGACGACCCTTCAATCCATCCATAGAATGCGCGCCACTTACAGCGTAAAGCACACAGCGAAGCGCAGTAGGGAGTGAATGTTGTACGTGTGTCCCCTTCGTCTAGTGGCCTAGGACACCGCCCTTTCACGGCGGTAACAGGGGTTCGAGTCCCCTAGGGGACGCCAATGCGGGAATAGCTCAGTTGGTAGAGCACGACCTTGCCAAGGTCGGGGTCGCGAGTTCGAGTCTCGTTTCCCGCTCCAATTTTAAACGCTCTTGCTTTCGGGCAAGAACGAGTGAAACCAGAACCAAGTCTTCGGATGCGGATCTGGGCACCGAAACACACACCATGTGTTCCGGGTAGCGTGTCCCCTTCGTCTAGTGGCCTAGGACACCGCCCTTTCACGGCGGTAACAGGGGTTCGAGTCCCCTAGGGGACGCCATTTGCGGGAATAGCTCAGTTGGTAGAGCACGACCTTGCCAAGGTCGGGGTCGCGAGTTCGAGTCTCGTTTCCCGCTCCAATTTCTCAGAAACGCCGCTCAATTGATCGGCGTTTTTGTGTGTGCGTGATTTGTCGCGTACTCGCGATCAAAATCCTATGGGTCCGCCGATCTCGGCCGTTTCCACTGGTCCAGCCTCACCTCATCCCGAATCTGCGCACACACATCTATCAGGCGCTCGACGTCCATTTCACTGAGTCCCGAGTTCATGGACAGCCGTATCAGGGAGCGGTGAAGCCCGGTGGCCGGCGCGCAAAATACCGAGCCAAATATGCCCCGTGCTTGCAATGCATCCCGCAGGCCAAGGGTCAGCAGTTCGCGCCCTGATTGCAGCGCGATTATTTGCTCGGTGCCCGCGCTGGTGTCGTAGCCCAATTGCGTGAGCGCTGTTCGCACCTGCCGGGTGACTGCATGCAGCTTGAGGCGACGATCGTCAGCGAGTGTGATGAAGTCCGCCACCTGTTCGAACCAGGTCAGCTCGTGATCCAGCAGGCAGGAGCTGAAGATTGCCGGATAGGACTCCATTGCGAAGTAATCCTTGAAATGGCTCGCGCAAGTGATCAGTCCGGCGCGCCCGGCGAACGCTTTGGCCAGGCTGGCCGTCTGGAAATGCACGTTGCGCATCAGGTCCTGCTCGGCCACCAGTCCGGCACCATGGGGGCCGTGGGTCCCGAGCGAATGGGATTCGTCGACCACCAGAACACAGTCGTTACGCTGCGCAACATCGGCGAAATCCGCCAGGGGACAGCGACTTCCGTTCGTGCTGTAGACCGCATCCACTGCAATCACGCCTCGGCCATGCTTCTTGATCTGGCGCTCCGCATGGGTGGCGTCGTTGTGGGCAAAGGCGATCGCGCGGGCGTGCGCGGCATGAGCGCCTTGCCAGAGCGACATATGTGCGTGGATATCCAGATAAACCGGCGTGTGCTGATCCGCGATGGCTTGCAACAGCCCGACATTGGCGGCCCAGCCTGATTGGCAAAGGATGCTGTCGGGTGCGCGCATAAATTGCGCGAGGCGTTGTTCCAGTCGCGCGGTTGGCGTATCGCCGTGAAGAAAGGTGGCGGACATGAGCAACTGATGTTGCGTTGCCATTACGGCGCCAGCGTGTGCCTCAATCAGTTGGCGCTCGTTAGCCAGGCATAGATAATCGTTACTCGACAGGTGTAACGCCGTGGAGTCCGGCAGGGCGCCGCGCAGCAAATGTTCGCCCGCCCATCGCTGCTGGATGCAGCCGACAGCGTGCCCGGTGATTCGTGACTCCACGAAATCTGGTAACTCAGCGCTGGAGAAGGGATGGGCCGCAGGCATGGAGAAGCCTTCGAGTGTCAGCGGGATGTCGCTCATCACACTTAACGCGTTCGGCCGCCCGCTGCCTACTGTCAGAGTTGACAGGTTTGCTTGAAAACCGACGAATGACGGACCTGTTTACTCACATGGACAACACCAGTCGCCCGGCGAACAGAATCAGGATCACCCCCATGCCGCGTTCGAACCAATGCCCCATGCGCAGGAACAGCAGGCGCACGCCGGGGTTGGAGAAAAACAGCGCGACGATCACGAACCACAGCGCATTGACGAAGCACATCCATGCGCCGTACAGCGCTTGAACCTGCAAAGGCGTGTTCTCGCTGATCAGGCTGGTGAAAATCGCCAGGAAAAACAGCGTCGCCTTGGGGTTGGTGGCGTTGGTCAAAAAACCGGTGCTGAAAGCTTTGAGCAAGGTTTGCTGCTGCGTTGGCGGCTCTTCAGAGGACTCACCCTCTATCGCTGATTTAGGTTGGCTGCGCAGCAGGTTCACGCCGAGGTAAACCAGATAAGCGCCGCCGAGCACCTTGGCGGCGGTCAGCATCCACGGCAGGGTGTGCATCAGTGCGCCAACGCCCAGTACGGTATACAGCACGTGCACGGAAATTCCGGCACCAATTCCCAGCGCTGTGCAAATGCCCACAGGTCGGCCGAAGCGCACGCTCTGGCGGATGGTGACGGCGAAGTCCGGCCCGGGGGCCACCACTGCGAGGAAGTGAATGGTGGCCAGTGCGAGGAATTCCCCCAGGTAATTGGAAAGCATGTCAGCTCCAGAAGGTCAGGGGCGACGCACTGCCGCGGTAGCCGACAAAAAAAGACAGGCTCAGACGCGGGTCTTGAATGCCCGGCGTTACCGCGTGCATGCAGCGCGAATTGAACATGATGAAATCCCCCGGCGCAGGACGAATTTCCAGGGCGGGAGGGCCGAGCAGGGCCGGATCGATGCCATAGCTATCGCCGCGCATCTCGTCAAATTGCTCCGGTGAAATGGCCTGATCCCACATCTGCAACGCACCGCCGACGGCGGGCATGTTCAAGTACAGGTTGCAGGCGAACTGCGCCTCCAGGCTTCGGGCCTGGAAACTGTCCGGCGCGTCCTTGGCGAAAACGTCGTGGTGGGCGAGAAAGCACACACCGGGTTTCACTACCCTGGACAGGCCCACGTACATTTTGCGGCCGTAAAGACTTTCCAGGTGCGCGCCGGCCGGCCACGACTCATCAAGCAGGCAGCGCAAGGTATCGACGGGGGACGCGTACGGTGCACATCGGTTGCGCAGTTCAGCAATATTGCGGGCGGCTCGATCGAAGTAATCTTCGATCAGCATCGGCTGGTTTTCCGCCTCGTAGAACGCCATGCCGATGCGGCCGATGCTCGGTGCGTTGATATAGCCTTCAAATCCGGGAGCGAGAATTTTGTCGCCAATCTGCAGCGCCAACGGCGGCGGTAAAAAGCCTTGCAGGCGAACGGCGAGCACCTCCTGGTTCGCCAGTTTTTTTATGCACGTCTCATCGAGACGCTCGACATCCAGCATCATGCTTTAGATCCATCTAAGGGTGAGTCAGCGGGCCGACGAATGCCGGGCCTGAGTATCAAGCGATGCCGCCATGGCGTCGCCTCGGGTGCTCAGTCCACGTGATAGTGGACGGACAGCGTGCTCTTTTTCTGTGAGAGTGAAGCAATGGTGATCGAGCCCAAATCCTTGAGGCTCTTCACGTGAGTGCCGCCGCAACCATAGGCGGGTAATTCACCAAATCCTATTTCCCGGACACCTTCGCGCAACGACGTCAGGCGCGGCAAATCATGGGCGATCCACTGTTCGACACCGGTTTGCAGGGTGATGGCGTCAATCTCCTCGGCGCCGTCGCCAGGCTTGAACTGCACCTTGCCTTCATCCGGCCAGTGATGCGCCTTGATCGGCATCCAGCCCAGCGCCTGGACGAAATGCCCGATCAGATGCCCGGCAGAGTGCATGCGCGTATTGAAGCGGCGGCGCTGTTCGTCGACCCGGATCGCAACCATGCCAATTTTTACCGGTGCGTCGACGAAGTGAACGATGCGCTCCGGCTCCTGCACCACTCGCAGCACTCGGCTGTCGCCGATCCATCCGGTGTCACAAGGTTGGCCGCCACCCTGGGGATGAAACAGGGTCGCACGCAGGATCACTGCGAACTCCTGCTCATGTGCTGTGCATTCGAGGACTTCGACGTTGGCCTTGAGGTCATCACTGTGGAAAAAGAGGCGAAGCGTCATGGTGCACCCTGTATCACTGGTTCATTATTTTTATTATAGGGACGGCCCTGATGCGTGATAATCCGTTCAAACCTCAAAGGACTTGTGCGCCGTGAGCATCAATTTACCGCTGCCGCTGCTGGGTGAGATGGCGATTTTCGTCAAGGTCGTTGAGACCGGCAGCTTCTCCGAGGCCGCGCGGCATCTGGGTTCGTCACCATCGGCGATCCGCCGCAGCATCTCGCGTCTGGAAAAAGCCCTGGCTACCCGGTTGCTGCAGCGCACCACACGCAAGTTACGCCTTAGCGATGGCGGGGAAGAGGTGTTCAAGCGCTGTCAGGAGATGGTCAGCGCGGCCAAGTCAGTGATGGAAATCAGTGGCCAGTTCACCCATGAAGCCGAGGGTCGGGTACGGATCAGTGTGCCGAAAGCGGTCGGACGTTTCGTGATTCATCCGCACATGCCGGAATTCCTTCGGCGTTTCCCCAAGGTCGACATAGAGCTGATGCTTGAAGATCGGCAGGTGGACCTGATCGACGACCACGTCGACCTGGCGATCCGCATCACTGATCGGCCACCCGTGGGGTTGGTCGGACGACAACTGCTGACTATTGATCATATGCTCTGCGCCACGCCGCGCTACCTGGCCGAGCACGGCACGCCGAGCCATCCCCATGATCTGCTCAATCACAGCTGCATCTATCTGGGGGAAACTCCGCACGATGCGCGCTGGAAATTCAAACAGGGCAGCAAATCGGTCACGGTCGGCGTGCGCGGTCGATACGCGGCCAACCACACCGGCGTGCGCCTGGGTGCGGTGCTTGAACATATTGGCATCGGCAGCCTGCCGTATTTCACCGCTCGCCATGCGCTGGAGCAGGGCTTGCTGGTGCAGGTACTGCCGGAGTGGACCTTCCTGGCGTCCTACCACGGCGGTTTGTGGCTGCTGCATTCCCCAACGCGTTATTTGCCGCCGAAGTTGCGGGTGTTGATCGACTATCTGGTGGAATGCCTGGAGAAAGAGCCAACCTTGGGCAAGCCGTCAGCGAAGATTGCGGCGCAATACGAAATGCCGGAGAGTGACGGTTTGTCCCGATAAAAAAGGCCCGTCGGTTCAGCACCGCGGGCCTTGATAATCACTGATCGCAGATCAGTGCTTGCTGTCCTGATTCGACATCGACAACAGCTGTTTTTCCTGATTCCAGTCGAACGGTTCGTCGTTCTGTTCGGCTTCGAAACGACGTTCTTCCAGCGCCTGATACAGATCGATTTCGTCATCCGGCATGTAGTGCAGGCAGTCACCGGCGAAGTACCACAGCAGGTCGCGCGGGACCAGGTGGGCAATTTGCGGATAGCGGGTGATCACCTGGCACAGGATGTCCTGGCCGAGGTACTGGCTTTCAATCGGGTCGACGGGCAGCAACGCACGCAGCTCGTCAAAGCGCTCCAGAAACAGAGCGTGGCTTTCTTCAGGAACCTGCTCGGCCTCACCCACGGCGACCAGGATGCTGCGCAGGTGGTCGAGTAAAACGAGATGGTCGGCAACGACGTTGGACACGAGATAAGTCCTCAAGAGCAAAACGGGCGCAGGAGTATAAAGCCCCGGCGCCCGTTTTTCATATCAAAGCTGCTGCTGAAAGATCAGCGGACCCGCCCTTCGCCCAGTTTCAATGCTTCTTTGTCGAAGGCATCCACGTCGATCACCTTGCGTCGCGCCACTTCGGCGTCCCGCAGCGACTGGGCTTCCAGTGGTTGCAGCACTCCGGCCTCCAGCGCGGCGTCGATGGCATGTTCGCCGGCTGCCGGTGTGACCTGGCCGCCCTTAAGGGCGAGATGCAGTTTCTTCTGTAATGGTTGCGCGGCACCCAGCAGGTCGCTGGCATGTTGCAGCGCGCCGACCGGATCTTGCGCCGACTGCGGGCGGTAGCATCCGGCGAGCAGTTCTTCCAACGTCGGATCGCCCTTGGCGCGGCCTATCACCCCTGCCACTTCGGCATCGAGTCGGTCCGACGGACCTTTGTGACGGCGGCCGAACGGGAACACCACCACTCGCAGCAGACAACCCAGCGCCTTGCTCGGGAAGTTTGTCAGCAATTCATCCAGCGCCCGTTCCGATTGGCCGAGGCTTTCCTCCATGGCCCAGTTGAACAGCGGCGCCATGTGCTCCGGCGAATCCAGGTCGTGATAACGCTTGAGCGCCGCGGACGACAGATACAGGTTGCTCAACACGTCGCCAAGGCGCGCAGACAATCGTTCACGGCGTTTCAGTTCGCCGCCCAGCAACATCATGCTCAAGTCGGCCAGCATGGCGAATGCCGCCGCCTGACGATTGAGTGCACGGAAGTAGCCCTGGCTGAGCTTGTTGCCTGGCGCGTGTTCGAAATGCCCTAAGCCCAGGTTGAGCACCAGCGTGCTCGCCGCGTTGCTGACGGCAAATCCGATGTGCTTGAGCAGCAGGCCGTCGAATTCCTTAAGCGCCTCGTCCTTATCTTCGCGGGCGGCGAGGGCCATTTCCTTGAGTACGAACGGATGGCAGCGAATCGCGCCCTGGCCGAAAATCATCAAGTTGCGCGACAGAATGTTCGCGCCTTCCACAGTGATGAAGATCGGCGCACCTTGCCAGCTGCGGCCGAGGTAGTTGTTCGGGCCCATGATGATGGCCTTGCCACCGTGCACGTCCATGGCGTGGCTGATGCACTCGCGGCCACGCTCGGTGAGGTGGTACTTGAGGATCGCCGACAGCACCGACGGTTTTTCGCCGAGGTCAACCGCGTTGGCGGTGAGCATGCGCGCCGCGTCCATCATCCAGGCGTTGCCGCCGATGCGGGCCATGGCTTCCTGAATGCCTTCGAAGGCGGCCAAGGGAACGTTGAACTGCTCGCGCACATTGGCGTATTGGCCGGTCACCAGGCTGGTGAACTTAGCCGCGCCAGTGCCCACCGCCGGCAAGGAGATCGAACGCCCGACCGACAGGCAGTTCATCAGCATCATCCAGCCTTTGCCGAGCATTTCCTGGCCGCCGATCAGGAATTCCAGCGGAATGAATACATCCTTGCCCGAATTCGGACCGTTCATGAACGCCGCGCCCAGCGGCAGGTGCCGACGGCCGATCTCGACGCCCGGGGTGTCGGTCGGAATCAGCGCCAGGCTGATGCCCAGGTCTTCCTCGTCGCCCAGCAAGTGATCGGGGTCGTAGGCCTTGAAGGCCAGGCCGAGCAGGGTGGCGACCGGACCCAGGGTGATGTAGCGTTTTTCCCAGTTCAGGCGCAAGCCAAGTGTTTCCTGACCTTCCCATTGACCCCGGCAAATGATCCCGGTGTCGGGCATGGCGCCAGCGTCGGAGCCAGCCAAGGGACCGGTGAGGGCGAAGCAGGGGATATCGTCGCCACGGGCCAGCCGCGGCAGGTAATGATTGCGTTGTTCATCAGTGCCGTAATGCAGCAACAGTTCGGCGGGGCCGAGGGAGTTAGGCACCATCACGGTCGAGGCGAGGTCGCCGCTGCGGGTCGCCAGTTTCATTGCCACTTGAGAGTGCGCATAGGCTGAGAAGCCCTTGCCGCCGAACTCTTTGGGGATGATCAGGGCGAAGAAGCCGTTTTGCTTGATATGGGTCCAGGCTTCTGGTGGCAGGTCCATGTCCTGGCCGATTTGCCAGTCGCTGACCATCGCGCACAATTCCTCGGTCGGGCCGTCGATGAACGCCTGTTCTTCCTCGGTCAGTTGCACTTTTGGATAGGCCAGCAGTTTGTCCCAGTCCGGGCGGCCGCTGAACAGCTCGCCATCCCACCACACCGTGCCCGCATCGATCGCGTCACGCTCGGTCTGTGACATCGGCGGCAGGGTTTTCTGGAACCAGTTGAACAGCGGCGCGGTGAAGTACCGGCGGCGCAGGTCGGGCAGCAGCAAAGGCGCGGCAACCGCGGCCAACAGCACCCAGAAGATCAGCAGTAACCAGCCCGGCGCGTGACTGAAGATGCCCATGGCCACCAAGTAAACGGCGACGATGCCCAGGGCAGGCAGCGGGGCGATGCGGCGGTGGGCGAGGTAGGCAATCCCGACGACCAGAACCAGTATCCACAACAACAGCATATGTAATCCTCCGTGAATCAGGGCAAATCCGACCTTCAGAGCTTAGACGGCATCCGTTAATCAGGCGTGTCAGCACAAGGCGATTGAGTTCGTGGGAAACCTTCGATGGATTTCGTCAGACCTGTGGGCAACAGGGCGTGGAAATCGTTCGTGGATGGCGCGGTAAAGCGCCCATGTTTGGCCGAAACGCCGTTTTCTGTGTGCTGAAGGTGTCGCTAGACTCGGGGCTTCCCCACTCGGGGCTTTCCAGGAGATCCAGCGCATGCACGAATACCTGAGTCCCGGCCGCTTCATCGATAGTGACCATCCCTCGGTGGTGGAGTTCGCCGAAAACCATCGCGGCATTTCCCGCGACTCCCGTGACCAGGCAGTCAGCCTTTATTACGCCGTGCGCGAGGCCGTGCGCTACAACCCTTACACCTTCAGCCGCGACCCAGACACCTTGCGCGGCAGTTACGCATTGGCCAGCGGCGAAAGTTACTGCGTGCCCAAGGCGACGCTGCTGGCCGGTTGCGCGCGGCATTGCGGGATCCCGGCGCGCATCGGTCTGGCGGATGTACGTAATCATTTGTCGACCCCGCGTCTGCTGGCGTTGCTCAAGAGTGACGTGTTTGCCATGCATGGTTATACCGAGATCTACCTGAACGATTGCTGGGTCAAGGCCACGCCGGCGTTCAACCAGGGCTTGTGTGAACTGTTCAACGTCGCGCCGCTGGAATTCGATGGCATTCATGACAGCGTGTTTCACCCGTTCAATCGCCAGGGCGAACTGTTGATGGAGTATCTGGTGGACCACGGTCAGTTCAGCGATGTGCCCGAAGCATTTTTCTTCCAGCACCTGGAAAGCTGTTACCCACATTTATTCGGCGACGACCTGCCGTTGCTGCTGGGGGACCTGCAGAGCGATTTGAGCCGCGCCTGATCCGGCGTATGCTGCTCGCGCATTCATCCAATGAGGAGCGGTCATGCTGAAGATTTGGGGTCGGAAAAATTCATCGAATGTGCGCAAGGCACTCTGGGCGGCCGAAGAGCTGGGCCTGGAATACGAAACGATCGACGCGGGCGGTGCGTTTGGCGTGGTCGACTCGCCGGAGTACCGGGCCAAGAACCCGAACGGTCGGGTGCCCATGATTGAGGACGGTGATTTCGTGCTGTGGGAATCCAACAGCATCGTGCGTTACCTGATGGCCAGCCACGCCAGTGATTCGAACTGGTACCGCAGCGATCTGCAGCGTCGCGCGACCGCCGACAAATGGATGGACTGGACCACTTCCAGTTTCACCGACCCGTTCCGCGTGGTGTTCTGGGGTGTATTGCGCACGCCTGCCGAGCAGCAGAACTGGACTGCGATCAAAGCCGGGATCAAGACCTGCGACGATTTGCTGTCGACTGTCAACGCGGCACTGGCCGAGCAGCCGTACCTGTCCGGCGATGAAATCGGCATGGGCGACATCCCCCTCGGCAGCTTTATTTACGCTTGGTTCGAGATGCCGATCGAACGCGCGCCGCAGCCCCATATCGAAGCCTGGTATGCACGTTTACGGCAGCGTCCGGCCTATCAAAAAGCCGTTATGACTGCTTTAACTTAATAGCGACTATCAACACACTTGACTGTACATGTGTGGCGGTGACAAGCACCATTGCGCCCATGCGCCGCGGTTGCATTGCTCGCCGCCCGCCCCCAACTCTTCTATTCCCCCGTCTTGGTGTGTAAATCCGATATGAGTTCCGCTCTGTCCATCCGGCAGCTAACCAAAACCTACGGCAACGGTTTCCAGGCCCTGAGTGGTATCGATCTGGATGTCGCCGAAGGTGACTTTTTTGCCTTGCTCGGCCCTAACGGCGCCGGCAAATCCACGACCATTGGCATTCTCTCGACCCTGGTGAACAAATCCAGCGGCACGGTGAATATCTTTGGCCATGACCTGGACCGCAACCCGGCGCAACTCAAGCGCAGCATCGGTGTGGTACCCCAGGAATTCAATTTCAACCAGTTCGAAAAAACCTTCGACATTGTCGTGACCCAGGCCGGTTACTACGGCATTCCGGCGAAAGTCGCCAAGGAACGCGCCGAGCAGTACCTGACCCAACTGGGCCTGTGGGACAAGCGCGATGTGCCGTCCCGCTCGTTGTCTGGCGGCATGAAACGGCGACTGATGATCGCCCGTGCGCTGGTTCACGAACCGCGCCTGCTAATCCTCGACGAACCGACCGCCGGGGTCGATATCGAACTGCGGCGCTCGATGTGGAGCTTCCTTACCGAGCTGAACCAGAAAGGCATCACCATCATCCTCACCACTCATTACCTGGAGGAGGCTGAGCAGCTGTGCCGCAACATCGGGATCATCGACCACGGTGTGATTGTCGAGAACACCAGCATGAAACAATTGCTCGGCCAGTTGCACGTCGAGACGTTCCTGCTGGACCTGAAGAACGACATGAGTGTCGCGCCGCAATTGCTCGGCTATCCCAACCGTTTGCTGGACAGCCGCACGCTGGAAGTGCAGGTCGACAAGTCCGCCGGCATGACCGCGCTGTTCAGCCAGTTGGCGCTGCAGAACATCGACGTGCTGAGCCTGCGCAACAAAACCAATCGCCTTGAGGAGCTGTTCGTGTCCCTGGTGGAGAAAAACCTGGCGAAGGTGGCGTTATGAGTTCCGAACTGCAACCCAACCTGGTCGCCCTCAACACCATCGTTTACCGCGAGGTCAAACGGTTCACCCGCATCTGGCCCCAGACCCTGCTGCCGCCGGCGATCACCATGGTCCTGTACTTCGTGATCTTCGGTAACCTGATCGGCCGGCAGATTGGCGACATGGGTGGCTTCACCTACATGGAGTACATCGTGCCGGGGCTGATCATGATGTCGGTGATCACCAACTCCTACGGCAACGTGGTCTCGAGCTTCTTCGGCAGCAAGTTCCAGCGCTCGATCGAAGAACTGATGGTGTCGCCAGTGTCGCCGCACACCATTCTGATCGGCTACACCTTGGGCGGCGTGCTACGCGGCTTGATGGTTGGCGTGATTGTGACCTTGCTCTCGCTGTTCTTTACGCACCTGCAGGTGCATCACCTTGGGGTGACCATCCTGGTGGTGGTATTGACAGCGACGATCTTCTCGCTCCTGGGCTTCATCAACGCGGTGTTTGCGCGCAACTTCGACGATATTTCGATTATCCCGACCTTTGTGCTGACGCCATTGACCTACCTCGGCGGGGTGTTCTACTCGATCAACTTGCTGCCGCCGTTCTGGCAGACGGTGTCGCTGGCCAACCCTGTGCTGCACATGGTCAACGCCTTCCGCTACGGCATCCTTGGCGTCTCGGACATCAGGATCAGTATCGCGATTACTTTCATGCTGGTGGCCACCGTGGTGTTGTACCTCGGTTGCGCGCGATTGCTGGTGAGTGGGCGGGGCATGCGTACCTGATCTAACCGCACCGATACAAAAAACGATGCAAAAAAACGGCCTCCCATATGGAGGCCGTTTTCATTTCTGCGACCGACGCTGCCTGCGCCGTGCCCATTGCCGCGCCACCCACCAGCGCCAATACATCATTACCACGCAATAAGCGAGGGCGCCGAGTACCAGCCCGACGACCACCGAACCCAACAGGAAGGGTTGCCACATGGTCGAAAGTTCGCCGCTGATCCACTGCCAGGTCAAGTCGTCCGGCAGGTGGCGTGGCGGGACGTCCATCAGCCATGCACCGGTCTGGTAAGTGCAGAAGAACACCGCTGGCATGGTAATTGGGTTGGTCAACCAGACCAGGCTGACCGCAATCGGCATATTGCCGCGCACCATGATCGCTAGCACCGCTGCGACTAGCATTTGCAGCGGAATCGGCAAGAACGCCGCAAACAGGCCCACCGCCATCGCCCGCGCTACGGAATGCCGGTTGAGGTGCCAGAGGTTCGGGTCATGCAGCAGGGTACCGAGAAAGCGTAAGGATTTATGTTCCCTGATGCTGGTCGGGTCTGGCATGTAACGTTTGAATAAGCGCCGGGGCATAGGGCTTCTCGGTCGATTAAGGCGGCAAGTATGTCTGGATTCCATGAACCGCCTATTCAGACTTTGTGACAATTGATAACCAGCGTCGTGCGTCTGACCGTCTATGCCTAAGGAGGGACTCTCAAGGAAGGGCGTATGCGCACAGGGATGATGGCGCTGGCGCTAGGGCTCTTGGCCCTGCGTTTTTTACCGGCACTACCGCCGGTCTGGTTGTTGCTGGTGATGCCAATTGTGGCGTTGATGATGTTGCCGTTTCGCAGCTACCCGCTGGGATTGTTCCTGCTCGGGCTGAGTTGGGCGTGCCTGAACGGTCAGTGGGCGCTGGATGACCGGCTGCCGCCGGTGCTGGACGGCGAAACCCGATGGGTCGAAGGCCGGGTGGTGGGGCTGCCACAAAACGCCGGGGACGTGGTGCGGTTCGAACTGGCCGATGCCCAGGCGCGGCGGACACGGATGCCGAAGCTGATCCGCGTGGCCTGGTACCACGGGCCGCCCGTGCAGAGTGGTGAACGCTGGCGACTGGCGATCAAGTTGAAACGTCCGGTTGGCCTGCTCAACCCGCATGTCTTCGACTATGACGCCTGGCTGCTGGCGCAGCACATCGGCGCCACCGGCACAGTCAAGGACGGCGAACGTCTCAGTGCCGCCAGCGGTGCCTGGCGTGAAGGCGTGCGCCAGCGTTTGCTCGCGGTGGACGCCAACGGACGCGCTGGTGCCTTGGTGGCGTTGGTGCTGGGGGACGGCGCCGGCTTGAGCCGTGACGATTGGCAAGTGCTGCAAGACACCGGCACCGTGCATTTGCTGGTGATTTCCGGCCAGCACATCGGTCTGCTGGCGGCGCTGGTTTATGGCCTGGTGGCCGGGCTTGCGCGTTTTGGCGTTTGGCCGCCACGCTGGCCATGGTTGCCCTGGGCCTGTGGTCTGGGTTTTGCGGCGGCCCTGGGTTACGGCTTGATGGCCGGATTCGACGTGCCGGTGCGGCGCGCCTGCGTGATGATTGGCCTGGTGTTGCTGTGGCGCCTGCGTTTCCGTCATCTCGGCGCCTGGTGGCCGTGGCTGGCGGCGCTCAATCTGGTGCTGATGGCCGAACCGCTGGCCAGTCTCAAACCGGGGTTATGGCTGTCGTTCGCCGCGGTGGCAGTGCTGATTTTTACCTTCGGCGGGCGCCTTGGGCCGTGGCGCTGGTGGCAGACCTGGACCCGCGCACAATGGCTGATCGCCGTGGGTCTGTGCCCACTGTTGCTGGCGCTGGGTTTGCCAGTCAGCCTGAGCGGGCCGCTGGTCAATCTGCTCGCGGTGCCGTGGGTCAGTCTGCTGGTGTTGTCGCCGGCCCTGCTCGGCACGCTGCTATTGCCGGTTCCCTATGTTGGCGAAGGACTGCTGTGGTGGGCGGGCGGGTGGATGGCGCTGTTGTTCGAGGGCTTGGCATTGGCGGCCGGTCACCTGCCGGCCTGGGTGGCGCCGGCGGTTCCATGGTGGGCCTGGGCGATCAGTGCGATCGGGGCGTTATTGCTGCTGATGCCCAAAGGTGTGCCGTTGCGGTTGCTGGGTTGGCCGATGCTCGGTTTGCTGGTGTTGCCGCCACAGGCAGGTATCCCCGAGGGCGAGGCCGAGGTGCTGCAGTTGGACGTCGGCCAGGGCCTGGCGATTCTGGTACGCACCCGTCATCACCGCTTGTTGTATGACGCCGGGCCACGCTTCGGCGACCTCGACCTGGGGGAAAGGGTGGTGTTGCCGGTATTGCGCAAACTGGGCGTGGACTCGCTGGACTTGATGCTGCTCAGCCACGCCGACGCCGACCATGCCGGTGGCGCTCGGGCTGTGGCTGCGGGCGTGGCAGTCGGGCAGGTGCTGAGCGGCGATGCCGAGGCCTTGCCCGCCGAATTGCACGCCGAACCCTGCGAAAGCGGCCGGCAATGGACTTGGGACGGCGTGCGCTTTGAAGTGTGGCAATGGACGTCCGCGGTCGACAGCAATCAAAAGTCCTGCGTGCTGCAGATCGAGGCCAATGGCGAGCGCATACTGCTGACTGGCGACATTGATGTTGCGGCCGAGCGCGCCTTGCTTGCCGGCCCTCTCGCGGTGCCGACCCAATGGCTGCAATCACCGCACCATGGCAGCCGCACGTCGTCTTCGATGGCGCTGTTGACAGCGCTCGCGCCGCATTCGGTGCTGATTTCCCGCGGCCGCGGTAATTCCTTCGGTCATCCGCATCCACGGGTGCTGGCCCGCTACCGACGTTTGGGCCTGAAGGTGCTCGACAGTGCCGAACGCGGCGCGATTCGTTTGCAATTAGGCGCTTATCGGGCGTCGCACAGCGAGTCTCAGGTCCGGCGTTTCTGGCGCGACCCGCCGTCGGTCGGCGAATAACGTGACGGTGCGCATACACGCGACATGTGGCAACACCGGGTCGGCCAAGCCGGGACCCTGCGCGGAGTCTCTATGTTAAAGTGGCGCACTTTTTCGAGGGGGCTGTCACTGTGTGGGAATTGGTCAAATCCGGCGGCTGGATGATGTTGCCGATCATTCTGAGTTCCATCGCGGCACTGGGTATCGTTGCCGAACGCCTCTGGACCCTTCGGGCCAGCCGAGTGACCCCGGAGCATTTGCTCGGGCAGGTCTGGGTGTGGATCAAGGACAAACAGCTTAATAAAGAAAAGCTCAAGGAACTGCGCGCCGATTCGCCTCTGGGTGAGATCCTCGCCGCCGGCCTGGCCAACTCCAAGCACGGTCGCGAGATCATGAAGGAGTGCATCGAAGAGGCCGCCGCGCGGGTGATTCATGAACTCGAGCGCTACATCAATGCCTTGGGCACCATCGCTGCCATGGCGCCGCTGCTCGGTTTGCTCGGTACGGTGTTGGGGATGATTGATATTTTCAGCTCCTTCATGGGGTCAGGCATGACCACCAACGCCGCGGTGCTGGCGGGTGGTATCTCCAAGGCCCTGATCACCACGGCCGCGGGCCTGATGGTCGGGATTCCGTCGGTGTTCTTCCACCGCTTCCTGCAACGGCGCGTTGATGAACTGGTGGTTGGCATGGAGCAGGAGGCAATCAAACTGGTCGAGGTGGTGCAGGGCGACCGCGATGTGGACCTGGCCGAGGGCAAAGCGTGAAATTCCGCCGCAAGCAACGGGAGAATGTGGACATCAACCTCGCGTCGCTGATCGACGTGGTGTTTATCCTGCTGCTGTTTTTTGTCGTGACCACGACCTTCACCCGTGAAACCCAGTTACGCGTCGACCTGCCGCAATCGGTCACCGGCGCTTCGGCCGATGACCAGCAGGCCAAGCAATTGGACATCACCATTAGCGCCGACGGCGTGTTCTCGGTGAATAACCAATTGCTGCCGAAGAACGACCTCGCCACCCTGATGGAAGCCCTGCGCAAAGAGTCCAACGGTGACACCAGTCTGCCGCTGTCCATCAGTGCCGATGGCAAGACCCAGCATCAATCGGTGATCACCGCGATGGATGCGGCCGGCAAACTCGGTTTCAGCCACTTGCGCATGACCACCGTCGAGGCGGCGCCAGCCTCCTGATGGCCATGTCCGATCGTTTGCTCGCCGCGTGGTACGCCGGTCATCCGGCGCTGAAGCTGTTGCAGCCGCTGGAATGGCTGTATCGACGGGTAGTGACCGGCAAACGCCAGCGCTTTCTGGCGGGTGAGGGCGAGATCTTCCAGCCGCCGGTGCCGTTGATCGTGGTTGGCAACATTACGGTCGGGGGCACCGGCAAGACCCCGCTGATCCTGTGGATGATCCAGCATTGTCAGCGTTGCGGCCTGCGGGTCGGCGTGGTCAGCCGTGGTTACGGTGCCAAGCCGCCGCAGTTGCCCTGGCAAGTAGAGGCCGAGCACAGCGCGGACGTCGCCGGTGACGAGCCGTTGCTGATCGTCCAGCGCACGGGCGTGCCGCTGATGATCGATCCCGACCGCAGTCGTGCGATTAAAGCCTTGCTCGCCGCCGAACCGCTGGACCTGATTCTCTCCGATGACGGCCTGCAGCATTACCGTATGGCTCGCGACCTGGAGCTGGTCTTGATCGACGCTGCGCGCGGTCTGGGCAATAAACGCTGCCTGCCCGCCGGGCCCTTGCGCGAACCGGTCGAGCGCCTGCAAAGCGTCGATGCGCTGCTGTACAACGGCGCCACGGCGGATCGCGAAGACGGCTTCGCCTTTCAGTTGCAACCGCTCGAACTGGTCAACCTGTGCAGCGGCGAACGGCGGCCGGTCGATCATTTTCCGCCGGGGCAGGCGCTGCACGCGGTGGCCGGGATCGGCAATCCGCAACGTTTCTTCACTACCCTCGAGACGCTACACTGGCGGCCGGTCCCGCATGCCTTTGCGGACCATGCCGAGTACAGCCTCGAGGCGTTGAGTTTCAGCCCGTCATTGCCGGTGGTGATGACTGAAAAGGACGCGGTGAAGTGCCGCGCCTTCGCCGCCGACGACTGGTGGTACCTGGCGGTCGACGCCGTGCCGTCGGCGGCCTTCGTCGCCTGGTTCGACACACAGCTGATGCGCCTGTTGCCCGCTCGGCTTTTGCCTTAATCCGTTTTTTCAGGGAATGCTCATGGACACCAAACTGCTCGATATCCTCGCTTGCCCGATCTGCAAAGGGCCGCTCAAGCTCAGTGCCGACAAGACCGAGCTGATCAGCAAAGGCGCCGGCCTGGCGTATCCGATCCGCGATGGCATTCCGGTGATGCTCGAAAGCGAAGCCCGCACCCTGACCACTGATGAGCGTCTGGATAAATGACCACAGCCTTTACCGTCGTCATCCCGTCACGTTTCGCTTCCACCCGTTTGCCCGGCAAACCGTTGTTGTTGATTGCTGGCAAGCCAATGATCCAGCACGTGTGGGAACAGGCGCGCAAAAGCAGCGCCGAACGGGTGGTGGTGGCGACTGACGATCCGCGCATCGTCGAGGCCTGCAAGGGCTTTGGCGCCGAGGTGGTGTTGACCCGCGAAGACCACAACTCCGGCACCGATCGCCTGGCCGAAGTGGCCATGAAACTGGGCCTGGCGCCGGACGCCATCGTGGTCAACGTGCAGGGCGACGAGCCGTTGATCCCGCCAAGCGTGATCGATCAGGTGGCTGCCAACCTGGCCAAGCACACCGAAGCCGGCATGGCCACCCTGGCCGAGCCGATCGAGGACACGGCCACCCTGTTCAATCCGAACGTGGTCAAGGTGGTCAGCGACATGAATGGCCTGGCGCTGACCTTCAGCCGCGCGACGCTGCCCTGGGCGCGCGATGCCTTCGCCAAGAGCCAGACGCAATTGCCCGATGGCGTGCCGTATCGCCGCCACATCGGCATCTATGCCTACCGTGCCGGGTTCCTTCAGGATTTCGTCAATTGGGGCCCGTGCTGGCTGGAGAACACCGAATCTCTCGAACAACTGCGGGCGCTGTGGCACGGCGTGCGGATTCACGTGGCCGACGCGCTGATCGCCCCGCCGACCGGCGTCGACACCGTTGAAGACCTTGAGCGCGTTCGTCGCCTGCTGGAGGCCTGATGCGGGTTTTGTTTGTCTGCCTGGGCAACATCTGCCGGTCGCCCACGGCCGAAGGTGTGCTGCGGCACAAATTACGCGAAGCCGGGTTGAGCGAGCAGGTTGAAGTCGCGTCAGCGGGCACCGGTGACTGGCACGTCGGCAATCCGCCGGACAAGCGCAGCCAGTCTGCCGCTAAACGGCGTGGCTATGACCTGTCGGCGCAACGGGCGCAACAAGTCAGCCGAGCGGATTTCGCCGCTTATGACCTGATCCTCGCGATGGACAACAGCAACCTGCGCAATCTCAAGGCCTTGCAACCGGCCACGGGCAAGGCCGAGCTGGATCTGTTCCTGCGCCGCTACGCCGGTGAAGTCGATGAAGTGCCGGACCCGTACTACGACGGTGAGCATGGCTTCGAGCACGTGCTGGACCTGATCGAGCGCGCCAGTGATTTGCTAGTGATTGAATTGAAAGGACGGCTATGAGCTTGCAGTTCCAACCCCTGGTGTCGCTCAAGCCGTTCAACAGCTTTGGCGTGGACGTCAAGGCGCGCCTGTTCGCCGAGGCCCATAGCGATCAGGATGTGCGCGAGGCCCTGGCCTATGCCGGCAGTCATGCGCTGCCACTGCTGGTGATCGGTGGCGGCAGTAACCTGCTGCTGACCGCCGACATCGATGCGCTGGTATTGCGCATGGCCACTCGCGGTATCCAGATCGTGACCGATGACGGCGAGCGGGTGGTGATCGAGGCGCAAGCCGGGGAGCCTTGGCATCCGTTCGTGCTGCAAACCTTGGCTCAGGGCCTGTCTGGCCTGGAAAACCTCAGTCTGATCCCCGGCACCGTCGGTGCCGCGCCGATGCAAAATATTGGCGCCTACGGGGTCGAGATCAAGGATGTGTTTGCCGGCCTGACCGCGCTCGATCGCCACAGCGGCGAGCTGCGCGATTTCAACCTCGCCGAGTGCAGCTTTGGTTACCGCGACAGCCTGTTCAAGCAACAGCCGGGGCGTTGGCTGATCCTGCGGGTGCGGTTTGCCCTGAGCCGTGTCGAGCGATTGCACCTGGAATACGGCCCGGTGCGCCAGCGCCTGAGCGAGCAAGGCATCGAGCAACCGACCGCAAGCGATGTCAGCCAGGCGATCTGCAGCATCCGCAGCGAAAAGCTCCCCGATCCGGCGGTGCTCGGCAATGCCGGCAGTTTCTTCAAGAACCCGCTGGTGCCCGCCGCGCAGGTGGCGCAACTCAAGCGGCAATACCCGGACGTGGTGGCTTATCCACAGGCCGACGGGCAGATGAAACTGGCCGCCGGCTGGTTGATCGAGCGGGCGGGCTGGAAAGGCTTCCGCGAGGGCGACGCTGGAGTGCACAAGCTCCAGGCATTGGTCCTGGTCAACTATGGCGGGGCGACTGGCGGCGAATTGCTGGATCTGGCGCAACGGATTCAGAGAGACATCGCTGAACGCTTTCATGTCGAGTTGGAAATGGAGCCCAACCGATATTGAGGCTAGACTTTCACTTAGTCTGCAAAGCCCTGAACAGCGTCAATTGTTCAGGGCTTTTTTGTTAATGCTGGGTTAACTTAGCCACCTAACGATGCAAACGTTTTGCTCCACCAAAGGCCCGATACAGACGCCTGCGTCGGTATAAGAGAGCCTATTAGCCTGAGTCGATCTGCGTGTCCCAACCGCTGTCCCTGCGGCAGATTGCTCGACCCCATACACCAATAACTATGCGGGCGTGCCCATGATTACCCTGAAACTCAATGGCCAAGACCATCAGCTCGACGTGCCTGAGGATATGCCGCTGCTCTGGGCTATTCGCGACGTCGCCGGTTACAACGGCACCAAATTCGGTTGCGGCATGGGCCTGTGCGGCGCGTGCACGATCCACATCGCAGGCGCTCCGGCGCGCAGTTGCATCACCCCGATCGGCTCCGTGGTCGGCCAGGACGTCACCACCATCGATAACCTGCACGCCGACCCGGTGGGCGAAGTGGTGCAGAAAGCCTGGCTCGACATCGCCGTCGCCCAGTGCGGTTACTGCCAGGGCGGGCAAATCATGTCTGCCACGGCTTTGCTCAAGGCCAACCCCAACCCCAGCGACGAACAGATCGAAGAGGCAATGGTCGGCAACATTTGCCGATGCGGCACCTACAACCGCATCAAGACCGCGATCCGCCAGGCGTCCACGCATTTGAAGGAGGCCAAGGCATGAGCCAGTTACCGAATGATTTTGCCCTGAGCAACCTGAGCCGTCTCAGCCGCCGCGGTTTTCTCAAGGGCGTCGGCGCCACCAGTGCGCTGGTGCTGGCGGCTACGTGGGGTTGGCAGGATGCGTTCGCGGAGGACGCCAAGAAGTTCGGCGCCGATGGCATGCCCCATGGCTGGATCGACGATCCGAAGGTCTATGTCAGCATCGCCGCCGATGGCACGGTGACTGTGATCTGCAACCGCTCGGAAATGGGCCAAGGCGTGCGCACCAGCCTGACCATGGTGGTGGCCGATGAGCTGGACGCCGATTGGGCGCAGGTCAAAGTGCAGCAGGCGCCGGGCGACGAAGTGCGTTTCGGCAACCAGGACACCGACGGTTCGCGCAGTATGCGTCACTGGTTCGAGCCAATGCGTCGCTGTGGCGCGGCCGCGCGGACCATGCTCGAACAAGCCGCTGCTGATCAGTGGAAAGTGCCGCTGGCTGAATGTCAGGCCAAGCTGCACAAAGTCATCCACACACCGTCCGGCCGTGAACTGGGCTACGGCGCCCTGGCCACCGCGGCCAGCGCTCTGGCCGTGCCGGCGCGGGACAGCGTCAAGCTCAAGCAGCCGTCGGAGTGGCGCTACATCGGCAAGGAAGGCACCAAGGCCATTGACGGTGCCGATATCGTCAATGGCCGGGCGATCTACGGCGCCGATGTGCATTTCGACGGCATGCTGTACGCCACCATTGCCAGGCCGGCGGTGTATGGCGGCAAGGTCAAGTCGGTGGATTCCAGCGCTGCGCTGAAAGTCCCGGGCGTGATCAAAGTCCTCGAAATCGAAGGCCATGCGTTGCCGTCCGAGTTCCAGCCATTGGGGGGCGTGGCGGTGGTGGCCAGCAACACCTGGGCGGCGATCAAGGGCCGCGAGGCGCTGAAAATCGAATGGGATGACGGCCCGAACGCCAGTTACGATTCGATCGCCTACCGCAAGGAGCTGGAAGCCGCATCGCTGAAGCCAGGCAAAGTGGTGCGCAACACCGGTGATGTCGACAAAGCCATGAGCGGCGCGGACAACATCGTGGAAGGCTCGTATTACCTGCCTCACCTGTCGCAGTCGCCGATGGAACCGATGGTCGCCGTGGCGCGTTTCGAGAACGGCCGATGCGAAGCCTGGGCGCCGAGCCAGGCACCGCAAGTCACCCGCACCCGTATCGGTGAGCGCCTGGGGGTGCCGTTCGACAACGTGACCTTCAACGTAACCCTGCTCGGCGGTGGTTTCGGCCGAAAGTCCAAGCCGGACTTCGTCATCGAAGCTGCCATTCTTGCCAAGGAATTCCCTGGCAAAGCCGTGCGCGTGCAGTGGACCCGCGAAGACGATATCCATTGTTCGTACTTCCACACGGTGTCGGCCGAATACCTCAAGGCCAGCCTGAATAAGGATGGCTTGCCATCCGCGTGGCTGCACCGCACGGTGGCGCCGAGCATCACCGCGTTGTTCGCGCCGGGCATGAACCACGAAGCCGCGTTCGAACTGGGCATGGGCTTCACTAACATGGCCTACGCGATCCCCAACGTCCGCCTGGAAAACCCGGAAGCTACGGTGCACACCCGGGTCGGTTGGTATCGCTCGGTGTCGAACATTCCCCACGGCTTCGCGATTCAGACCTTTGTTGACGAATTGGCCTACAAGGCCAAGCAGGATCCCCTGCAGTACCAGATCAAATTGCTTGGGCCCGACCGTAAGATCGATCCGCGGACCCTGAGTGAAGAGTGGAACTACGGCGAATCCCCTGAGCGTTACCCGATCGATACCGGGCGCATGCGCACCGTGCTGGAAACCGCGGCCAAGGCGGCCGGCTGGGGCCGCAAGCTGCCGAAAGGGCGGGGTCTGGGGCTGGCGGTGCATTACAGCTTCGTGACCTATGTGGCGGCGGTGATCGAAGTCGAGGTCAAGGACGACGGCACGCTGATCGTGCACAAGGCTGACATCGCCGTGGACTGTGGCCCGCAAATCAACCCGGAGCGTATTCGCTCGCAATTCGAAGGCGCTTGCGTGATGGGTCTGGGCAACGCCGTGCTGGGTGAAATCAGCTTCAAGGACGGCAAGGTCCAGCAGGACAACTTCCACATGTACGAAGTGGCGCGCATGTCGTTGGCGCCGAAGGAAGTATCGGTGCACCTGGTGACGCCACCGGGTGAAGTGCCACTGGGTGGCGTTGGTGAACCGGGCGTGCCGCCGATTGCGCCGGCGCTGTGCAATGCAATTTTCGCCGCTACAGGGCAACGCATCCGCAGTCTGCCGGTGCGGTTCCAGCTGCAAGGCTGGCAAAAGGCGCAAGCCTGATGGATAGCGTCGACCTGAACGTCTTACGCAGCGTGCTGGAGTGGCGCCGCGCCGGACGCAGTGTGGTGTTGTTCAGCGTGGTCCAGACCTGGGGCACCGCGCCCCGGGCGCCTGGCGCGATGCTGGCCTTGCGCGATGATGGCGTGGTGATCGGCTCGGTGTCGGGCGGTTGCGTCGAGGACGACCTGATCGCCCGTCTGCACGACGGGCGGATTCCACCGGACGGCCCGCCGGTGCAGCTGATCACCTACGGCGTAACCCGCGAAGAGGCGGCGCGCTTCGGCCTGCCTTGCGGCGGCACCTTGCGCCTGACTGAAGAACGGATCGGCGACCCGACCTGGGTCGCGCAATTGCTCGACCGTTGCGAAGCCCATGAAATCGTCGCTCGCACCCTGGACATCGCGACCGGCGCCGTGGCCCTGGAACCGGCGAACAAAACCGATGCGCTTAGTTTCGCTGGCCAGACCCTGCGGGCGATCTATGGTCCGCGCTGGCGATTATTGCTGATCGGTGCCGGGCAGTTGTCGCGGTATGTCGCGGAGATGGCGCGGCTGCTGGATTTCGAAGTGCTGATTTGCGATCCGCGCAGCGAGTTCGTCTACGGTTGGGAAGAACAGCACGGGCGGTTTGTCTCCGGTATGCCGGACGATGCGGTGCTGGCTATCCAGACTGACGAGCGCACCGCCATCGTTGCCCTGACTCACGATCCGCGCCTGGACGACATGGCATTGCTCACAGCGCTGGATTCCAAGGCGTTCTACGTCGGCGCGCTGGGTTCTCGGGTCAACAGCCAGAAACGCCGGGAAAACCTCGCTGAGCTGGGCTTGTCCGCCGAAGCCATCGAGCGTTTGCACGGCCCGATCGGCCTGCATATCGGCAGCCACACCCCGGCGGAAATCGCCTTGTCGTTGATGGCGGAGATCGTCGCGATCAAGAACGGCGTCGAACTGAAGCAGAAGAAACCGGTGCTGGAGGGCGTATGAGCGAGGCCATTGGCGTGATCGTGCTGGCGGCGGGGCAGGGCAGTCGTTACCGTCAGGTTGCCGGTGTCGACAAGGACAAGTTGCTGGCGGACTGCACTGGGCGTGACGGCGCGGTGCATTCGGTGATCGAGCAGGTGCTGGTGAATCTGCCGGCGTCGCTGTCGAGTCGGGTGCTGGTGACTACCGACGATCGCCCGCAAGTGGCGCGTATGGCCCAGGCCTATGGCTGCGACATTGTGTTGATTGAGTCCACCGGCATGGGTGACAGCATCGCCGCCGGGGTGGCAGCCGGTGCACAGCTCAGTGGCTGGTTGATAGTCTTGGGCGACATGCCGTTTATCTTGCCGTCGACCATCGAGCAGGTGGTGACCGGCATGGCTGATGAAGTGATCAGTGTGCCGGTACAGGGTGGCGAATATGGGCACCCCGTCGGCTTCGGTCGTGCGTTTGGACCGGCGTTGATGGCCTTGTCCGGTGATCGCGGGGCCAAGGGCCTGTTTGCCACGGGCACTGTGGTTGAGGTGGCGGTGGATGATCCGGGGGTGTTGTGGGATGTGGATACGCCTGAGCGGCTGGTCTTCGCCTGATCGTCCGTCATCGCGGGCAAGCCACGCTCACAGGTTTCATATCGACCGGAGGGTTTGCGAACAGCACATCGGTTTGATACCAAATCCAAGGCATTAAAAAGCCCCGCCTGGTTTTCACCAAGCGGGGCTTTTCAATGGGCGTTGGAATCAGGCGAGAGGTTTAGTCTCGTGTTCTTTTTCCTCGGCTTGCTCGTGTTGCTGGACCGCGTCCTGAACCGAGCGTGGCGCTTCTTCGATCACTGAGTCGACCGATTCGGCAACGACATCAGCGACCGGGGCAGGGGCTGCCGCGACCACTTCTTCGACTGCAGGCGCGGGCGCGGCAGCGGCGGCCAGTTCGGCTTCCTTCTGCAGGCGCTCGGCTTCACGCTTGCGGCGACGCACTTCACGCGGGTCGTTCGGCGCGCGGCCGTTTTCAGTCAGGGCGCTGACCGGTGCGGCTTCAACCACGGGGGCTGGCGCTGCAACGATCGGCTCCGGCGCTGCCACTTCGGCAACCACTGGGGCTTCAACGACTGGCGCTTCAACCACTGGGGCTGCTGCTGGCTCTGCGGCAACCACTGGCGGTTCGACCGGAGCTTCCACCGCCGGGGCTTCAAACACCGGTGCTGGCGCTTCGACCACAGGCTCGGCCGCTGCTGGCTCGGCAACCCAGTTGAAGGCGGTCTGTTCTTCACGAACTTCACGCACGGTTTCAGTCACGGTTTCGAACGCTGGCTCGGCAACCACTGGCTCTTGCGCAACCACTTCCGGTTCCGGCTGGGCTTCAACCACAGGCGCGAGTTCCACTGCCGGCGCGGCTGGCGCTTCAATCGGAGTCGTGGCTTCAACGACCGGTGCTTCCACAGACGTGGTGTCCTGGACGGCAGCAGTGGCCAGTTCGGCCTGCTCGTGCGCCTGGGCTTCAGCCGGTGCGCTGATCACGCTGCTGGCGACAGCTGCGGTGACGGCGAGGCCTGCAGCCAGGTCGGCGGCACTTGGTGCTTCAGTGCGTTCAACACCTTCAGCGCCTTCGTTGCCTTCGGCGTTCTCGGATTCTTCCGAACCCTCGATCACATTGCCGTTGGCATCACGTTGACGCTCACGACGGTTGCTGCGGCGACGCTGGCCACGGGAGCGGCGGCGTGGACGATCGCCTTCGGCGTTGTCCTGACCCTCTTCCTGCAGTTGCTCTTCGCCGGTCAGCAATTCTTCTTCAGCAGCCGGCGCTGGAGCTTGCTCGGCACGCGGTTGACGCTCTTCACGCGGGGCACGCGGTGCGCGCTCTTCACGTGGCGCGCGGGCCGGACGTTCTTCAGCGGTAGCAGCAGCGGCCGGGGCGGCATCCAATGGTTCACGCAGTTCACGCACCGGACGTTCTTCACGGTCGCCACGAGGCTTGCGATCTTCACGCGGGGCACGCGGTGCACGTTCTTCACGCGGAGCGCGCGGTGCGCGTTCTTCGCGGGCTACGGTCGGCGTTTCTTCACGGGCTTCGCGAGGTTGACGCTCTTCACGCGGTTCACGTGGTGCGCGTTCTTCACGTGGTGCACGTTCTTCGCGAGGCTTGCGCTCTTCATCACGGCGACCGTTACGGTTGCGGCTCTGCTGGCGACCGTTGCGACGCTCTTCGTTGCGTGCAGGGCGCTCGGCGGCTGGTTTTTGCACCACGACCGGCGCGACGGGCTCTTCCTTGGTAGCGAACAAGCTGACCAGGGATTTCACCAGACCCTTGAACAGGCTCGGCTCTGGCGCGACGGCCGGGGCGGCGACCGGTGCGGCAATCACTTCGGTCGGCACGGGAGCGTTGGCGCGGGCCGGTGCAGTCTTGACCGCGGCTTCCTGACGAACCAGGGTGCGGGTCGCGGCGGCTGGCTGAACTTCTTCCACTTCGGCAGCGGCCGCAGCGATTTCGTAGCTGGACTGATTGATGTGGGCTTCCGGGCTGTCGTCACGCAGGCGCTGAACTTCGAAATGCGGGGTTTCGAGGTGATCGTTCGGCAGGATGACGATGCGTGCACGGGTGCGCAGTTCGATCTTGGTGATCGAGTTGCGTTTTTCGTTGAGCAGGAACGCGGCGACCGGGATCGGCACCTGGGCGCGGACTTCGGCAGTACGGTCCTTCAGGGCTTCTTCTTCGATCAGGCGCAGGATCGCCAGGGACAGCGATTCAACGTCACGGATAATGCCGGTGCCGTTGCAACGCGGGCAGACGATGCCGCTGCTTTCGCCCAGGGATGGACGCAGGCGCTGACGGGACATTTCCAGCAGGCCGAAGCGCGAGATGCGACCGACTTGTACGCGGGCACGGTCGGCTTCGAGGCATTCGCGGACTTTTTCTTCCACGGCGCGCTGGTTCTTGGCCGGGGTCATGTCAATGAAGTCGATGACGATCAGGCCGCCGATGTCGCGCAAGCGCAACTGACGGGCGATTTCTTCGGCGGCTTCAAGGTTGGTCTGCAGGGCGGTTTCTTCGATGTCGCTGCCTTTGGTGGCGCGCGCCGAGTTGATGTCGATGGACACCAGGGCTTCGGTTGGATCGATGACGATGGAGCCGCCGGACGGCAGTTCGACGACGCGCTGGAAAGCGGTCTCGATCTGGCTTTCGATCTGGAAACGGTTGAACAGCGGGACGCTGTCTTCGTACAACTTGATCTTGCTGGCGTACTGCGGCATCACCTGGCGGATGAAGGTCAGGGCTTCGTCCTGGGCTTCAACGCTGTCGATCAGCACTTCGCCGATGTCCTGGCGCAGGTAATCACGGATAGCGCGGATGATCACGTTGCTTTCCTGATAGATCAGGAACGGCGCGGAGCGATCCAGCGAAGCTTCTTTGATGGCGGTCCAGAGTTGCAGCAGGTAGTCGAGGTCCCACTGCATTTCTTCGCTGCTGCGACCCAGGCCGGCAGTGCGCACGATCAGGCCCATGTCAGCCGGGGCAACCAGGCCGTTCAGGGCTTCACGCAGTTCGTTGCGCTCTTCACCTTCGATGCGACGGGAAATGCCGCCGGCACGCGGGTTGTTCGGCATCAGCACCAGGTAACGACCGGCCAGGCTGATGAAGGTGGTCAGGGCTGCACCCTTGTTGCCACGTTCTTCTTTCTCCACCTGAACGATGACTTCCTGGCCTTCGCTCAGGACGTCCTTGATGTTGACGCGGCCTTCAGGCGACTTCTTGAAGTACTCGCGGGAGATTTCCTTGAGGGGCAGGAAGCCGTGGCGCTCGGAGCCGAAATCGACAAAGGCAGCCTCAAGGCTTGGTTCGATGCGAGTAATCCGGCCTTTATAGATGTTGGCCTTCTTCTGCTCGCGTGCACCAGATTCGATGTCCAGGTCGTAGAGGCGCTGGCCATCTACCAGTGCAACACGCAACTCTTCGGGTTGAGTTGCGTTAATCAGCATTCTTTTCATGTAGTACCGTCGGTTTCCGGGCTGCCGGAAACGGCGTTCGGCACACACGACTTCTCACGGTCGGTGTCAGGTGCGTCAGGAACGGTTGGCCGTTCCAGTGTCCAGCGAGTCCGGCCAATTGGGCCGGCGTCGCGACGTACGCGTCCTGCTTGCTGTGGCTACTTAAGCACTCAGTCAGGAGGAGGAATCAACCGGCGACTGTGGACGAGATGAAGCGTCTAAATATAAGCCTAGTGCTACACAGTCCGACGGTTGTGCATCTCCACCCTACACGTATCCCTGATAATTCGGGTGCTGCCGCGCGCAGAATCCGCAGCGGGTTGGCATTTACCGTGAGCTCCGAAAGGGGAGGTCACGCATCATGGCTAATTTAGGCAATGTTTCCGAAACCTTCGCTCGGGTTCATTTGCGGCTGACTGCACTTTGTGAACTGGCCTTGAATATTTGCGCAGAAAGCGAGTGAACACTCTGCTTTCTGGCGTGCTTCAGGCCTCATGTCACCTGCGCTCGTTACAACCGAAAACTCTACCGTTACGTAGCGAAAGCCCCGTAGGACGGCCTCACGTCCTCGTGAATTGCGTTGGTCAGGGCCGGTTTTTGACCGTTGGTCCGCTGTCCAGCCGCTTTTGGCGGCGTTCGCGACTATAGCAGCAATGATTAAGTGCTTCAATTCCATAAAAAATTGTTATCATCCGCGCCATGACGACTACTGCCCCTTCGACCCCAGGCGTCCAACTGCTTGAGGTCTCGCCGGAATATGCCGGCCAACGTATTGATAACTTTCTTCTCGCTCGGCTCAAAGGCGTGCCCAAGACCTTGATTTACCGCATTTTGCGTAAAGGCGAAGTGCGTGTGAACAAAGGCCGGATCAAGCCCGAATATAAGCTGCAGGCAGGCGATATCGTACGCGTGCCGCCGGTGCGCGTGCCTGAGCGGGACGAACCTGTGCCGTTGGCTCAGGGTTTGTTGCAGCGCCTGGAAGCTTCGATTGTCTACGAAGACAAAGCCCTGATTGTGATCAACAAGCCGTGCGGCATTGCGGTCCACGGCGGGAGCGGCCTGACCTATGGCGTGATCGAAGCCTTTCGTCAGTTACGCCCCGACTGCAAGGAATTGGAACTGGTTCATCGCCTTGACCGTGACACCTCCGGCCTGTTGATGATCGCCAAGAAGCGCAGCATGTTGCGCCACTTGCACACCGCGTTGCGCGGCGATGGCGTCGACAAGCGTTACATGGCGCTGGTGCGCGGCAACTGGGCAGCTTCGATCAAGCAAGTCCGTGCGTCCCTGGGCAAGAGCAATCTGCGCTCGGGCGAGCGCATGGTCGAGGTCGACGAGGAAGAGGGCAAGGAATCGGTCACGGTGTTCAAGGTGCTGCGTCGTTTCGGCGACTTTGCCACCCTGGTCGAGGCCAAGCCGATCACCGGTCGTACTCACCAGATTCGCGTGCACACCCTGCATGCCGGACATTGTATCGCCGGGGATAGCAAGTACGGCGACGACGATTTCAGCAAGGAAATCCGCGATCTGGGCGGCAAGCGCCTGTTTCTGCACGCCTACATGCTGACCGTGCCGCTGCCGGATGGCGGCGAGCTGAAGTTGCAGGCGCCCGTCGATGAAATGTGGGTCAAGACCGTGGAGCGCTTGAGTGCACCCCTCTGATTACAAACTGCTGATTTTCGATTGGGACGGCACTCTGGCGGATTCCGTTAGCCGGATTGTCGAGGCAATGCACGCGGCGTCGACGCGTTCGGGTTTCCCGTTGCGCGACGATCTGGCGGTCAAGGGCATTATTGGTCTGGGGCTGCCGGAAGCGATCCGGACGTTGTATCCCGAGATTGCCGATCACGAGTTGATCACCTATCGCGAGCATTACGCCGATCACTACATCGCCGCCGAAGCGGTGCCTTCGCCGTTGTTCGAAGGTGTGATCGAATCGATGGACGCCTTTCGTGCCGAGGGTTATCACTTGGCCGTGGCGACCGGCAAAGCGCGCCGAGGGCTGGATCGAGTGCTCAAGGCCCATGGTTGGGATGATTATTTCGATATCACCCGCGCGGCTGATGAAACCGCCAGCAAACCACATCCTCTGATGCTGGAGCAGATCGTCGCGCATTGCGGAGTTAAGCCGCAGCAGGCGTTGATGGTGGGAGATTCGTCGTTCGATTTGTTGATGGCCCGCAATGCCGGGATGGATTCAGTCGCCGTGAGCTACGGCGCCCAGTCCATCGAGTCGCTCAAGGCCTACGAGCCGAAGCTGGCCATCGATCGTTTTTCCGAGTTGCGCGACTGGCTGGTCCAGCGCGCCTGATCAATTTTTGCTGGGGTGGATGGCATGACCGACGAATGGAAAGCGCCTGCCAAGGCCAATGCCGAGCCGGGCGACGATAAAAGCTGGAAGTTGCTGGAGAAAACCCTGCTGGCCGGCGTACAAGAGCAGCGTCGTTCGCGGCGCTGGGGGATTTTCTTCAAGTTGCTGACCTTTGTGTACTTGTTCGGCGCGCTGTTGCTGTTCACGCCGTTGTTGGACATGGAGAAAAGCGCGACCCGCAGCGGCAACTACACGGCGCTGATCGACGTCAACGGCGTGATTGCTGACAAGGAGTCGGCCAGCGCTGACAACATTGTCGGCAGCCTGCGCGCAGCCTTCGATGACACTAAGGTCAAAGGTGTGATCCTGCGGATCAACAGTCCGGGCGGCAGTCCGGTGCAGTCGGGTTATGTGTACGACGAGATCCGCCGCCTGCGCGGTCTGCACCCGGACACTAAGCTGTACGCGGTGATTTCCGATCTAGGCGCCTCGGGTGCGTATTACATCGCCAGTGCGGCGGACCAGATCTACGCCGACAAGGCCAGCCTGGTGGGTTCCATCGGCGTGACAGCGGCGGGTTACGGCTTCGTCGGTACCATGGAGAAGCTCGGCGTTGAGCGTCGGACTTACACCTCCGGCGAGCACAAGGCCTTCCTCGATCCGTTCCAGCCGCAAAAGGCTGACGAAACCCAGTTCTGGCAGGGCGTGCTCGATACCACGCACCAGCAATTCATCAAGAGCGTGAAGACCGGTCGTGGCGATCGCCTGAAGGACAAGGAGCATCCGGAGCTGTTCTCCGGTCTCGTCTGGTCGGGTGAGCAAGCGTTGCCGTTGGGTTTGATCGATGGCTTGGGCAATGCCAGTTCGGTGGCGCGGAACGTGATTGGCGAGAAAGAGCTGGTGGACTTCACCGTGCAGGAATCCACTTTTGATCGTTTCTCGAAGAAGCTCGGTGCCAGCGTGGCCGAGCAATTGGCCATGTGGATGGGCTTCCATGGGCCGTCCCTGCGTTAAGTGCCAGGGTTGGACACAAGCCGGCCCGAGTGGCCGGCTTTTTAACGACTGCGATTCAGGGTGCCTGGATGCCTTCGATCAGCAGCATGTCGACCAGGCGGATCAGTGGCAGGCCGACCAGGCTGGTGGCGTCCGGGCCTTCGGTGCGCTGGAACAGAGTCACACCGAGGCCTTCGGCCTTGAAACTGCCGGCGCAATCGTAGGGCTGTTCGGCGCGCAGGTAGCGTTCGATGGTCGCAGCGTCCAGCGGTCGCATGTGTACGGTGAACGGCACACAATCGACCTGGCAGGTGTCCGTCTGGCTGTTGAGCAATGCCAGACCGGTGAGGAAGGTCACGCTGGCGCCGCTGGCGGCCAGCAGCTGCTCGCGGGCCTTCTCGAAGGTGTGCGGTTTGCCAATGATGCGCTCGCCGAGCACCGCGACCTGGTCGGAGCCGATGATCAGATGGTCAGGATGGCGCTCGGCGAGGGCGCGGGCTTTCTGCTCGGCCAGGCGTTTCACCAGCTCGACGGCGGACTCGCCCTGGTGGTGGCTTTCGTCGATATCCGGAGAGGCGCAGATGAACGGCAATCGCAGGCGCGCCAGTAATTCGCGGCGATAAACAGAGCTTGAGGCGAGTAATAAAGGCAGCATGGGGCTCTCCCGGAGACAAGCGCGAATTCTAGCCAGCCTTGCAAGTGACGGACAGGGCTGAATTTCCTTTGACATGGGCGGGTGCATCCCTATAATGCTGCGCCTATGTTGAATGACCCGATTCCACCTCACGTTGACCCGCGCAAATTGGCTGACCGTGGCACCACCCTTCAAGGTGAACTGCTGCTGGCCGATTTGAAGAGACTCTGCGACCCGCTTTCCGACGATGTCGGTACGGTGCAGGCCAAATTCGTTTTTGAACGAGATGAACGTAAGTCTGTGGTTATCCACAGCTTTATCGACACCGAAGTCAAAATGGTTTGCCAGCGTTGTCTTGAGCTGGTCACCCTGCCGATCCACAGCGAATGCAGTTATGCTGTGGTGAAGGAGGGTGCGAATACCCAGTCGTTGCCGAAAGGTTATGACGTGCTGGAACTGGGCGAAGATCCATTGGATCTGCAGTCACTGATCGAGGAAGAGCTTCTGCTCGCCTTGCCCATTGTGCCTGCTCATCATCCGGAAGAATGCCAGCAGCCGGCGGGAGCAGATGAGCCCGAACCGAGCGAGGACGAGGTAACGCGGTCCAACCCGTTCAGTGTATTGGCGCAGTTAAAGCGTGACCCAAACGTTTAGGAGTTAATCAATTATGGCTGTTCAGCAGAACAAAAAATCCCGCTCCGCCCGTGACATGCGTCGTTCGCACGATGCTCTCGAGGCAAGCACCCTGTCTGTAGAAAAAACCACCGGTGAAGTTCACCTGCGTCACCACGTATCGCCAGAAGGCGTATACCGTGGCCGTAAAGTGATCGACAAGGGCGCTGACGAGTAATCACTTGTCCGCTCAAGTCATCGCGATTGACGCAATGGGCGGGGACTTCGGTCCCCGCAGCATTGTTCAGGCCAGCCTTGCTTGCCTGTCTGCTACGCCCTCGCTGCACCTGACCCTTGTCGGTCAACCCTCCCTCCTGGAAGAATTGCTCTCCGGCCAATCGGCTGCCGAACGCGCGCGCCTGACGATTACTCCGGCGACTGAAGCCATCGCCATGGATGAAAAACCGTCCCAGGCGTTGCGTGGCAAGCCGGATTCGTCGATGCGCGTGGCGCTGGAGCTGTTGCGCGACGGCAAGGTCCAGGCCTGCGTCAGTGCCGGCAACACCGGCGCGTTGATGGCGCTGTCACGCTTCGTGCTCAAGACCCTGCCGGGCATCGACCGGCCGGCGATGGTCGCGGCCATCCCGACGCAAAAGGGCTATTGCCAGTTGCTCGACCTCGGCGCCAACGTTGATTGCACGGCTGAGCATTTGTTGCAGTTCGCGGTCATGGGCTCGGTGGCGGCGCAGACGCTGGGCATCGCCCGCCCACGGGTGGCGCTGCTGAACATCGGCACCGAAGACATCAAGGGCAACCAGCAGGTCAAGTTGGCGGCGACCTTGTTGCAGAGCGCGCGCGGCATCAACTACATCGGTTTTGTCGAGGGAGACGGGCTCTACCGGGGCGAAGCGGATGTGGTGGTGTGTGACGGATTTGTCGGCAATATCCTGCTGAAATCCAGCGAAGGCCTGGCGACCATGATCGCAGCGCGGATCGAGGCGCTGTTCAAGCGGAATTTCGCTTCGCGCGCGGTCGGCGCCCTGGCCTTGCCCCTGATGCGGCGCTTGCAGGCCGACCTCGCTCCGGCGCGACACAACGGGGCCAGCTTCCTCGGCTTGCAGGGCATTGTGATCAAGAGCCACGGTTCGGCGGGCGCTCAAGGCTTTCAGAGTGCGATCCAGCGCGCGGTGATCGAGATTCAGGAAAACCTCCCGCAGCGGCTTCACGGTCGGCTGGAGGAATTGTTGCTTTAGGCGTTTTCGTCGGACAATGCTTAAATGTGACCGCTCAGTTCAATTGGCCATCCAACTGTCAGTTTCTTGCGTCCCCCCGGACGTTAATTCTCCGACGACAAGATCATTAGGGGCTTGTTACATGTCTGCTTCCCTCGCATTCGTCTTTCCAGGACAGGGTTCGCAGTCCCTCGGCATGCTGGCCGAGTTGGGCGCGCAACATCCGTTGATCCTCGAAACATTCAAAGAAGCTTCCGATGCACTGGGTTACGACCTGTGGGCACTGACCCAGCAAGGGCCGGAAGAGCAACTCAATCAAACCGATAAAACCCAACCGGCCATTCTGACCGCCTCCATCGCTCTGTGGCGCTTGTGGCTGGCTGAAGGCGGTGCGCGTCCGGCCTACGTTGCGGGACACAGCCTGGGTGAGTACAGCGCGCTGGTCGCCGCCGGCAGCCTGAGCCTGGGCGATGCGGTGCAATTGGTCGAGCGTCGTGGCCAGTTGATGCAGGAAGCCGTTCCGGCCGGGCAGGGCGGCATGGCCGCGATCCTTGGTCTGGAAGACGCCGACGTGCTCGCCGCCTGCGCCGAAGCCGCGCAGGGCGAAGTGGTCAGTGCGGTCAATTTCAATTCCCCTGGCCAAGTAGTGATTGCCGGAGCCAAGGCTGCCGTGGAACGCGCCATCGAAGGCTGTAAGGCCCGTGGCGCCAAGCGCGCGATGCCGTTGCCGGTGTCGGTGCCGTCGCACTGCGAACTGATGCGTCCGGCCGCCGAACGCTTTGCCGAGTCGATTGCCGCGATCAACTGGCAGGCGCCGCAGATTCCAGTGGTGCAGAACGTCAGCGCTGCGGTGCCGGCGGATCTGGAAACCCTCAAGCGTGACTTGCTGGAACAACTCTACAAGCCGGTTCGCTGGGTCGAATCGGTGCAGACCCTGGCCGCCCAAGGCGCGACCCAGTTGGTCGAATGCGGTCCAGGCAAAGTCCTGGCCGGTCTGAACAAGCGCTGCGCCGAAGGCGTGTCGACTTCCAACCTCAACACCCCAGACGCCTTCGCCGCTGCGCGTGCGGCGCTGGCCTGAATCAGGAGAAGCTTGCATGAGTCTGCAAGGTAAAGTTGCACTGGTCACTGGTGCGAGCCGCGGCATTGGCCAGGCCATCGCCCTGGAGCTGGGTCGTCAGGGTGCGATCGTCGTGGGTACTGCCACCTCCCCCAAGGGCGCTGAGGCGATTGCCGCGACCCTGAAGGAAAACGGCATTCAAGGCACTGGCCTGGAGCTCAACGTCACCAGCGACGAATCGGTTGCCGCGGTACTGGCGAGCATCCAGGAACAGTTCGGTGCGCCGGCGATCCTGGTGAATAACGCCGGCATCACTCGCGATAATCTGATGATGCGCATGAAAGATGACGAATGGCATGATGTCGTTGATACCAACCTGAACAGTCTGTTCCGCCTGTCCAAGGGCGTTCTGCGCGGCATGACCAAGGCGCGTTGGGGGCGAATTATCAGTATTGGCTCCGTAGTGGGTGCCATGGGCAACGCAGGCCAAGTAAACTACGCCGCCGCCAAGGCCGGTCTGGAGGGTTTCAGCCGTGCACTGGCGCGTGAAGTTGGCTCGCGGTCGATTACGGTAAACTCGGTGACCCCAGGGTTCATCGATACCGACATGACCCGCGAGTTGCCCGAGGCACAGCGTCAAGCAATGCAGACACAAATTCCGCTGGGTCGTCTGGGACAAGCGCAAGAGATCGCTTCAGTGGTCGCTTTTCTTGCATCGGACGGTGCGGCTTACGTGACTGGGGCTACAATCCCCGTGAACGGCGGGATGTACATGTAATTCAATGTGACGGATTGCTTCAAAAAAATGTCATACGAGCTGTCTAAAATCCGTTATAAAGCTGCAATCTATTTGTAGGCAGAGGGTCGCAGGGTCTGAGGAGTGAAGCTTTCAGTTGAAAAGCTGAAAAGTCTTTCTATACACTTACCCACTGGCCAGCTGCCTGAATTTGTCCATTAGGAGTGAAAACAAGGTATGAGCACCATCGAAGAGCGCGTCAAGAAAATCGTTGCCGAGCAACTGGGCGTTAAAGAAGAAGAAGTGATCAACAGCGCTTCCTTCGTTGAAGACCTGGGTGCCGACTCCCTTGACACCGTTGAGCTGGTGATGGCTCTGGAAGAGGAATTCGAGACCGAAATCCCTGACGAAGAAGCTGAGAAGATCACTACTGTACAAGCTGCTATCGATTACGTTACTGCCCACCAGGCGTAATAGTTTGTAATCGTTGTTAGCTGTCATGGAAAAACCGCACTGCCATCATGGCGTGCGGTTTTTTCTTTAGGCCTGATGCAAAGTCGTCATTTGAAAAAAGGAGAGTGCTGTGTCGCGTAGACGCGTCGTAGTCACCGGTATGGGTATGTTGTCGCCACTGGGTACGGATGTGCCGAGCAGCTGGCAGGGCATTCTGGCTGGCCGCAGTGGCATTGGTCTGATCGAACACACCGACCTTTCTGCCTATTCCACCCGTTTTGGCGGCTCGGTAAAGGGCTTCAATGTCGAGGAATACCTGTCGGTCAAGGAAGCGCGCAAGCTCGACCTGTTCATTCAATACGGCCTGGCGGCCGGGTTTCAGGCGGTGCGTAATGCCGGCCTGGAAGTCACCGACGCCAACCGAGAGCGCATCGGCGTGGCCATGGGTTCTGGGATTGGCGGTCTGACCAACATCGAAGAAACCAGCCGCACGTTGCACGACTCGGGCCCACGACGGATTTCTCCGTTCTTCGTGCCGGGCTCGATCATCAATATGATTTCCGGCTTCCTGTCCATTCACCTCGGTGCGCAGGGCCCCAACTACGCCATCTCCACCGCTTGCACCACCGGTACGCACTGCATCGGCATGGCGGCGCGCAACATCATGTACGACGAAGCCGACGTGATGATTGCCGGCGGCGCAGAAATGGCCGCCTGTGGCCTCGGCATGGGCGGCTTCGGTGCCTCCCGCGCGCTGTCCACCCGCAACGATGAACCGACCCGCGCCAGCCGTCCTTGGGACAAGGGCCGTGACGGCTTCGTGCTGTCCGACGGTGCCGGTGCGCTGGTACTCGAAGAGCTGGAGCACGCCAAGGCGCGCGGGGCGACCATCTACGCCGAACTGATTGGCTTCGGTACCAGTGGCGATGCGTTCCACATGACCTCGCCACCCGCCGACGGCGCTGGTGCGGCGCGCTGCATCACCAATGCCCTGCGTGACGCCAAGCTCAACGTCGACCAGGTGCAATACGTCAATGCCCACGGTACGTCGACTTCGGCGGGTGATCTCGCCGAAGCCAGCGCCATCAAGTCAGTATTCGGCGAACAAGCCTACAAGCTTGCCGTCAGTTCGACCAAATCCATGACCGGCCACCTGTTGGGTGCGGCGGGCGCGGTCGAGGCGATCTTCAGCGTGCTGGCAATCAACAGCCAAGTTGCTCCGCCGACCATCAACCTCGACGAGCCGGACGAAGGCTGCGATCTCGACTTCGTGCCGCACACCGCGCGGGAAATGGACATCGACGTGGTGCTGTCGAACTCCTTCGGGTTCGGCGGGACCAACGGCTCGCTGGTCTTCCGTCGGTTCGCCGGTTGATGGACAGCTGGGTCGACGGTCAACCGGCTGACGTTCTGTCGCTGAAAGACCGCGGCCTGGCTTACGGCGATGGTCTGTTCGAGACCATCGCCGTGCGCGGCGGCCAGCCGTTGTTGCTGGACCGCCACTTATCGCGTCTGGCCGAAGGCTGTCGGCGCTTGGCGATTGCGGCCGATCACGGGGTGATCCGTGCCGAATTGCTGGCCTACGCCGATGCCCTGGGCGACGGCGTGCTCAAGCTGATCCTGACGCGCGGCGACAGCCTCCGCGGTTACGCCAGCGATCCCTCGGCGGCGCCTCGTCGCATTCTGCAAGGCAATCCGCCCGCCGCTTATCCTGTTGCGCATGCCGAGCAGGGTGTTCGCCTGTTTCCCTGCACCACGCGCCTGTCCACACAACCGCTGCTGGCAGGCATCAAGCACCTCAACCGACTTGAGCAAGTGCTCGCCCGTGCCGAGTGGCGCGACAGTGAGCACGCCGAAGGCTTGATGCTGGATCAGACCGGACGTGTCATTGAAGGCGTGTTCAGCAATCTGTTCCTGGTACGCGATGGCGTGCTGATCACCGCCGATCTAAAGCGTTGCGGCGTCGCCGGTGTAATGCGTGCCGAGCTGCTGGACCAGGCTCCGGCGCTTGGAATCAACCCCCACATCACCGACATCAGCCTTGAGCAACTGCAATGGGCCGATGAAGTTTTTGTCTGCAACAGCGTGTACGGCGTCTGGCCGGTGCGTGCTTACGCGGCGCTGGGCTGGCCGGTTGGGCCAGTCACCCGTAAACTCCAAACCCTTGCCCGCGCGCTACTGGATGTTTGATTCGTGAGACGTAAATTGTTGGTGCTGCTGGAAACCGGATTGGTTCTGGCAGGGCTGCTGGGGGCCTTTTCCGCCTGGAAGATCGATTCGGCGCTGCATCAGCCGCTGAACATCGCCGAGCAAGCCTTGCTCGATGTGCCCGAAGGCTCGACGCCGACCGGGACGTTCAACCGCATGCAGACGAGAGGTGTGATCAAGGACGCCTTCTGGTTGCGTGTTTACTGGCGCTTCAATCTTGCCGGCCAACCCTTGCACAGTGGTGAATACCGCCTGCTGCCCGGCATGACGGTCGACGGCTTGATCGATGTGTGGAAGCGTGGCGAAGTGGTGCAATACAGCGTGACCCTGGTCGAAGGCTGGAACTTCCATCAAGTCCGCGCCGCGCTGGCCAAGGCCGAAAAGCTTGAACAGACCCTCAATGGCGCCAGTGATGCCGAGGTGATGAGTAAGCTCGGACACGACGGCGTGTTCCCGGAGGGGCGGTTTTTCCCTGACACCTATCGCTTCGTGCGCGGCATGTCCGATGTCGAACTGCTGAAGAAAGCCTACGATCGCCTCGACGACGTGCTGGCCAAGGAATGGGAAAAACGCGCCGCCGATGCGCCCTATACCGATCCGTACCAGGCCTTGATCATGGCGTCGCTGGTCGAGAAAGAAACCGGCGTGCCGCAGGAACGTGGGGAGATAGCCGGGGTGTTCGTGCGGCGTCTGGCTCTGGGCATGCTGCTTCAAACCGACCCGACGGTGATCTACGGCCTCGGTGACCGCTACAGCGGCAAACTGACCCGCGCGCACCTTAAGGAACCGACGCCTTACAACACTTACGTGATCGCCGGCCTGCCACCGACACCGATTGCAATGGTCGGCCGTGAAGCGATCCATGCGGCGCTTAACCCGGTTTCCGGCAACAGTCTGTATTTCGTGGCCCGTGGCGACGGCAGTCATGTGTTCTCCGACGATCTCGATGCGCATAACGCGGCCGTGCGCGAATACCAGCTCAAGCGGCGTGCCGATTACCGCTCCAGCCCGGCACCGAGTGTCGCGCCGGCAGTGATTCCGGCGGCATCGCCCGACCCAGCGCCAGAAGCGCTGCCGCAACCGGCGCCGCAAGAGCCCGCCCCAGAACCTGCAGCGCCGGATGCCGAGCCGCCGGCCGATGCTCCGCAAAGCCCGCAATGATTTCTGACTAAGGACTGCCTGTGACTGGCTTGTTTATTACCCTGGAAGGCCCGGAAGGCGCGGGCAAGAGCACCAATCGCGAGTACCTGGCCGAGCGCCTGCGCGCCGCCGGTATCGAGGTGCTGCTGACCCGCGAACCGGGCGGTACACCGCTGGCCGAGCGCATCCGCGACGTGTTGCTGGCCCCGGTGGACGAAGTCATGAACCCCGACGCCGAGTTGCTGCTGGTGTTCGCCGCGCGCGCGCAACACCTGGCCGAGGTGATCCGCCCGGCGCTGGCCCGGGGCGCGGTGGTGCTGTGTGACCGTTTCACCGATTCCACTTACGCCTACCAGGGCGGCGGCCGCGGCCTGTCGCTGGAGCGTATCGCGACCCTGGAAACCTTTGTCCAGGGCGACTTGCGCCCGGACCTGACGCTGATTTTCGATTTGCCGGTGGACGTTGGCCTGGCCCGCGCCACGGCGCGAGGTCGGCTGGATCGCTTCGAACTGGAAGGCCGGGCATTCTTCGAAGCGGTGCGCGCGGCATTCCTCGCCCGCGCCGCTGCTGATCCGCAGCGTTACCTGCTGGTGGATGCCGCCCAGCCGTTGGTGCAAGTGCAACAGGCGCTGGACGCCTTGCTGCCGCGCCTGTTGGAGCGTGCCCGTGGCTGAGGCCTATCCGTGGCAAGACAGCCTGTGGCAGACCCTCGCGGGTCGCACGCAGCATGCCCATGCCTATTTGCTCCACGGGCCGATGGGCATCGGCAAGCGTGCGTTGGCCGAACGGCTGATGGCGCGGCTGCTGTGCCAGCGTCCGGTGGGCCTGGATGCCTGCGGCGAGTGCAAATCCTGTCATCTGCTCAAGGCCGGCAGCCACCCGGACAACTACATTCTCGAACCGGAAGAAGCGGACAAGGCGATCAAGGTTGACCAAGTGCGCGAACTGGTCAGCTTCGTGGTGCAGACCGCGCAGTTGGGTGGGCGCAAAGTGGTGCTGATCGAGCCGGTCGAGTCGATGAACATCAATGCCGCCAACGCCTTGCTCAAAAGCCTTGAAGAGCCGTCTGGCGATACCGTGCTGTTGCTGGTCAGCCACCAGACCAGCCGCTTGCTGCCGACCATCAAGAGCCGTTGCGTGCAGCAGGCCTGTCCGCTGCCAAGTGAAGCCATGAGCCTGCAATGGCTGGCCACGGCATTGCCAGACAGCAGCGAAGACGAGCGCGTCGAGTTGCTGACCTTGGCGGCCGGCTCGCCCCTGGCGGCGCTGAAACTGCATACGCAAGGGGTCACTGAGCAGCGCGTGCTGGTGGTCGAAGGCGTGAAAAAGTTGCTCAAGCAACAAATGTCGCCGACCCAATTGGCCGAAGGCTGGAACGCGATCCCGTTATTGTTGTTGTTCGACTGGTTCTGCGACTGGTCGAGCCTGATCCTGCGCTATCAATTGACCCAGGACGAAAATGGCCTGGGCCTGACGGACATGCGTAAGGTGGTGCAATACCTGGCGCAGAAAACCACACAGGCTAAAGTGTTGGAGATTCAGGACTGGATTCTCGCCCAGCGCCAGAAGGTGCTGAGCAAGGCCAACCTCAATCGCGTGCTGTTGCTCGAAGCGCTGCTGGTGCAGTGGGCCGGTTTGCCGGCCCAGCGATAATCGGCGGCGTCTGGACTTGGCGTATTACAGCGGAGGTCAGCATGAATGAACCCCTCAACTCGGGGCCGCGCAACGGCATCCTGTCCCTGACCATCAAGGACAAGTCGGTGCTGTACGCGGCCTACATGCCCTTCATCAAGAACGGCGGCCTGTTCATCCCGACCAACAAGAGCTACAAATTGGGCGATGAGGTGTTCATGCTGCTGAACCTGATGGACGACGCGGAGAAAGTCCCGGTCGCCGGCAAAGTCGCCTGGATCACCCCCAAAGGCGCGCAAGGTAACCGCGCCGCCGGCGTCGGCGTACAGTTCAACGATGGCGACAACACCGCACGCAGCCGAATCGAAACCCACTTGGCCGGAGCGCTTAAGTCCGACCGTCCTACCCATACGATGTAGTTGCTGCCCCTTATGCTTGTAGATTCGCATTGCCACCTTGATCGACTCGACCTCGCCGCCCACGACGGCTCCCTGGACGCCGCGCTGCAGGCGGCCCGCGAGCGCGGCGTCGGCCATTTTCTATGCATCGGCGTCAGCGCCGACAACGCCGCGGATGTGAAGGCGCTGGCCGAGCGCTACGACGACGTCGACTGCTCTGTCGGCGTGCATCCGCTGGACGTCCAGCCCGGCGGAGCCCCTGCATTGGACTGGCTGCTGCGCGAACTCGACCATCCACGGGTGGTGGCGATCGGTGAAACCGGCCTCGACTATCACTACGAGCCAGAAGCCGCCGAGTTGCAGCAGCAATCGTTCCGCCTGCACCTGCAAGCGGCGCAGCAGACCGGTAAACCGGTGATCATCCATACCCGCGGCGCACGGGCCGATACCTTGCAATTGCTGCGGGAAGCGGCGTTGCCCCAGGCCGGCGTACTGCACTGCTTCACCGAAGACTGGGACATGGCCAAGGCTGCCTTGGACATGGGTTATTACATTTCTCTGTCGGGCATCGTCACCTTCCGCAACGCCGATGCGCTGCGTGATGTGGCGAGCAAAGTGCCGGCCGACCGTTTATTGGTGGAAACCGACTCACCGTACCTGGCGCCGATCCCGTATCGCGGCAAACCCAACCTGCCGCAGTACGTCCGCGAAGTAGCGGAATTTCTGGCAATGTTGCGCGGTGAGCCCTACGAGCGCTTTGCCGAGCAGACCACAGAAAACTTTTGTCGATTGTTTCCGCTGGCCCATGTAAAAGGCTGAATCGCAGGCAAAAAAAACCCGGGTTCTGGGGGGTGAATCCGGGTTAAGACCATTAGGAGTAAAACAAAGGCACGCGGTCCGTTGGTACCTTTATCGGCTAGACACTTGGGGGAGATGTCACACCGACAGTTCAAGTATTGATCAGGATCGGAATGAGTCCAGTTTAGCCGGGTCGGTTTTTAAACAATTTTGGAATACGCGCGCTTCGGTTGAGTTCTCATTGCCGCTGTGCGGGGCCTGCAGCGCTCTCGCGGTGCTTTGAACAGCAAATCCAGCCCAGGCACTTCACGGGCGAATGAGTGAAGAAACACAGGAATGCGCGGATGATCCGTGCATTTTGCCGCAAGTTAGGCATAATACGCGGCTTCGAATTTTGACCCCTACAGACCTTTTCTTATGCACAAAGAACCTCGTAAGGTCCGTGAGTTTCGTCGCCGCGAGCAAGAAATTCTCGACACCGCGCTCAAGCTGTTCCTCGACCTGGGTGAAGACAGTGTCACCGTCGAGATGATTGCGGATGCCGTGGGTATCGGCAAAGGCACGATCTACAAGCACTTCAAATCCAAGGCAGAAATCTATCTGCGCCTGATGCTCGATTACGAGCGTGATTTGAACGAGTTGCTGCATTCGGCGGACGTCGACAAGGACAAGGAGGCGCTTTCCCGCGCTTACTTTGAGTTCCGCATGCGTGACCCGCAGCGCTACCGCTTGTTCGACCGCCTCGAAGAGAAGGTAGTCAAGGGCAACCAGGTGCCGGAAATGGTCGAGGAGTTGCACAAGATCCGTGCTTCTAACTTCGAACGGCTGACCCTGCTGATCAAGGGTCGCATCAGCGAAGGCAAGCTGGAAGACGTGCCGCCATACTTTCACTACTGCGCGTCCTGGGCGCTGGTGCACGGCGCGGTGGCGCTGTATCACTCGCCATTCTGGAGCAACGTGCTGGAAGATCAGGAAGGCTTCTTCCAGTTCCTGATGGACATCGGCGTGCGCATGGGCAACAAGCGCAAGCGCGACACCGACACGCCCACCAGCTGAGTCATGCGTGTTCGACTGCGCCGTGGATTCACCACGTGAATTCACAACATGGCGCAGTGACCCAGGAATATACTCAGGCTTAGGACTTGCTAAAACTTGATTTCTCAGTCAAGTTTTGCGGGTTCGAACCTCTTCCGCCGGAGCATTCCATGATCGTTGACCGTCAAGGCAGGCGTTTTCGTAATCTGCGCATTAGCCTGACTTCCGCCTGCAACTATGCCTGTACCTACTGCGTGCCCAACGGCAAGCGGTTGGTGGCGGCGCAGGACGAGTTGTCGGCCGACGCCATGGCGCGTGGCGTGGCCTACCTGATCGAGGCGGCCGGGATCGAGCGCTTGCGCATTACCGGCGGTGAGCCGCTGGTCAGCCCCAAGCTTGAAGCCTTCATGGGCGCGGTCGGGCAGATGGGGCTGGCGGACATCAGCCTGACCACCAACGGCCAACTGCTGGCGAAAAAACTCCCGCTGCTGGTGGACGCCGGCATCCGCCGCATCAACGTCTCCCTCGATACCCTCGAGCCTGGCGCCTTTCGCAGCATTGCCCGTGGTGGCGACCTGGCGACAGTGCTCGACGGCATGGACCAGGCCCACGCGGCCGGCCTGAAGATCAAGGTCAACATGGTCCCGTTGCGCGGGCAGAACCTCGACCAGGTGATGCCGCTGCTCGACTACTGCCTGGAACGCGGCTACGAGTTGCGCTTCATCGAGCTGATGCGCATGGGCCATCTGGCCAGCGATTCGAATGCCTTCCTGCAGCAGTTTGTCAGTCTTCAACAATTGCTCAGCCTGATTGGCGAGCGCTACGAATACCTGCAAGCCAACGCGCCGGTTGACGCCACGGCGGTCCGCTACGAAATTCCCGGCCACGGCCACTTCGGGGTAATCGCCAACGAAAGCGTGCCATTTTGCCGGACGTGCTCGCGGTTGCGTTTATCGTCCACCGGTTGGCTGCATGGTTGCCTGTCGTCGAGCAATCGTCACTATGTCGGCGATCTGCTGGACAAGCCGCGTCACCAGGCGCTACCGGCGCTGCAAAGGCTGCTGGTCAAAGCCTTGGGCGACAAGCAGGAGGTGGCGTTCTCCGGGGGCGCGACGGTTATGAAGATCATCGGCGGCTAAAGCTCCATGCATTCCCTTGCTACAGTTGAGGACTGAATCACGGGTCTGGCGCGGAAGCTGCATCCAACGCCCATTCGCCGGTTTTCCGTCACCGGCTTCTGGAGGGTAGGATGCGTAGCCTGGTTTTGCTGCTGGCCGTGATGGCGCTTGGTGGCTGCATGAATGTCAGCGACATGGGAGAGGGCGTTCGCTACCACATGAGCGACGCGGGGTTGCTGGATCATAGTGACAGCCGTCGGGTGAATAACCTGCGCATTCAGCCAGACTCGTTTATCTACATAGCCCAAGGCGCTTTTGCCCCGCCGGGCAGTGCCTATCCGCGACCGAACGTGGTGGCCGAAGAGGCGTTCAACGGTTTTATCGAATATTTCCCGATGGTCCGCCGCGCCCGTGGCCCCGAAGGCCTCGATCAGGCCATGGGCGAAGCCCGTGCGGTCGGCGCGCATTACTTGCTGTACACCCGTTTCGCCAAAGCCGATGACCGCATCGGCAACTCGGATGAATGGCTCGATCAGGAACACGTTGACCGCCTCGGCATCGACAGTGGTGTGATTCAATTGATGTTGATCGAGACCAGCACCCAGTATTTGATTGATACTGCGCGCATCAAGAGTCGTGGCGGTTTACTGACGTTCCACGACAACAAGCCAGAAGACCTGCTGGGCCCGCCGCTGGAGCAATATGCGCGTACGCTGTTGGGCATCAGCGACCAGTAATCGAGGAAGTCCGCCATGAGTGATGCGCACAAAGCCAATGACCTGCTGGGGCAAATCCCCAAGACCAAAGGCCTGCCGCCGGTGCACTTGTGGAACCCGGATTTCTGCGGCGACATCGACATGCGCATCGCCCGCGACGGCACCTGGTATTACCTGGGCACGCCGATCGGGCGCAAGCCGATGGTCAAGTTGTTCTCCACCATCATCCGCCGCGACGGCGATGATTACTTCCTGATCACCCCGGTGGAGAAAGTCGGCATCAAGGTCGACGACGCGCCCTTCGTTGCGGTGACGGTTGAGGTGGAAGGCGAGGGCGAGGCGCAACTGTTGCGCTTTACAACTAACGTCGAAGAAACCGCCGAGGCCGGCGCCGAGCACCCGATCCGCGTGGTGATCGACCCGGTCACCCAGGAGCCCGCGCCTTACGTGCATGTACGGACCAACCTCGAAGCGCTGATTCATCGCAACGTGTTCTATCAGCTGGTCGAACTGGCGGTCAGCCATGAGATCGATGGGCAGCGTTGGCTGGGGGTGTGGAGTAGTGGCGAGTTTTTCCGCATCGGTCTTGAGCCTTAGTCCGCAAAACCCACATTTGTTTTTGCAACTCCTGAAAATCAAATTGACACCCAATCGTATGATGATTAGCGTGGGCCACCGTCGCGCGCCTTGAGGTGCTCATGTCCAGCAGTTTCCATGCGTCTACCGTCGATTGGCTCGGCTGCTGGATCGCCGCCGGCCACGTGCGGCCGGGGGAAACCATCAAGGTCGAGGCCGACCTCGGTGAGCAACTGGGTGTCAGCCGCACCGTCATCCGCGAAGCCATTAAAACCCTGGTCGCCAAAGGCCTGCTCGAAGTTGGGCCGAAAGTCGGTACGCGGGTATTGCCGGTGCGCCGCTGGAACCTGTTCGACCCGCAAGTGGTGGGCTGGCTGTCGCGCAGCGGGTTGCCGGAAAATTTCGTCGACGACTTGCTCGATCTGCGCCGCACCATCGAACCCATGGCCGTACGCTGGGCTTGCGAGCGGGCGACGGTCGAGCAGGTGCAAGCCGTGCAGCGTGCGTACAACGCGTTGGAGCGCGCGGTCGACAGCGATGCTGATTACAACCGCGCCGACCAGGCGTTTCACGAGTGCATCCTGGCCGCCAGCCACAATCAATTCATCGAACAAATGGTCCCGGCCCTCGGCGCCTTGCTGGCGGTGTCGTTCGAAGTCTCGGCGGCCGATCCGGATGAACTGCGCCGCACCTTACCCATTCATAAAGACATGGCTGACGCTATCGCTGCCCGCGACGCCGCGCGCGGGGTGTGGGCCTGCATGACCCTGATTGATAATGCCGACCTGGCCATCAAGCGGTTCTATCCGCAAGTCATGGCCAGCAAGAAAGCCGGCTGATACTCAACAATAAGAACACGCAGGAGGTTGCATGACGTGGACCGCAGTCACTGAACACCGGGCCGGACTGGGCGAAGGCCCGTTCTGGGATCAAGCGACGCAAGCGCTGTTCTGGGTCGATATCATTGGCCAGCAGGCGCTGCGGCTGCAGGGCGCCAACGTGCAGATCTGGCAGATGCCGGAGCACGTCTCGGCGTTCATCCCCTGTGACAGTGGCGATGCGCTGGTGACCCTGAGCAGTGGCGTGTATCGGCTGGATCTGGATTCGCCCGGCCTGGAGCCGCGCCTGACGCTGTTCTGCGTCGCTGATCCGAACCCGGGCAACCGCGCCAATGAAGCCCGCTGCGACGCGCAGGGACGACTGTGGCTTGGGACCATGCAGAACAACATCGGCGAGCAGGGCGAGGACTTGCCCGCGGAGCGGCGTAGCGGTGGCCTGTTCCGCATCGACCCCGATAAGCGCGTCACGCCGCTGCTGCGCAACCTTGGCATTCCCAACACCTTACTGTGGAGCGACGACGGCACGCGAGTGTTCTTCGGCGACAGCCTGGACGGCACGCTGTACCAGCATTTCATCAACACCGACGGCAGCCTCGACACCGCGTATGTCTGGTATGGGCCGGATCAGCGCGGTGGCCCGGACGGCTCGGCCATGGACGCCGAAGGCTTTATCTGGAACGCGCGCTGGGACGGCAGTTGCCTGTTGCGCCTGAGCCCGGAGGGTAAGGTCGATCGAGTGATCGAGTTACCGGTCAGCCGCCCCACCAGTTGCGTATTCGGCGGGCCGGACCTGAAGACCTTGTACATCACCAGTGCGGCCAGCCCGAAGAAACACCTGCTGGATGGCGCAGTGTTGGCAATCGAACTGGACGTTGTCGGAAAGCCCTGTACGAGATTTGCCGGTTAAATCCCAAAATATGGGATGTAAAATTATATATTGAGATTTATCGGGCGCCGGGTTTATAGTCGGTCCCATCAGTTACACGCACTCACACTAAAAAAAACAAACAGGTGAAGTGATGCAACGTTATTCCCGTGCACTGCCGTGTGCCAGCCAGACTCCGGGTCGCTTTTGCGCCCAGGGTTCTCTGCGCCTGTCCTGTTCCGCCCCTGTATTCAGTAGGTCGACCGGCCATTCCCGTAATGCCCGGTTTTCGTCGTGCCTGCGGACAGAGGCTTGATTCATGGCTGAAGCGCTTTCGTTGCCGCCGGTGCCTGAGCCGATTCGCGGCGAGCGACTAAAGAACAAAGTGGTGCTGCTGACCGGCGCCGCTCAAGGCATCGGCGAGGCGATCGTCGCCGCATTCGCCAGCCAGCAAGCCAAGCTGCTGATCAGCGATATTCAAGCTGACAAAGTCGAACGCGTAGCCGCCAAATGGCGAGAGCAGGGTGCGGACGTCCAGGCGTTGCCGGTTGACGTGTCCTGCCAGGCCGACCTGAACGCGCTGGCCAAACGCGCGGTTGAGCGGCATGGGCGGATCGATGTGCTGGTCAATTGCGCCGGGGTCAATGTGTTCCGCGATCCGTTGCAAATGACTGAGGAAGACTGGCGCCGTTGCTTCGCCATCGACCTCGACGGCGCCTGGTTCGGCTGCAAAGCGGTGTTGCCACAGATGATCGAGCAAGGCGTTGGCAGCATCATCAACATCGCCTCGACCCATTCGTCACACATCATTCCCGGCTGTTTTCCGTATCCCGTGGCCAAACACGGTTTGCTGGGCCTGACCCGTGCCTTGGGCATTGAGTACGCCGCCAAGGGCGTGCGGGTCAACGCCATTGCGCCGGGTTACATCGAGACTCAACTCAACGTCGACTACTGGAACGGGTTTGCCGACCCGCACGCCGAGCGGCAGCGCGCGCTGGATCTGCACCCGCCGCGCCGCATCGGCCAGCCAATGGAAGTGGCGATGACCGCGGTGTTCCTCGCCAGTGACGAAGCGCCCTTTATCAACGCGTCCTGCATCATGATCGATGGCGGCCGCTCGGTGATGTACCACGACTGAATTAACAAGGTTTCAGGCGCGGAACTCCGTCTGAAATCCAATCATCATACGATATGACTATTTGATTGCAGTTGCCGTTTCAACCGTTTGATCCAGCTGTACCAGGCTTTCACAACTCTCAATAAGAACAAGGAGTGAGCTATGAATCGTCGTCGTGGGATCCGTTCCCTGGCTTGTGCCGCTTTGGCGGTTACCGCGGTCAGCCTCAGCGCTTCGCTGCTGGCAGCCGACAAAGTAAAAATCGGCTTTTTGGTCAAACAGGCGGAAGAGCCGTGGTTCCAGACCGAATGGGCCTTCGCCGAAAAAGCCGCCAAAGACAAAGGCTTCGAACTGATCAAGATTGCCGTGCCTGACGGCGAGAAAACCCTCTCGGCGATCGACAGCCTGGCGGCTAACGGCGCCAAGGGCTTTGTGATCTGCCCGCCGGACGTGTCCCTCGGCCCGGCGATCATGGCCAAAGCCAAACTCAACGACCTGAAAGTCATCGCCGTGGACGACCGGTTCGTCGACGCCAGCGGCAAGTTCATGGAAGACGTGCCGTATCTGGGCATGGCGGCGTTTGAAGTCGGCCAGAAACAAGGCAATGCCATGGTCGCCGAAGCGAAGAAGCGCAACTGGGACTGGAAAGATACCTACGCGGTAGTCAACACCTTTGAAGAACTGGACACCGGCAAAAAACGCACCGACGGTTCCATCGACGCCTTGAAAAAAGCCGGCCTGCCGGACGATCACATTCTCAAAGCGGCGCTGAAAACCCTGGACGTACCGGGCAGCATGGACTCGACCAACTCGGCCCTGGTGAGACTGCCGGGCGCGGCGAAAAACCTGATCATCGGCGGCATGAACGACAACACCGTGCTGGGCGGCGTTCGCGCCACTGAAGCAGCCGGGTTTGCCGCGACTAACGTGATCGGTATCGGCATCAACGGCACCGATGCCATTGGCGAACTGAAAAAGCCCAACAGCGGCTTCTTCGGCTCGATGCTGCCTAGCCCGCACATCGAAGGCTATAAAACCGCGGAAATGATGTACGACTGGATCACCACGGGTAAGGAGCCAGCCAAGTACACCGCCATGGACGACGTGACCCTGATCACCCGTGACAACTTCAAGCAGGAACTGGAAAAGATCGGCCTGTGGAACTGAGAGCCGATTGATTTCAGCGGCGACCCCGGCAACGGGGTCGCCCGATCTGTGTGATGAGGTGGGTTATGCACGCGCAAGTATCAACACAAGCAAACACCGGCGGCGCCAGCCTGCGCTTCAACGGGATAGGCAAAACCTTTCCCGGCGTCAAGGCACTGGACAACATCAGCTTCGTCGCCCATCCGGGGCAGGTCCACGCCTTGATGGGTGAGAACGGCGCCGGCAAATCCACGCTGCTGAAAATCCTCGGCGGCGCTTACATTCCCAGCAGCGGCGAATTGCAGATTGGCGACCGCGTCGTGGCGTTCAGGTCCACCGCCGACAGCATTGCCAGCGGCGTGGCGGTGATTCACCAGGAATTGCACCTGGTGCCGGAAATGACCGTGGCCGAGAACCTGTTCCTCGGCCACTTGCCCGCCACCTTCGGCTTGGTCAAGCGCGGCGCCTTGCGCCAGCAAGCGCTGGACTGCCTCAAAGGTTTGGCGGATGAAATCGATCCGCAGGAAAAAGTCGGGCGGCTGTCCCTCGGCCAGCGGCAATTGGTGGAAATCGCCAAGGCGCTGTCCCGTGGTGCGCATGTGATCGCTTTCGACGAACCGACCAGCAGCCTCTCGGCGCGGGAGATCGATCGCTTGATGGCGATCATCGGCCGCCTGCGCGACGAAGGCAAAGTGGTGCTGTATGTCTCGCACCGCATGGAAGAAGTGTTCCGCATCTGCAACGCCGTGACCGTGTTCAAGGACGGTCGCTACGTGCGCACGTTCGAAGACATGAGCGAGCTGACCCACGACCAGTTGGTCACCTGCATGGTCGGCCGCGACATCCAGGACATCTACGATTACCGCAGCCGCCAGCGTGGCGCGGTGGCGTTGAAAGTCGACGGCTTGCTCGGCCCTGGCCTGCGCGAGCCGGTGAGTTTCGAGGTGCACAAGGGTGAAATCCTCGGGCTGTTCGGCCTGGTGGGCGCCGGTCGCACCGAGTTGTTCCGCTTGCTCAGCGGCCTCGAACGCAACACCGCCGGACGCCTTGAATTGCGCGGCCATGAGCTGAAGCTGCGCTCGCCCCGCGATGCCATCGCTGCCGGCATTCTGCTGTGTCCCGAGGACCGCAAGAAGGAGGGCATCATGCCGCTCTCCAGCGTCGCCGAGAACATCAACATCAGTGCGCGCCCCGCGCATTCCACCTTCGGTTGCCTGCTGCGTGGCCTGTGGGAAAAGAACAACGCCGACAAGCAGATCAGTGCGCTGAAAGTGAAGACCCCCAGCGCCGCGCAGAAAATCATGTACCTGTCCGGCGGCAACCAGCAGAAGGCGATTCTCGGGCGCTGGCTGTCGATGCCGATGAAGGTCCTGTTGCTCGACGAACCGACCCGAGGCATCGATATCGGTGCCAAGGCCGAGATCTACCAGATCATCCACAACCTGGCCGCCAGCGGCATCGCGGTGATCGTGGTGTCCAGCGACCTGATGGAAGTGATGGGCATTTCCGACCGCATCCTGGTGCTGTGTGAAGGGGCGATGCGCGGCGAGCTGAGCCGCGAACAGGCGAACGAATCCAACCTGCTGCAACTGGCTTTGCCGCGCCAACGCGCCGCTGGCGCGGCGAACTGAAGAGGTGACTATGACAACGCAAAACAATGCCCTGCCGACCCCGCGCAAACCGCTGGACCTGCGCCGGTTCCTCGACGATTGGGTCATGCTGCTGGCCGCCATCGGCATCTTCGTGCTGTGCACCTTGATGATCGACAACTTCCTCTCGCCGCTGAACATGCGCGGCCTGGGCCTGGCGATTTCCACCACCGGCATCGCCGCCTGCACCATGCTTTACTGCCTGGCGTCCGGGCACTTCGACTTGTCGGTGGGTTCGGTCATCGCCTGCGCCGGCGTGGTAGCGGCGGTGGTGATGCGCGACACCAACAGTGTGTTTCTGGGCGTCAGCGCGGCGCTGGCGATGGGTCTGATCGTTGGCCTGATCAATGGCATTGTGATCGCCAAGCTGCGGGTCAATGCGTTGATTACCACGCTGGCGACCATGCAGATCGTCCGTGGCCTGGCCTATATTTTCGCCAACGGCAAAGCGGTTGGCGTGTCCCAGGAGTCGTTCTTTGTGTTCGGCAACGGCCAGCTGTTTGGTGTGCCGGTGCCGATCCTCATCACCATCGTGTGCTTCCTGTTCTTTGGCTGGCTGCTGAACTACACCACCTACGGCCGCAACACCATGGCCATCGGCGGCAACCAGGAAGCGGCGCTGCTGGCGGGGGTCAATGTCGACCGTACCAAGATCATGATCTTCGCCGTGCACGGTGTGGTGGGGGCACTGGCCGGGGTTATCCTCGCGTCGCGCATGACTTCGGGCCAACCGATGATCGGTCAGGGTTTCGAGCTGACGGTAATTTCGGCTTGCGTGCTGGGCGGTGTGTCGCTGAGCGGCGGCATCGGCATGATTCGGCATGTCATCGCCGGGGTACTGATTCTGGCGATCATCGAAAACGCGATGAACCTGAAAAACATCGACACCTTTTATCAGTATGTCATTCGCGGTTCGATCCTGTTGCTGGCCGTGGTGATTGACCGCCTGAAACAGCGCTGACACACCCGCTTTTGTGGCGAGGGAGCTTGCTCCCGCTGGGCTGCGCAGCAGTCCCGAAATCTTTGCTCTGATCAAGGATTTTGCGAGTGCTGCGCACTCGAGCGGGAGCAAGCTCCCTCGCCACAGTTCGTTGTCCTCCTGTCATCTCCCTGAAAAATACCTTGCCCACTCGACCTTGTTTCGGTTATCTCTTTGTACATGATTAGACAGGTACGATTTGACAAGAAACAACGGGTGGTCGACGAACTGATCCGACGCATTGAAAGCGGTCTCATGGAGGACGGCTTTCTGCTGCCGGGCGAGCATCAGTTGGCGCAGGAATTCAAGGTCAGCCGCGGCACGCTGCGTGAAGCCCTGGCCGAGCTGAAGCGGCGCAATTACATCGCCACGCAAAGCGGGGTCGGTTCGATCGTCACGTTCGACGGTATGGTCCTCGACCAGCGCAGCGGTTGGGCGCAAGCCCTGGCCGACAGCGGGGCACTGGTCAATACCGAGGTTCTGCGCCTAGAGGCGGTGACTCGACCGGACCTGATCGCCCGTTTCGGCACCGACCAGTTCATCACTCTTGACCGCCGCCGTCGCGCCAATGACGGCACGCTGGTGTCCCTCGAACGTTCGTTGATGCCCGCCACCGGCGGTCTCGAGAGCCTGCCGCGGGTCGGGCTGATCGATAACTCGCTGACCATCACCCTTGCGGCCTATGGCTACGTCGGCGAGCGCGGCGATCAGTGGATCGGCGCCGAGCCCTTGAATGCCGTCGATGCCGAGTTGCTCGGGCGACCGGAAGGCACGGTGTTCCTCAAGGCGCTGCGCACCACATACGACCGTAATGATCGATTCATGGAACAGGTCGAAAGCCTGCTCGACCCCGTGCACTTTCGCCTGCACCTGCAGTTTGGAGCTTCGAAATGACCGCCCTCGACCGCGCCCTGGGCGCGTTTTATGGTTTGGCCTTGGGCGATGCGCTGGGCATGCCGACGCAATCCCTGAGCCGTGAGCAAATCAAGGCGCGCTTTGGTGAAATCACTGCGCTGGAAGACGCCGGCCCCGATCAGCCAATCGCCGCCAACATGCCCAAAGGCTCGATCACCGACGATACCGAGCAGGCGATCCTGGTCGGCCAGTTGCTGGTGGACGGTAACGGCCGGATCGAACCTTCGGTACTGGCCCAGGCCTTGATCGCCTGGGAAGCCGAGATGCAGGCCAAGGGCTCGCAGGATCTGCTCGGGCCGTCGACCAAACGGGCAATCGAGATGATTCTCGCCGGCCATTCGCCGGAAGAAGCGGGGCGCTACGGCACGACGAATGGCGCGGCCATGCGCATCACGCCAGTAGGCATCGCCGCCGACGTGGCGCAAGCGGACACCTTCATTAATGCCGTAGTGCAAGCCTGCCAAGTCACCCACAACACCACGCTGGGCATCTCCAGTGCGGCGGCGGTGGCGGCGGTGGTCTCGGCCGGGATCAACGGCATGGACCTCGGCGAGGCCCTGAACCTCGGCCAACAGTTTGCGCAACACGCCGAACGCCATGGCCACTGGATCGCCGGTGGCCGCATCGCTTCGCGCATCAGTTGGGCGCGGACCATCAGCGTCGACAGTGACAAAGCCATGCTCGCGGATTTGCTCTACGACGTGATCGGCACTTCGGTGGCGTCGCAGGAATCAGTAGTGGTTTCGTTCGCCCTGGCGCAGCAAGTGGCGATCGGTGAACTGAACGCCTTCGAAGCGCTGTGCATGGCCGCCAGCCTCGGCGGCGACACCGACACCATCGCCGCGATCCTCGGCGCCATGCTCGGGGCCTGCCTGGGGCTGGAGTGCTGGCCGGCAGTGATGATCGAGCAGGTTAAAGCCGTTAATAAACTGGAGCTTGAGCCGTTGGTGCAGGGGCTGTTGGCACTTCGCTAAAGCCACTGAAGCCTTCGCGAGCAGGCTCGCTCCCACAGGTACAGCGCGAGTCTCAGCCGTTGTGGCGAGCGGGCGGCTTGTGGCGAGGGAGCTTGCTCCCGCTGGAGGGCGAAACACTCCTGAAAATTCGTGAGCCGTGAGATGTTTTGGCCCGCTTCGCAGCCCAGCGGCAGCCAGTTCACTCGCCACAATTGATCATCGATACGTTTGAATTTTTCACCCGCAATGGAACGCACACACCTGGCCAGGACGGTCGGGCTATAGAGTCGTTTTCCGTCATTGCCCACAACCACAAAAATGGCAACAGGAGCATTTTCATGAGTTCATCAAACGCCGGGCAGAGCGCCGGGCAACTGGAAACCCGCGGCATCGAGCCGGTGCCGGAAGCGGAGTGCAATGGCCATCCGCTGCAACTGTTCTGGGTCTGGTTCGCGGCCAACATTTCCATCCTCGGCCTGCCGCTGGGCGCCACGCTGGTGGCTTTCCGCGGCCTGGCCATCTGGCAGGCGGTCATCGTCGCCATTCTCGGCGCCGCCGGGTCGTTCGCGGTGGTCGGGATCATCTCGATTGCCGGCCGTCGCGGTCGCGCGCCGAGCCTGACCCTGTCCCGGGCGATCTTCGGCGTGCGCGGCAATATCGGCCCGACGCTGGTCTCGTTGATGTCACGCCTGGGCTGGGAAACCGTCAACACCACCACGGCGGCGTTTGTGCTGCTGTCGCTGTGTTCGATCCTGTTTGGCTCGCCGGTGGAAGCCAAGAGCGCGCCGCTGCTGACCCTGATCTTTATCGCGATCTTCGTCCTGCTGACCTTGGCGGTGTCCGGCCTCGGCCACGCGACGTTGCTGGTGATCCAGAAGTGGGCGACCTACGTGTTCGGCGCGCTGAACATTCTGGTGGGCGGCTTTCTCTGTGCCACCATTGACTGGAGCGCGGTGTTCAACGCTACGCCGGCGCCGCTGAGCGCGATGATCATCGGCGTTGGCACCATGGCTGCCGGCACTGGTATCGGCTGGGCCAATGCTGGTGCCGACATGTCGCGCTACCAGCACCGCAGCGTCAAAGCCGTGCGCCTGGTAGCCTCGGCCGCTTTCGGCGCGGGGATTCCGCTGGTGTTGCTGATCACCCTCGGCGGCTTGCTGTCGGTGGGCAACGACGACTTGGCGCAAGCCACTGACCCGATCATCGCCATCCGCGACATGCTGCCAACGTGGATGGCGGTGCCGTACCTGATCACCGCGTTCGGTGGCTTGCTGCTGTCGAACAATCTGTCGGTGTACTCCGCCGGCCTGACCACGCTGACCCTGGGTTTGAAGGTCAAGCGCGTGTACGCGGTGGTCGTCGACATCGTGGCGATTTTCGCCGGTTCGATTTACTTCATGCTGATCGCCGACAGCTTCTACGGGCCGTTCATCACGTTCATTTCCCTGCTGGCGGTGCCGATCACCGCGTGGGTCGGGATCTTCGTGGTCGACCTGATCCATCGTCATTACTACAGCCCCGCCGACTTGCTGGACGTCAGCCCGAGCAGTGCCTATTGGTACAACGGCGGCGTCGAGTGGCGCGCGTTCGGCGCGTGGGCGGTGGCGATTGTCCTGGGCTTCAGCTTCACCACCATTGGCACCACTGCCGAGAACGTCTGGTTCCAAGGGTTTCTGTCCGACTCCTGGTTGGGCCACAACGGCCTTGGCTGGATCGTCACCTTTCTGGTAGCCGGTGGTTTATATGCGGTGCTGGGCGGCGCCCGTGATCGCCGCGCCGCCAAACTCGAGAACGCTCATGGCTAGATTGCTGCACACCGGCCAAGTGATGATCGATCTGGTCATGGCTGTGGATAAATTGCCGAGTTCCGGCGGCGACGTGCTGGCGCAGTCCGCGAGCTTTGAAGCGGGTGGCGGATTCAACGTGATGGCGGCTGCCGCACGCAACGGTTTGCCCGTGGTCTATCTCGGTCGCCACGGCACCGGACGCTTCGGCGATCTGGCCCGCGAAGCGATGCGCGCCGAGGGCATCCAGATAGGCCTGGGCGACAGCAGCGAACGCGACACCGGTTTGTGCGTGGCGCTCACCGAAGCGACGGCGGAGCGCACCTTCATTTCCTACATCGGTGCCGAAGGCGAACTGAGTGCGTCGGACCTGGGCAGTGTGCCTACGCAAGCGGGCGATTTTGCCTACGTCAGCGGTTACAGTTTGTTGCACGGTGGCAAGGCCCAGGCGTTGGTGGACTGGACGTTGGCGCTGGGGAGTGGAGTCAGTGTGGTGTTCGATCCGGGACCACTGGTGGATTCACCGGATGCGCCGCTGATGCAAGCGCTCCTGCCACGGATTGACGTGTGGACCAGCAACAGTGTCGAGGCTCTGCGTTTCACCGGGACCTCTAATATTGCTGACGCGCTGCAACGCTTGCGGGACATGTTGTCGCCGGACGCGTTGTTGGTCGTGCGCGACGGCCCGAATGGTTGCTGGATTGGCGAAGGCACGGTGACGCAGCAGGTAGCGGGTTTCAACGTGCGTGCGGTCGACAGCAACGGTGCCGGCGATGCGCATGCCGGAGTGTTCGTCGCGGGTTTGGCGCAAGGGTTGCCTGCGCTGCAAGCTGCACGCCGGGCGAATGCCGCAGCGGCGCTGGCAGTAACGCGCTGGGGGCCGGCGACTTCGCCGGGAACGGCTGAGGTGGATGCGTTGATTGAGTTAATGGGCGTCTGAGCGGACGCCTTCGCGAGCAGGCTCCCACAATGGATACGTCACAGAGAACCACCGTGGGAGCCAGCCTGTTTGCGAAAGCCTTCAAATTCAGCAGGAGGCTAAAGCCAATCTGCCCGGCCCTGTATCTGAAAAGTCCGCAGCCCCGCAGGGCTGCGGGATCACTGGCTTACGAATCCAACTTGCGTGCCGCTTCAACGCCCGAGGCGCTGAGTTTGATCGGTAAGTTCAGCGAGTGCTCGCCGGCCTCGTTGCAGGTGACATGCCCGTGCTGGATCAGCCCGCGGTCCTGCAAGTCGGCAAGGGCGTGGGCCACGACCTTTTCACCCCGGTAATTGTCCAGAACCTCCTTGCCCAGGCCGCTCGGATGGGCGTGCAACAGACGGGTCAGGACTTCTTTCTCAAGGTTTTTATCAACGTTCATGGTTACCTCTTCATGGCTGTGGATAGGTGCTGCGGGTGAAACCTTTACTGACTGGCGCCACCACCTTCGGAGCCGGAACCACCGGTAGTGGTTTTAGAGCCGATGCCAGTGCCCGCGTTGTCGGGCGCGGTGGCGTCTGGGGTATTCAAGCCGCCCTGGCGGCCGGCGTCGTTGCCCTGGGTGCGTGGGTCAGTGCCGGTGGCAGGCAACGAATTATTCATGTCGGCGCCGTTACCTGTGCCGGGAGTGCCTTGCAGTGCGGGAGTCTTTGGGCTATCGACCGGGTTGGTCGGGCCGGTGCCAGTGGCCGTGGCGGCGAATGCGAGCGGGGAAATCAGTGTGGCGAGAGCGAGGGCAGTCAATGTGGATTTGATCATGGTGTCGTCTCCGATTATTTGAGTCCTTACCTGATGTTGGTCCGCGCGAATTTTGGATTGGTGCCTGATTGACGACGAACGGTAGCGGGGCGGCTGTAAGCGTTTGTGTCGCCGTCGTGCCGAGAGACAAATGTGACGAGCGCTCATTGGCGCCTTAGTATGGCGTTTTCCTCTGTCGACAAGGCTCGTCCATGACCATCGAAATCCGCCCGGCCACGCCCAGTGACGCGCCGCAAATCCTCGCGTTCGTCACCGAACTGGCCGATTTCGAAAAGGCTCGCCATGAAGTGATTGCCAGCGTTGCCGACATCGAGCGCAGCCTGTTTAACGAAGGGGCGACGGCGCACGGTTTGATCTGCCTGCGCGATGGTTTGCCCATTGGCTTTGCGGTGTTTTTCTTCAGCTATTCGACGTGGCTCGGCAGCAATTGCCTGTACCTCGAAGACCTCTACATCACCCCGTCGCAACGCGGCGGCGGCGCGGGCAAAACCCTGCTTCGCCATCTCGCCAAAATCGCCTGTGCCAATGACTGCGGTCGCTTTGAATGGAGCGTGCTGGAATGGAACACACCGGCCATTGAATTCTACAAATCCCTCGGCGCACAGCCTCAGGAAGAGTGGGTGCGCTATCGCATGGATGGCGCCGTATTGAGGGATTTCGCCGAGGGATGTTGACGGTTCTGTGAGTCGCCTTAATCCCACAATGTGGGAGTGATATTTATATATTGAGATTTTCCCGTTCGCGGGTTTATAGTCCAGCGCACTCACTGCCAATAAACAGAACAGGTGAAGCGATGCTGGCGCAATTGATCGCGCTCGATTGGGGGACAACCTCATTACGTGCTTACAAACTCGGCGATGCGGGACAGGTGCTGGAACAGCGTGCGCTGTCGTCCGGCATCATGCAGTTGCCCAAGACTCCGCGGATGATTGCCGGTCAGCTCTGCGCTGACGGATTTGAACTGGCTTTCGATGAGGCCTGCGGCGACTGGCTCGACGCCCAACCCGGTTTGCCGGTGATTGCCTGTGGCATGGTCGGCAGCGCGCAAGGTTGGCGCGAAGCGGCCTACGTCGACACGCCGGCGGATGTCGCCCATCTCGGAAACTCCCTACAAGTAATGCGCAGCCTGCGCGGTGTGGATGTGCACATCGTGCCGGGGGTGATTCAGCGTTCACGTTTGCCCAATGTCATGCGTGGCGAAGAGACCCAAGTGCTTGGCGTGCTGCAGAGCCTGGCAGGGGAGGCGGGCGCTGACCTGTTGATCGGCCTGCCGGGTAGTCACTCGAAATGGGTGCAAGTCGCCGAGGGCCGGATCCAGCGTTTCGACACCTTCATGACCGGTGAAATCTTCGCCGTGCTCAGCGACCACAGCATTCTTGGCCGCACCCAGCAGCGCAGTGCTTCGTTTGAAGAAGTGGCGTTTGACCGTGGCGTGCAGGTCGCGCTGTCGGCGGACGGCGAGATCGGCCCGCTGTCGACCCTGTTCAGCGCCCGCAGCTTGGGGCTGACCAGCGAACTCAGCGGCAGTGCGCAACCTGACTATCTGTCGGGCCTGTTGATCGGCCACGAACTGTCCGCCCTGGCCGGTGTGCAGCGCCAGCGCCGCCCGGGCGCGGTGCTGCCCTCCATCATTCTGATCGGCAATTCACAACTCTGCGCCCGCTACAGCCGGGCGCTGAAGGCCTGCGGTTTTGCCCGCATCAGCCTCGCCGAACAAGCCACCGAACGTGGCTTGTGGCAACTCGCGGTGGCCGCCGGGCTGCTCGACACCACCCAATTCCGTTCCACCTCACTGGAGGGCTGACATGCTCAAGCAAGCACTGGCACAAAACGGTTTGATCGCGATCCTGCGTGGACTACGTCCGCAGGAAGCGGCGGCCATCGGAGAAGTCCTGTATTCGGCCGGATTTCGCGTCATTGAAGTGCCGCTCAATTCCCCCGAGCCGTACGAAAGTATCCGCATCTTGCGCAGTACCTTGCCCGCCGATTGCCTGATCGGTGCCGGTACGGTGCTGACGCCGGAACAGGTCGAGCAGGTCAAAGCGGCGGGCGGACAGGTGATCGTGATGCCGCACAGCGACGCCAAGGTATTGCGCGCCGCCAAGGCTGCCGGGCTTTACCTGTCACCGGGTGTGGCGACGCCGACCGAAGCCTTCGCCGCCCTGGCCGAAGGCGCCGACGTGCTGAAGATGTTTCCCGCCGAGTCGATGGGCCCGGCGGTGGTGAAGGCCTGGCTCGCGGTGCTGCCGGCCGGGACCATTCTGGCGCCGGTGGGCGGTATCACTCCCGACAACATGCAGGTGTTTATCGACGCCGGCGTAAAAGGCTTCGGCCTCGGCTCCGGGTTGTTTAAACCGGGCATGAGCGTGGACGACGTGGCGGCCAATGCCAAGGCTTATGTCGCGGCCTGGAAGGCCCTGCATTAAGAATGTCTGGCGCCACGGGCGCTGCCTCTAACAAGACTGCATCTACAAAAAGAGAGTACGAGATGAAAATCACTAAACTCACCACCTTCATCGTGCCGCCACGCTGGTGCTTCCTCAAAGTCGAGACCGATGAAGGCGTGACCGGATGGGGCGAGCCCGTGGTCGAGGGCCGTGCCCACACAGTGGCTGCGGCGGTTGAAGAATTGTCCGACTACCTGATCGGCAAAGACCCACGCAACATCGAAGACATCTGGACCGTGCTCTACCGCGGCGGCTTCTACCGTGGCGGCGCCATCCACATGAGCGCGCTGGCCGGTATCGACCAGGCCTTGTGGGACATCAAGGGCAAAGCCCTGGGCGTGTCGGTCAGCGATTTGCTCGGCGGCCAGGTGCGGGACAAGATTCGCGTGTATTCGTGGATTGGTGGTGATCGCCCGGCCGACACTGCGCGTGCCGCGAAAGAAGCGGTGGAGCGGGGCTTTACTGCCGTGAAAATGAACGGCACCGAAGAACTGCAGTTCCTCGACTCCTTCGAGAAAGTCGACCTGGCCCTGGCCAACGTCGCCGCCGTGCGTGATGCGGTTGGCCCGAATGTCGGCATCGGCGTCGACTTCCATGGCCGGGTGCACAAGCCCATGGCCAAGGTACTGATGAAGGAACTCGACCCGTACAAACTGATGTTTATCGAAGAACCAGTGCTCAGTGAAAACTACGAAGCACTGAAGGAACTGGCACCGCTGACCAGCACCCCGATTGCCCTCGGCGAGCGCCTGTTCTCGCGTTGGGACTTCAAACGCGTGTTGAGCGAAGGCTACGTCGACATCATCCAGCCGGATGCGTCCCACGCCGGCGGCATCACCGAAACCCGCAAGATCGCCAACATGGCCGAGGCCTACGACGTGGCGCTGGCGCTGCATTGCCCGCTGGGGCCGATTGCCCTGGCGGCTTGCCTGCAACTGGATGCGGTTTGCTACAACGCGTTTATCCAGGAACAGAGCCTGGGCATTCACTACAACGAGAGCAACGACCTGCTCGACTACGTCAAAGATCCACGGGTATTCGACTACGAAAAAGGCTTCGTGAAGATTCCCAACGGCCCGGGCCTGGGCATCGAGATCAACGAGGAATACGTGATCGAGCGCGCGGCCGTCGGCCACCGCTGGCGCAACCCGATCTGGCGGCATGCCGATGGCAGTTTTGCTGAGTGGTGAGTGCTGTTTGATTCACCCATGAACCCTGTGGGAGCTAGCAAGCCAACTCCCACTGGGTTCAGTGCAAGGCCACAGGCCAACCTCAATAACTATAAATAGAGGCACCTCCCATGCAACCGCAAACCCTCACTGGGCAGGCGTCATTGGTGACGCCCAGCCGCAAGCGATTTTTCATCATGGTGTTGTTGTTTATCACCGTGGTGATCAACTACCTGGACCGTAGCAACCTGTCGATTGCAGCGCCGGCGCTGACCAGCGAATTGGGGATCGATCCGATCCACGTCGGGCTGATTTTCTCCGCCTTCGGCTGGACCTACGCGGCCATGCAGATCCCCGGCGGCTGGCTGGTGGATCGGGTACCGCCACGGATTCTCTACAGCGTCGCACTGCTGCTGTGGTCGCTGGCCACGGTGATGCTCGGTTTCGCGGGCAGCTTCATCGCGCTGTTCGTCCTGCGCATGGCAGTGGGTGCACTGGAAGCGCCGGCCTATCCGATCAACAGCCGTGTGGTGACCACTTGGTTTCCCGAGCGCGAACGTGCCACGGCGATCGGTTTCTACACCTCCGGGCAATTTGTCGGGCTGGCGTTTTTGACGCCGGTGCTGGCCTGGCTGCAGCATCAATATGGGTGGCACATGGTGTTTGTCAGCACCGGTGCGGTGGGCATCCTTTGGGCGGTGATCTGGTACGCGGTGTACCGCGAGCCGCGGGATTTCAAAGGTGCCAACGACGCGGAAATCGAACTGATCCGCGACGGCGGCGGGCTGGTGGATATCCAGGCCGAGCAGGCCAAGGTCAAAGCCAAATTCAGCTGGATCGACCTCGGTATCGTGCTGAGCAAACGCAAACTGTGGGGCATCTACCTCGGCCAGTTCTGCCTCAACTCGACCCTGTGGTTTTTTCTGACGTGGTTCCCGACCTACCTGGTGAAATACCGCGGCATGGACTTCATCAAGTCCGGCTTGCTGGCGTCGCTGCCGTTCCTCGCCGCGTTTATCGGCGTGCTGTGCTCGGGGTTCTTTTCCGACTTCCTGATTCGTCGCGGCTACAGCGTGGGCTTCGCCCGCAAGCTGCCGATCATTGGCGGGTTGTTGATTTCCACCTCGATCATTGGCGCCAACTTCGTCGAATCGACGCCGCTGGTGATTGCCTTCCTGGCCCTGGCGTTCTTCGGCAATGGCCTGGCGTCGATCACCTGGTCGCTGGTGTCGACCCTGGCCCCGGCGCGTTTGCTTGGGCTGACCGGCGGGGTGTTTAACTTCATCGGCAACCTGTCGGCGATTGCCACGCCGATTGTCATCGGCTTCCTCGCCACCGGTGAGTCGTTTGCGCCGGCGATTACCTACATCTCGGTTCTGGCGTTGCTAGGGGCGCTGTCCTACATCTTGCTGGTCGGCAAGGTGGAACGCATCGAGTTGTAGTCGCTGCCGTCGGGCGACCATAATGCCGCCCGTTCACTCGCTCAACGGTAAAGGCTGGATATGCAGGAAGACGCCCCAAAAACCGCAAAGGACGCCGCACCCACTGGCACTCAGACGCTGTTACGCGGCCTGGGTGTGGTGCAAGCGGTGGCCAGTGGCGCCCGCGACCTCAAGGAAATCGCCCGGCTGATCGGCACCACGCGCAGCACCACGCACCGGCTCGCCAGTTGCCTGGTGGACGAGCGCTATCTGCGGGTGGTGCCGCAAGTCGGCTACCTGCTGGGGCCGAAGCTGATCGAGCTGGGTTTCCAGGCCCGCGAAGAGTTGCCGCTGGTGACCCTGGCCGGACCGTACCTGGACGAGTTGTCGGCACTGACTGGCGACACCATCCACCTGGCGATCCGCGAAGGCGACGAAGTGCTGTACCTGCACAAGAACCCCGGGCGCAACGGTCCGGAGATGCGTTCGCGGGTCGGCCATCGCATGCCGCTGGCGCGCACCGGGATCGGCAAGGCGTTGATGCTCGATGACAGTCAGCAGGATTGGCAGCGGCTGTATGAAATCAGCCTGCCTGCCGGTGGGAAAAATCAGTTCTGGCCGCTGCACCCGGAGCAATCCTGGGAGCAGTTTCGCGAGCGCATGGTCGAGTACGTGGCTGGCGGTTATGCCTTTGACCTGGAGGACAACGAACCGTCGATCCGCTGCGTGGCGGCGCCGATTCGCGATGCAAGCAAACGCATCGTTGCCGGCATCAGCATCGCCAGCACCGTGCCCTATATGCCGCTGGAAAAAATGGCCGAGCTGATTCCGCTGATTAAAGGCGTGACGGAGCGGTTGTCGGCGGAGTTGGGATTAAAGGTCTGAACATTGCGCAATAAAAAAGGCTCCCAACCGGGAGCCTTTTTTCATTCAGCGAAACGTCTTACATGTTCGGGTAAGTCGGCCCACCGGCACCTTCGGGTGCGACCCATGTGATGTTCTGCGAAGGGTCCTTGATGTCACAGGTCTTGCAGTGCACGCAGTTCTGGGCGTTGATCTGGAAGCGCTTCTCGCCGTCTTCCTTGGTCACCACCTCGTACACGCCAGCCGGGCAGTAGCGCTGGGCCGGTTCATCGTACAACGGCAGGTTCTTGCCAATCGGAATGCTCGGGTCGGTCAGCTTCAAGTGGCACGGTTGTTCTTCCTCGTGGTTGGTACCGGAGATGAATACCGAGCTGAGTTTGTCGAAGCTGATTTTGCCGTCGGGTTTCGGGTAGTCGATCTTCTTGCAGTCGGCGGCGAGCTTCAGGCAGGCGTAATCCGGCTTGTTGTCGTGCAGGGTAAACGGCAGTTTGCCGCCGAAGATGTTCTGGTCGAGCCAGTTGAAACCGCCGCCGACAATGGCGCCGAACTTGTGGATCGCCGGGCCGAAGTTGCGGCTGGCGAACAATTCGTCGTGCAGCCAGCTCTTCTTGAACGCGTCGACGTATGTCGTCAGTTCCTCGGTGCCGTCCTTGTCCGCGAACAGGGCATCGGCCACCGCGTCGGCGGCGAGCATGCCGGACTTCATCGCGGTGTGGCTGCCTTTGATCTTGGCGAAGTTCAGGGTGCCGAGGTCGCAACCGATCAACGCGCCGCCCTTGAAGACCATCTTCGGCAGGGAGTTCAGGCCACCCTTGCAGATCGCGCGCGCGCCGTAGCTGATGCGCTTGCCACCCTCGAGGTATTGCTTGAGCACCGGGTGATGCTTGAGGCGTTGGAATTCATCGAACGGCGACAGGAAGGTGTTGCTGTAGGAAAGATCGACAATCAGACCGACCACAACCTGGTTGTTTTCCAGGTGATAGAGGAAGGAGCCGCCGGTGTTCTCGGTGCCCATGATGTCCATCGGCCAACCGGCAGTGTGTACCACCAGACCTGGCTGATGCTTGGCCGGATCGACTTCCCAGATTTCTTTCAGGCCGATGCCGTAGTGCTGGGCGTCGGCCTCGCTGTCGAGGTTGAAGCGCTTGATCAACTGTTTGCCGATGTGGCCACGGCAGCCTTCGGCGAACAGCGTGTATTTGCCGCGCAGTTCCATGCCTGGGGTGTACAGGCCGTCTTTCGGCTGGCCTTCGCGGTCGACACCGAGGTCGCCGGTGATGATCCCGCGGACCACGCCATTCTCGTCGAACAGCGCTTCCTGGGCGGCGAAGCCCGGGTAGATTTCGACGCCGAGGTTTTCCGCCTGCTGTGCGAGCCAGCGGCACAGGTTGCCGAGGGAGATAATGTAGTTGCCTTCGTTGTGCATGGTCTTGGGCACAAAGAAGTCAGGGATTTTCTGGGCACTGTCGGCATTCTTCAGGACGAAGATGTCGTCGCGGGTCACTGGCGTGTTCAGCGGCGCGCCGAGTTCTTTCCAGTCCGGGAACAATTCGTTCAGGGCGCGGGGTTCGAAGATTGCGCCGGAAAGAATGTGAGCACCGACTTCGGAGCCTTTTTCGACCACGCAGACGCTGATTTCCTTACCGGCTTCGGCGGCCTTCTGCTTCAAACGGCAGGCGGCGGACAGGCCAGCGGGGCCGGCACCGACGATGACCACGTCGAATTCCATGTATTCGCGTTCCACAGGCTATCTCCTACTCAGGGCTCAACAGTTCTTTTCTAATTGGAGGTTTGGCGTTGCATCCGTTATTTCCTTCGAAAACACGCAAAGGAGACAATGGATGACCCACCTTTCTCTCTAGGTGGCGCATTATATCTACACCACTGTCAGCGTCCAATACAAACGTTTGTTTGAATCGGCTCCAAGCCAGACAAATCAAAGTTACGCGGCTTATGACTGGCCATTTTGCCGTATTGACCGGAATAGGCGTTCCGGTCAAGATACGGTCGGTTTTGCGCTCGCCGTAGGCTGACTGCAGGTTTCAAGAGCACCTCTAAAGACAGGGCGAAGGCCATACAAGGTAATGCGTCGCGCGGTTATGGCGCGCAGTTTACACGCCACGATAATGAATGACTCGTCAGTCACCACTGATGAACGGTCATTACCCCCGTGAGCAGCGGTTACCTGTTGATTAAATGCCAGCGTTTTCAGAGGTGCCCTTGGCCCGATGAGCATCAACCGCCAGGTTCGCCTAGGCGACTTTCTTTTCACCGGAGAGTAACGAGGAATCCATGAAGGTTCTTGTAGCTGTCAAACGCGTTGTGGACTACAACGTCAAGGTTCGCGTCAAGGCGGACAATTCCGGCGTTGACCTCGCCAACGTCAAGATGTCGATGAACCCGTTCTGCGAAATCGCAGTGGAAGAAGCCGTACGCCTGAAAGAGAAAGGTGTTGCGACTGAAATCGTCGTCGTCTCCATCGGCCCGTCCACCGCTCAAGAGCAACTGCGCACCGCGCTGGCTCTGGGTGCCGACCGCGCCATCCTCGTCGAGTCCGCTGAAGATCTGACATCCCTGGCCGTGGCCAAGCTGCTCAAGGCCGTTGTCGACAAGGAACAGCCGCAACTGGTGATCCTCGGCAAACAAGCCATCGACAGCGACAACAACCAGACCGGCCAGATGCTCGCCGCACTGAGCGGCTACGGTCAGGGCACCTTCGCCTCGAAAGTCGACGTCTCGGGCGACAGCGTTGCCGTGACCCGCGAAATCGACGGCGGTGCGCAAACCGTTTCGCTGAAACTGCCGGCCATCGTCACCACCGACCTGCGTTTGAACGAGCCGCGCTACGCGTCGCTGCCAAACATCATGAAAGCCAAGAAGAAGCCGCTCGAAGTGCTGACTCCGGACGCTTTGGGCGTTTCCACCGCCTCCACCAACAAGCTTGTGAAAGTCGAAGCGCCTGCGGCACGCAGCGCGGGTATCAAGGTCAAGTCGGTGGCTGAACTGGTCGAGAAACTGAAAAACGAAGCGAAGGTAATCTGACCATGACTATCTTGGTAATCGCTGAACACGACAACAAAGTGCTGGCCCCGGCCACGCTGAACACCGTGGCTGCTGCTGCCAAAATCGGCGGCGATATCCACGTTCTGGTCGCCGGTCAAGGCGCTGGCGCCGTGGCGGAAGCCGCGGCAAAAATCGCTGGCGTGAGCAAAGTCCTGTCGGCCGACAACGCTGCCTACGCTCACCAGTTGCCGGAAAACGTCGCTCCGCTGGTGGCAGAGCTGGGCGCTGGCTACAGCCACATCCTGGCGGCCGCGACCTCCAACGGCAAAAACATCCTGCCGCGTGTCGCTGCGCAACTGGACGTGGACCAAATCTCCGAGATCATCTCGGTCGAAAGCGCTGACACTTTCAAGCGCCCGATCTACGCCGGTAACGCCATCGCCACGGTGCAATCGAACGCCTCGGTCAAAGTGATAACCGTGCGCGCCACCGGTTTCGACCCGGTTGCCGCTGAAGGTGGGTCCGCTGCCGTTGAAGCAGTGGCTGCGGCTCACGACAAGGCGATCTCCAGCTTCGTCGGCGAAGAGCTGGCCAAGTCCGATCGTCCGGAACTGACCGCCGCCAAGATCGTCGTTTCCGGCGGTCGCGGCATGCAGAACGGCGACAACTTCAAACACCTGTACGCCCTGGCCGACAAGCTGGGCGCTGCCGTCGGTGCTTCCCGCGCCGCAGTCGACGCCGGTTTCGTACCGAACGACATGCAGGTTGGCCAGACCGGTAAAATCGTTGCGCCGCAACTGTACATCGCGGTCGGTATCTCCGGCGCGATCCAGCACCTGGCCGGCATGAAAGACTCCAAAGTGATCGTTGCGATCAACAAGGACGAAGAAGCGCCGATCTTCCAGGTGGCCGATTACGGCTTGGTGGCGGACTTGTTCGAAGCCATCCCTGAGCTGGAGAAGCTGGTCTAATCCAGCTGCTTCACTTATAAAGAGCCCGGCCTTTTGGCCGGGTTTTTTATTGTCCGCGATTTGAGTGTGAGGAGTTTCGCCATGCCACTGCGCCACTGGAACCGCTGCCTGCTATTGTCCGGGCTGATGCTCTCGCCCCTGGCGTTGGCCGCCGGCAAGTGTGAGCGGCTGGTGGTGACCGGCAGCCCCGACGCGCCGCCGTATCTGTGGCAGGATCCACAGAACCCCAAGCACCTGATTGGCGCCAGTGCTGACCTTTTGCAGCAAGTGGCGGGGGAGTTGGGCATCAAAGTCGAAATACTCTACACCGGCAAACGCGCCCAGGCCCTGGAGGAAGTGCGCAGCGGACGCATGGACATGCTGGCCGATGCATCGCTGACCAGCCTTGGCCTGGACACCTTGGATTACATCCACCCACCGCTGCTGACCAATGATTACCTGGTCTGGACGCGGCAGGACTCGACGCTGGTCTATAACCAGGCGGCTGACCTTCACGGACACCCCGGTGCCGTGTCGGAAAAGGCGCGGATGACCCAAGGATTCGGCTCTTTTGCCGAGCAGCAATTGTCCCTGACCCGTACAGCCAACCTGACCCAGGCGTATCAGAAATTGCTCTTGGGCGAAGTGGAATTTGTCCTCGCCGGGCGCTATTCGGGCATGGCCATGGTGCAAACATTGGGCATGGGCAAAGATTTGCTGGCCCGCCCGCAACCTGCCGATCAGCCTGGCGTGTACCTGGCGGTTTCCCATAACTCGGCCTGCAACGATCCATGGTTGCGCGGACAGCTGGCCAAAAAGATGACAGAATTGCCCGCGTCCGGCCTGACGCAAGCCGCGTTGCAGCGCAATCTCGAGCGCTGGCAAGCGCAACTCTCACAACCGCAACCGCCAGCCGTCAGCGCCTCAAAACAGTAGGGAACATTAGTGAGTATTCGACCTCTTTTCGCGGCCCTGGCCGTTTTGACGCTGGCCGGGTGTGCAGCCGATCCAGCGCCGAATGAACAGATACGTCTGACCGAACAGGCACTCAAACAAGCCAAAGCCGTGGGCGCCAGCGCCGACGACGTGCCGGAAATGAAACTGGCGGAAGACAAATTCCACCGCGCCCAGGGCAACATGGCCGACGAGTCGTACAAGAATGCCCGCATGCGCGCCGAACAAGCCGAGCTGGACGCGCGCCTGGCGGAAGCCAAGGTCCTGACCCTCAAGAGTGAGGAGCAGCTGAACCTGCTCAATACCCGCATCGCTCGTCTGCGCAAGCAGTTGGGGGATGCCCAATGAACCTGATCTCTCGTGCTTTGGGCGCTGTACTGTTGATCGGTTGCGCGAGCCTGTACGGTTGCGCCGGCCAGCACAGCGAAGCCGCGCTGCAGCAAGCCAGCGCCGACTTCCAGACCGTCAAGGAAGATTCCAACGTGCTGCGCATCGCGCCCAAGGACGTGATTCGCGCCGGTGAGTCCCTGGCCCGTGCTGATCGCCTCTCCAGTTACTGGGGCAGTGGCTCGGATGTGGTGCATTACGCCTACCTCAGCCAGCGCTACAGCGAGATCGCCCGCGAACACACGCAGCAAGTACTCAACGAGGAAAAGGCCGCCAAGCTCGATCTGGAGCGCCAACGCCTGCAACTGGCATTGCGCGAATCCAAGTTGCTGAGCGTGCAGCAGCAGGGCAAGTGGCTCGAAGAGCAGATCGTCGCCCTGGCCACCGCGCAGACCGACCGCGGCCTGGTCATGACCCTGGGTGACATGTTGTTCGACACCGGTGAAGCGGAGCTGAAAAACTCGGCCAATCGTGTGGTGCTGAAAATCGTCCAGTTCCTCCAGCTCAATCCCAAGCGCGTGGTGCGGATCGAGGGGTACACCGACAGCACGGGCGGCAAGCAAGAAAACCTGAAACTGTCGCGCGACCGTGCGCAATCGGTGGCGGACCTGTTGATCGACCTCGGCGTCGACGACAAACGTATCCAGGTCGAAGGCTATGGCGACGAGTTCCCCGTGGACGTCAACGCGACGGAGCGGGGTCGTGCGCAGAACCGTCGAGTGGAAATTGTGTTCTCCGACGAAAAAGGCCAGCTCGGCGCCGCCCGCTAAGGTTGGCGTCACTGGAAAACCCGGTGCCCTGGCGGTACCGGGTTTTTTTTGCCCTGCGAATGAGCTCGCAAACAGTACAGTTTTTCCTGTCACTCCGGAGTGGTCTGGACTATTGTGGCAACTGTCCCAGTACACTTCTAAACTGTGCCGGTACTGTTCCGCAAAAGAATAATATGCCCATGATATCGAGTGCCGCGTCATGACCAATCTCTTGCTTTACCAACGTATTGCTCAGCAACTGGCCGAGGACATCCGTCGTGGTGTTTACCAGCCGGGGGAGCGCGTGCCTTCGGTGCGCAAGATGAGCTCGCAGCTCAACGTCAGCCACGCCACGGTGTTGCAGGCCTATGCCAATCTCGAGGATCAGGGGCTGATCCGCGCGCGACCGCAATCGGGCTACTACGTGCACCAGACGCCGGCACTCACTGCGCCGACGCCAGACATCGCCCGGGTTGAACGCCCTGGCCTGGTGACCCGCAGTAGCATCATCCAGCAAGTCTTGGTTGAGTCCCGTCGCGAAGGGGTGTTCCCCTTGGGCGCGGCGGTGCCCAGCGTCGATTATTTGCCGGTGCGGGCACTGCACCAGCAATTGGCCAAGGTCACGCGTTTCCACAGCCCGCGGGCGTTCAGCTACATGTTCAGCCCCGGTTTCGAGCCGCTGCGCCGCCAAGTGGCGATTCGCATGCGCGATGCCGGCGTGGTGGTCGACCCTTCGGAAGTGGTGATCACCCACGGTTGCGTCGACGCGCTGCAGATGTCATTGCGCGTGCTGACCCGCCCCGGCGACCTGATAGCCGCCGAGTCACCGACTTACTACGGTTTGTTGCAACTGGCTGACTTGCTCGGCCTGAAAGTCATTGAGATTCCCAGCGATCCGGCCACCGGCATGAGCCTCGAAGCCTTGCAACTGGCGGCCAACCAGTGGTCGATCAAGGCCTTGGTGCTGACCACGCGCCTGAGCAATCCTCTCGGTGGCACCATGCCCGAGGAACGGCAGAAACAACTGCTGCGCCTGGCGTCGGACTTCGACATTCAGATCGTCGAGGACGATATCTACGGCGAGTTGATGTTCGAACAGGGCAAGACAAAATCGCTCAAGGCCTACGATCGTCTGGATCGCGTGATCTATTGCTCGAGTTTTTCCAAGACCTTGTCGCCGGGCGTGCGTATCGGCTGGATGATCGCCGGCAAATACCAGCAGGAGATTCAGCGCCTGCAAACCTTCAGTACGCACTCGGCCTGCAGCGTCACGCAAATGGGCATCGCGGCGTACCTGGAAAACGGCGGTTACGATCGCCACTTGCGCTATATCCGCCAGGAGTACCGCAAGAATCTCAGCGCTTTCCAGTTGGCGGTGCAGCAATATTTCCCTGAAGGCACGCAGATGACTCGGCCCACTGGCGGATTCATTCTGTGGGTCAGCCTGCCGGGGCGGGTCAATACCCAGGAATTGCACGTGCGCGCCTTGCAGCAGGGCATCAGCATCGCGCCGGGGCTGATCTTCAGCAACACCGAGCAATTCAATCACTGCATTCGTCTTAATTGCGGGACCGCGTGGAACCGCGAGGCCGAGCGCGCGTTGATGACATTGGGCCTGCTGGCGACGCAACTGTGCCAGGAAACCGCCAGCGGTTTTTGACAGTGCGGGCTGACTTATGCGGTCCGCGCTTGTTTAAACCTTCCCAACAAGCGAGCATGTGGCCCTCTGCCGTTAGCGCCGCTGTCACTATGAAATCGATTGTTCCTGCTGCCTGGCTATTGATCTGCGTTCTGATGCCCGCGCTCGCCGCGCCTGGCGTGTCGGCCGCCAATGCCCAGGAAAAACCACCCGCCAGCCCGACTAAACCCGTGCCGAAGGCTGCTCCGGCTGCCCAGCCAGTCGCGAAAAAAGCGCCGCAGAAAACCCCGCAGCAGAAGAAAGCCGCCAAGGTCAAAAAGCGCCCACCCATCGCCTCGAAGTCAAAATCGGCCCGCGAAGTGGCGAAGACCCCGCTGCCGCCCGCCAAGCTGGATTTGAGCCTGCCCCAGGACCTGGTCGAGGAAATGAAGCCGGTCGGCACCGTGCCGCTGCCTCGACACGATGCGGTGTTGCCGCAGATGTTCGGCGACAAGGCCGGCAGCAGTCCTTTCCAGCTCAATGGTCGGTTGCTGAGCAACGAAATGCAGTTGCAGCTGCGCAACGAGGAGCGTCGCGACGTCGAAGGCGCGGCGCTGGATTTCGAGTTCAAGCAGTAGCGTCCCGCCGATTTGTCGCGCCCGTCATGACGTTTGGTCGGAGACTGCCCAGTCACGCTCCGCTCAGCATAAAAACCCCGTCATCATAATTTGAAACAACTGTTTTAGCGGTTACTCTGTGCCCCGTTATGTTCACATCACCGTCAGGAGCGTGTCGTCATGAAATGCCGTGAAGGCTGTGGCGCCTGTTGCATTGCCCCTTCCATCAGTTCTCCGATTCCCGGCATGCCCGATGGCAAACCGGCGGGAGAACGTTGCATCCAACTCTCGGTCGAAAACCTGTGCGGCATCTTCGGTAGGCCGGAACGCCCAGCGGTGTGCTCCGCATTCGAAGCTGATCCTGAGGTGTGCGGCACCAGCAGCGAAGAGGCCATCCGGTTGATCGGTTGGTGGGAAGCCGCGACGGCCGCGTAGATGTGTCAATCAACGGAACTTCAACAATAAGGAATACAACCATGGGTTCGCTGCATCGTATCGCTGTCCTCGTCGGCCTCACGGCTGTGCTCGCCACCACGGCAGCCCAGGCCGAGGAGTGGAAGGAAGCCAAGAATCAGGACGGCATCAAAGTCTCGTTGAGCGAAGTTCCGGGCTCCGATTACAAGGCGTATCGCGGTGTGACCGTGATGAAAACCACCATGGCCAAACTGCGCGCCTTGCAGGAAGACGTCGCCGCGGCCTGTGCCTGGATTCACGAATGCAAGGCGCAGAAACTGCTCAAGCACGAAGGCGACCAAAGCTGGACCTACACCCAGTTCAACACGCCTTGGCCCGTAACTCCGCGCGATTCGGTGCTGCACGTCACCACCGTCGAAGGCGCTGATGGCAGCCTGACACGCAACCTCGAAGGCGTGCCGACCTACATTCCGGAAGAAAAAGGCTTCGTTCGGGTGAAAGAGGTCAAAGGCTTCTGGAAGTTCGTGCCCAAAGGTGCTGATCAGATCGAAGTGACTTACCAGGTGCACACCGAACCGGGCGGTAGCGTGCCGGCCATGGTCGCCAACAAGTTTGTGGTCGATGCGCCGTTCAACACGCTCAAAGCCTTGAAGGAACGTGCCGAGAAGTAACTTGGACGTTTGCGAAGAAACCGCCCTCGTGGCGGTTTTTTTTGCAGCGCCGATGGGTAGATCCGGTTGAACAATGCACCGTTGCGCAAGGTCGAGATACAGGTAAGAAGCCCACCAACGGGTTTTATCGAGGAGGCACCGATGCAAAAGTGGAAAGTCACTTTCGTAGATGATCACGAAGAACAAATGGAAGAGGTGTTCGAGAGCGAAGAGCGTCCAAGTAACGAACAGGCCGCCAAACTCATTCGTGCTCGTCGTCTTCCTGTCGTGGCGGCTCTGGACCTCAATGACCTGGAAGGTCGCACCGATGATCCCACGGTCAAAAGCCTGAAGACTCAGAACAGCATTGAAATCCTCAGCATCACGCCGGTCTGAACCTCTCCTGAACGATTCCATAACAGACCTTGGCAGCGGCTCTCCCTTAGGGCTACTCTGCAAGTGAGATCAGCGAACGGATCGCTAAGGTCTGGTCTTGTCAGCTACATGCTTGTTTCCCGACGGTCCTTTGCTGGCCGTGTCGCCTTCACCCCTTGGTGTCGGGCGTTGGGAGTACGGAAAGTCTATCCATCGGATTGAGGAGGACGTTTCATGAGCACAACAGCCTATCAAGAAGACATCAGTACCAGTGTGCTGCGCCGCATGAAAGAAGGCGGTTTCGATTTTTCCCGTTTCCATCCCATCGAGTTCTACGCCATTTTCCCGGACGAGGAGCGGGCGCGCAGGGCGGCAGGTCAATTTCAAGGTGAATCACTCAATGCGCAGGTCAGCGCGCGCGATGATGGCGCGTGGTATCTGGAATTGAGCAAGGTGATGTACGCCACTTACGGCGGCATTGGTGATTTCGAGCAGGACTTCGAAGCGGCCGTCGAACCTCTGGGCGGCGTCGTCGAAGGGTGGGGCGTCAAGCAGGAGGTCCGTGGGCGACTCGCCTGACATTATGAACAGCGTCATTCACTCAGCCTCGGCTGACCTTCGGGTCGGCCGTTTTGCTTTTTCGCTCCTCGAAAGCGGCCCGGAACGTCATCGCAAAACCTCGAAACAACAAACTCCGGGCAAAAAAAGGCCACCCAAACGGGTGGCCAAAAGGGAAGATCGGAAAGGAGCAGGAACCGATCAGGCTTGATACAAAGGGGCGCAAGCGCCATTCAAGAATGTGGGCTGAGGACTTCGCGGCGCTTGGCCTGGCGAGGATTTTTCAGCGGATGCGCGGATTATGGGGAGCGATCCCCGCGCAGTGAAATCAACTGTGACTATGCTCCTGATAGAGCACTGCATTGCTTCGCAATGAAGCGGGGGCGATCGGGTGGGGGCATTTGTCGCACAGGAATGGTGCGGCACCTGTGGCGCGTTTATCCAACCGATTGAAATCAAAGCGTTTCTGCCGATGGCACGGGCCTTGCGAAGCCTAGATGTCCGGGTGACAAGGAGTACGGCATGATCCGCACCTATTTTGATGAGATGTACGATGCTGGCGGCCAGGTCCGTCCGCATTATCGGGAATTCGCCCGATGGCTGGCCGAAACGCCGGATGAGCTGCTGGCCCAACGGCGACGCGAGGCCGATCTGTTATTCCATCGCGCCGGGATTACCTTCACGCTCTACGGGGACGAGCAGGGCACTGAGCGCCTGATTCCCTTCGACACCATTCCGCGCAGCATCCCTGCCAGCGAATGGCGGATCGTCGAACGCGGCTGCATCCAGCGGGTCAAGGCGTTGAACATGTTTCTCGCCGACCTCTACCACGAGCAGCGCATCATCAAGGCCGGCATCATTCCGGCCGAGCAAGTGCTGGCCAACGAACAATACCAGTTGGCGATGCAAGGGCTCGACCTGCACCGCGACATCTACTCGCACATCTCTGGCGTCGATTTGGTGCGTGATGGCGATGGCTCGTATTACGTACTTGAAGACAACCTGCGCACGCCGAGCGGCGTGAGCTACATGCTCGAAGACCGCAAGATGATGATGCGCCTGTTCCCCGAGCTGTTTTCGGCGCAGCGCATTGCGCCCATCGATCACTACCCGAACCTGCTGCTCGACACGCTGAAAAGCTCCAGCCCGATCGATAACCCCAGCGTCGTGGTGCTGACGCCTGGGCGTTTCAACAGTGCGTTCTTCGAACACGCTTTTCTCGCACGGGAAATGGGCGTGGAACTGGTGGAAGGCGCGGATTTGTTCGTGCGTGACGACAAAGTCTTCATGCGCACCACCGATGGCCCGAAAGCGGTCGACGTGATCTACCGTCGCCTTGACGACGCCTTCCTCGATCCGCTGGCGTTCAATCCGGACTCGATGCTCGGCGTGCCGGGCCTGCTGTCGTCCTATCGCTCGGGCAACGTAGTGCTGGCCAATGCCATCGGCACCGGGGTGGCGGACGACAAATCGGTATATCCGTTCGTGACCGACATGATCCGTTTCTACCTCGACGAAGAGCCGATCCTGAAGAACGTGCCGACTTGGCAATGTCGCAATCCCTCTGAACTTTCCCACGTGTTGGCGAATCTTCCAGACTTGGTAGTCAAGGAAACCCAAGGCTCCGGCGGTTACGGAATGCTGGTGGGGCCGGCGGCCACCGCAGCGGAAATCGAACTGTTTCGCGAGCGCATCAAGGCCAAGCCCCACGCGTACATCGCGCAACCGACGTTATCCCTGTCGACGTGCCCGACCTTTGTCGAAAACGGCATTGCGCCGCGCCACATCGACTTGCGCCCGTTTGTGCTGTCTGGCCGTGAAACCCGGGTCGTACCCGGTGGCCTGACCCGAGTGGCCCTGCGTGAAGGCTCCCTGGTGGTGAACTCCTCCCAGGGCGGCGGAACCAAGGACACCTGGGTGGTTGAGGATTGAAGGATGCCTGCCAATGTTAAGTAGAACTGCCTCGGATCTGTATTGGATGTCGCGTTACCTGGAGCGGGCGGAAAACCTCGCCCGGATGCTCGACGTCAGTTATTCGCTGTCGCTGATGCCGCAGGACGGTCGCGGCGACGGTTTGCACGAGTTGGCCATGCCGTTGTTGATCACCGGCACCCTTGAGGACTACCTCGAACGCCACGGTGCGTTGCACGCCGAACGCTTGCTGCACTTCTTCGCCCTTGACGCCGCCAACCCGGCCAGCATCTACAGCTGCCTCGGCGCCGCTCGGGCCAGCGCCCATGCGGTGCGTGGGCGAATTACCGCGGACATGTGGGAAAACATCAACTCCACCTGGCTGGAAATTCGCGGCATCGCCGAGCAGGGTTTGAGCCGCTACGGCATGAGCCGTTTCTGCGAGTGGATCAAGGAACGTTCGCACCTGTTCCGTGGCGCGTCCTACGGCACCATCATGCGTAACGATGCGTTTCGCTTCATTCGTTTAGGGACTTTTATCGAGCGCGCCGACAACACCCTGCGCCTGCTCGATGCCCGCTACGAAATGGCCGGTGACCAGGCCGAAGCGGTCAGTGACAGCACCGCCCACGCGTATTACCAGTGGAGTGCCTTGCTGCGGGCCTTGTCGTCGTTCGAGGCCTACACCGAAATCTACCGCGATGCGCCGGGTGCCCGGCATGTCGCCGAGCTCTTGCTGCTGCGTGCCGATGTGCCGCGTTCCCTGCGTGCCTGTACCGAGGAGATCGACCAGATCCTCGCCAGTTTGCCGGGTGCTAACGGTCGACCGGCACAGCGCCTGGCCGCCGAAATGGACGCGCGCCTGCGCTACACCGGCATCAACGAAATTCTCGACGAAGGCCTGCACGCCTGGCTGACCGAGTTCATCCCGCTGGTGCGCCAGTTGGGTAACGCCATACACAGTTCCTACCTGGAGGCTGCATGAGACTTTCCATAAGCCACGAGACCACCTATCACTACGAGGATCAGGTGCGGGCGAGCATCCAGTACCTGCGGTTGACCCCTCACGATAGCGAGCGCCAGCATGTCCTGAGCTGGCAACTCGACCTGCCACGCCCCGTGCGCGCGCAGCTTGATCCGTTCGGCAACATCCTTCACGTGCTGACCATGGACGAGCCTCATGAAGCGATCGTGATTGGCGCCCGTGGCCAGGTCGATATCGATGAACTGCGCGAAGCCGAGCATGAGAGCCAATCGGCGCTGCCGTTCCTGCGCTTTACCCGGCTGACCGAAGCGGACGAAGCCTTGCGCGGATTTGCCGACAAGCAATGCAAGAAGCGCCGCGACCGTACCGCGCTGATCGATTTGATGCACAGCTTGAACCAACACATCACCTACACGCCGGGTTCCACCGAAGTCGACACCAGCGCGGCGCAGGCCTTCGCCGGGCGCGCGGGCGTGTGTCAGGACCACACCCACGCGTTTATCGCCTGCGCCCGAAGCCTGGGCATCCCTGCGCGTTACGTGTCGGGTTATCTGTACAGCGAGAACAGCGAACACTTGGCGAGCCACGCCTGGGCAGAGGCCTGGCTGGATGACGCCTGGTACAGCTTCGATGTGACCAACGAACTGGCGCGCCCGGAGCGCCATTTAAAACTTGCCGTAGGTCTCGATTATCTCGACGCCTGCCCGGTGCGCGGCATGCGCCGTGGCGGTGGCTGCGAGCAGATGCACGCCAAGGTCTTCGTCTCGCCAACGCCGCTGCCGATGATCTCGGTGCAGGAGCAGTAATCGCAGCACCTTGCGAGCAGGCTGAGCACGATCCCCCTGTGGGAGCGAGCCTGCTCGCGAAGGCGTCCCGACGAAGGCGCCGAGCCTGCTGGCGAATTTCTCGAAAACACCGTAGATCCCTGTGGGAGCTTGGCTTGCCAGCGATGGCTTTTTACCAGGCACTAGAGATTTCGCAGGTGTACATATCCATTCCTTGGGTAATGGCCTCTATGGGTTCCGCTCTTACAGCGGGTTACTTGGAAAAGCGCCAAGTAACCAAGCGCTTGATCCCCTCCATTCGGTGCCTCGCCCAGGCTCGGCATGCCTTCACTCCGGCCTTGCTCCGTGGGCCCGCCGCCATCGGCCATCCCTGGCCGGGGGCGGCTAACCCGGCGTCCTGCCGGGTTGTCCACTGCGCAAGACCTGCGTTCAGCCTCTGGTTAACGGGGCAGGGCAGATCAAAAGCCAGATCAAAAGCACAGCGCCCGAGGCGGCCTTAAAGCCGACCTGGTCTCGGGCGGTACGCGTTTCCCCTGTGGGAGCGAGCCTGCTCGCGATAGCGATCGTCCATGCAGCCCAATGCTTGAAGCTTATGGCTCGGAGCTCAACGCTGCACCTTCCGCCCGGCCATGTGCGTCAAATATTCCACTAGCTTATCCAGGTCCCCGGCCGGTAATACTGCTTCGCTAAACCCGGGCATTTTCGCTTGTGGCCAATGCCGCAAGCTCTGCGGGTCGCGGATGTAGCGCTTGAGGAAGTCGGCGCCGAAGTATTCGGTGGGGCTGAATGGAATGTTCAAATCCGGGCCAAACTGCGCATCACCTGCGCCATTTAAACGGTGACAGGCCAGGCAATTTTTCTGGAACAGCGCAAAGCCCTGACTGACCGGATCATCCGCTTTCAACGCCGGATCGGGCAGCAGGGCAGGGAAGCGCTCCGCCACTGGTGCCAGGCGCTTGATACTGGAGACTTGGAACGGCCACTGCTCCGGGCTGATATTGGCGGCCTCGGGGTGCGTCCATACCAGGTAAAAAGGCCCGGCGCTGGGTTTGTCTGCTGACAGTCTTGGCCACGGCTTGGCCGGGTCTTCGATCGCTAGCCAGGCTTGCGCGCCTTCGGTGTTGAGCAATGGCGCAGCGGGCATTTCTGCAGCGAAACCGTCGAGTGCCACCGCTTGCAGATGGTCGTCTGACTTAATCCCAGTCAACAAGGCAGCCACCGGCACGGCGCGGTAAGTCATCGTGCGCTTGTAGGAAACGTCGTTGCTGACAGTAATTGTTTTGACTTCTGAGTGCTTGAGCAGCGCCTCGGTTTGCCAGGTGTGACTCTGTGCGCCCAACTCGAGAGTGAGTTGGGCGGCAAACAAGGGCGTGCTCAACAGCAAAGCCCCGAGCAAGGTAAGCGCTTTCACGTAATGACCGTCATGTCGTGGGTGTGCCGTAAAGGTTGGCACACCCGCGCACGACGGGGATAGCGAGCCGTTCACATTTCAGTGGGTCGATGGACCATCAAGACACGCGTCAGCCTATGACCTTGGTGAGATTGGGCAAGATCAACAACAGTGTAGTAGCGAAGAGAATCAGTCCTGCTTGACGAACTTTCGAATGTTTGAACATGGCTTGACCGCCTTTTTTGTTATTTGCTGATTGCCTGCCTGGTGGAACTCCCTGGCGGCAGACGCTGAACATCCTGTCTGACGAGCGTCTCGGCAAAACCCGACAACGATCTCGTACAAGTTCACCTTAGGGCCCGCGTCACTTATGGCTTAGATCCATTTCATATGGAAAGCTTTATGGAAGTGATTAAAAACGCATGAGGCCTATCGCCAGCTTCTTGCCCGCCCTTTGGCTAGACAGTTCCGTTGTGGAAATAGATGAATCGATTAGCCGGCTACCGTTCGTCTGAGCGCGAGCGTCAACGCGCATGAGCACTGCGGTCATTGAAACCTTCGCTCGACGGCGAGATGGTGGGGGCTGCAATTATTCATCTGCCCAGCGGTTCGAGGACGTCATGACCCAAGCTTTGATATTCGATGCGATACGTACCCCCCGTGGCAAAGGCAAGGCCGACGGCGCCTTGCACAGCGTCAAGCCGGTGAACCTGGCGGCGGGGCTGCTGCGGGCGCTGCAGCAACGCAACGACCTCGATACCAGCCAGGTTGACGACGTCGTGCTGGGCTGCGTGACGCCCATCGGCGATCAAGGCTCGGACATCGCCAAGACCGCCGCGCAAGTCGCTGATTGGGACGTCAGCGTCGCCGGAGTGCAGATCAACCGGTTTTGCGCGTCGGGCCTGGAGGCGGTCAACCTCGGCGCGATGAAGGTCCGCTCGGGCTTCGAAGACCTGGTGGTGGTCGGTGGTGTCGAGTCCATGTCCCGCGTGCCCATGGGCAGCGACGGTGGCGCCTGGGCGCTGGACCCGCAAACCAACCTGCACAGCCACTTCACTCCGCAAGGTGTCGGCGCCGACCTGATCGCCACCCTCGAAGGCTTCAGCCGTGCAGACGTCGATGCCTACGCCCTGCATTCGCAACACAAAGCCGCCCGCGCTCGGGCTGACGGTTCGTTCACTAAATCCCTGGTGCCAGTGCAGGACCAGAACGGCATCGTGCTGCTGGACCACGACGAATTCATCCGCGCCGACTCCACGCTGGAGGGCTTGGGCAAACTCAAGCCGAGTTTCGAAATGATGGGGCAAATGGGTTTCGACGCCACCGCGCTGCGGGTTTACAGCCACGTCGAGCGCATCAACCATGTGCACACGCCGGGCAACAGCTCTGGCATCGTCGATGGCGCGGCGCTGATGCTGATCGGCTCCGAAGCCAAGGGCCGCGCCCTGGGTTTACAGCCACGGGCGAGGATCGTCGCCACCGCCGTGACCAGCACCGACCCGACCATCATGCTCACCGGCCCGGCACCGGCCACCCGCAAGGCCTTGGCCAAGGCTGGCCTGCGGGTCGAAGACATCGATCTGTTCGAAGTCAACGAAGCCTTTGCTTCCGTGGTGCTCAAATTCATCAAAGACATGGCGGTCGACCCAGCCAAGGTCAACGTCAACGGCGGCTCCATCGCCCTCGGGCACCCATTGGGCGCGACCGGTTGCGCGATCCTCGGCACCTTGCTCGATGAACTCGAAGCGCGGCACCTGCGCTACGGCCTCGCCACGCTGTGCGTCGGCGGCGGCATGGGCATTGCCACCATCATCGAACGTCTCTGAGCCCGTCTTCTTAAGGATTACCGATATGAGCGAAGCCATTCGTTACGAAAAAGGCCTGGACCGGATCGTGGTCTTGACCATCGATATGCCGGGCCAGAGTGCAAACACCATGAACGCTGTGTACCGCGAGGCCATGGCTGGTTGCGTCGCACGCCTGGTGGCCGAGAAAGACGAGATCGCCGGCGTGATCATCACCTCGGGCAAGAAAACCTTCTTCGCCGGCGGCGACCTCAATGAACTGATCAAGGTTGGCAAGCCTGAAGCCAAAGCCTTCTACGACATGGTGCTGAGTCTCAAGAGCCAACTGCGCGCCCTGGAAACCCTTGGCAAACCGGTCGTCGCCGCCATCAATGGCGCGGCCCTGGGTGGTGGTTGGGAAATTTGCCTGGCCTGCCATCATCGCGTGGCGCTGGACAGCCCGGCCGTACAGATCGGCTTGCCGGAAGTCACCCTCGGCCTGTTGCCGGGCGGCGGCGGGGTGGTGCGTACCGTGCGCATGCTCGGCCTGGAAAAAGCCTTGCCGTATCTGCTCGAAGGCAAAAAAGTCCGTCCACAACAGGCCTTGCAGGCCGGGCTGATTGACGAACTGGCGACCGATCGCGACGACTTGCTGGCCAAGGCGCGCGCCTGGATTCTGGCCAATCCGGCGCCGGTGCAGCGCTGGGACGTCAAGGGTTACCAGATTCCCGGCGGCCTTCCGTCGAATCCGAAAGTTGCACAGATGCTCGCCATTGCCCCGTCGATCCTGCGCAGCAAAACCCAGGGTTGCTTCCCTGCACCGGAGAAAATCCTTTGCGCAGCGGTGGAGGGCGCGCAGGTGGATTTCGACACCGCCCACCTGATCGAAACCCGTTATTTCACCGAACTGACCACCGGCCAAGTGGCCAAGAACATGATCGGCACCTTCTGGTTCCAGCTCAACGAGATCAACGCCGGCGGCTCACGACCTGCGGGGTTTGCACCCTATGTGACGAAAAAAGTCGGGGTGCTCGGTGCCGGCATGATGGGCGCGGGCATTGCCTTCGTCAGTGCCTCGGCCGGGATCGACGTGGTGCTCAAGGACGTCAACCTTGCCGCAGCGGAGAAAGGCAAGGCGCACTCCGCGGCGCTGCTGGACAAAAAAGTCAGCCGTGGGCAAATGACCGAAGAACAGCGCGAGGCGACCCTGGCGCGCATCGTCACCACTGAATCCGACCGCGACCTGGCCGGTTGCGACCTGATCATCGAAGCGGTATTCGAAGACCGTGAACTCAAGGCCAAAGTCTCGGCGGCAGCGCAAGCGGTGGTCGGGAACGATACGCTGATTGCCTCCAACACCTCGACCCTGCCCATCAGCGGGCTGGCCACGGCTGTGCCGGACCAGAGCAAGTTCATCGGCCTGCATTTCTTCAGTCCTGTGGAAAAAATGCCCTTGGTGGAAATCATAAAGGGTGCGCAGACCAGCGACGAATCACTCGCCCGAGGGTTCGATTTCGTGCTGCAAATCAAGAAAACTCCGATCGTGGTCAACGACAGTCGCGGTTTCTTCACTTCGCGGGTGTTCGGCACCTTCACCAACGAAGGCATTGCCATGCTCGGCGAAGGAGTGAGCGCGCCGATGATCGAGACCGAAGCGCGCAAGGCCGGGATGCCGGTCGGGCCGCTGGCGATCTCTGACGAAGTTTCCCTCAGCCTGATGAGCCATATCCGTCAGCAAACGGCGAAAGACTTGCAAGCAGAAGGGAAACCTCTGATTGAGCACCCGGCCTTCAGCGTGATTGACTTGTTGCTCAACGAATACAAGCGGCCAGGCAAGGCGGCGGGGGGCGGTTTCTACGAGTATCCGGCCGGTGGGCAGAAACATCTGTGGCCGGAGCTGAAAAACCGCTTCGAGAAAGCGGACGGGCAGATTTCCGCCCAGGATGTGCGTGATCGACTGTTGTTCGTGCAAGCCATCGAAACCGTGCGCTGCGTGGAGGAGGGTGTGCTGACGTCTAGGGCGGATGCCAACGTCGGTTCGATCTTCGGCATCGGCTTCGCGGCCTGGAGCGGCGGCGCGCTGCAGTTTATCAACCAGTACGGTGTGCAGGATTTCGTGGCCCGCGCGCAGTACCTGGCGCAACAATATGGCGAACGCTTTGCACCGCCGGCCTTGCTGTTGGAAAAAGCAGCGCGAGGTGAACGCTTCTAAACGATGCTGGGCGCATTCCGGGGCTTGCCTTGCCACCGTGTTTCGAGGCAGGCTCTGGGGTGTGCAATATTCCCATCATCGTGTCAGGTATTTTTTATGTCGTTACGCATCTGCATTCTGGAAACCGACAACCTGCGGCCGGAACTGGTAGATCAATACCAGGGCTACGGGAAGATGTTCCAGCGCCTGTTCTCGCAGCAACCCATCGCGGCCGAGTTCACCGTTTACAACGTGGTGCAGGGGGAATACCCCAGTGATGACCTGGCCTTTGATGCGTACCTGATCACCGGCAGCAAAGCCGACTCTTTCGGCACCGACCCGTGGATCGAAACACTCCGGGCCTACCTGCTGACCCGTTACGAACGTGGCGACAAATTGTTGGGCGTGTGCTTCGGCCATCAATTGCTGGCGCTGCTGCTAGGCGGCAAGAGCGAGCGCGCGACCCAGGGCTGGGGCGTCGGCATCCATAATTACAAAATGGCCGCGAAGGCGCCATGGATGAGCCCGGTGCGTGAAGAACTGACCTTGTTGATCAGCCACCAGGATCAGGTCACGGCGTTACCGGAAAACGCCACGGTGATCGCTTCCAGTGATTTCTGCCCGTTCGCCGCTTACCACATCAATGACCAAGTGCTGTGCTTCCAGGGCCATCCTGAATTTATCCACGACTACTCCCGGGCGCTGCTCGACATTCGTCATGAATTCCTCGGCGAGCAGATTTACCAGCAAGGCGTGGCCAGCCTCGAGCACGATCACCACGGCACCACCGTCGCCGAATGGATGATGCGCTTCGTGGCGCATAAGCCTGAGGCTAACGCTGTCTAAAGGCTTCGCGAGCAGGCTTGCTCCCACATTCGAAAACTTTTCCCTGTGGGAGCGAGCCTGCTGGCGAATGCTGTTGGCTCGGTCTTAAGGAATTATCACCAGGCTCACAACCACCCCGACCGCTTGAAACTCACCCACAACGCCGTACACCCCACGCCGATAAATGCCAGCACCGCAAAATAGCCGTAATGCCAGGTCAATTCGGGCATGTTCTGGAAATTCATCCCGTAAATCCCCGCCACCGCCGTAGGGAACGCCAGGATCGCCGCCCATGCCGCGAACTTGCGCTGCACCACACTCTGCCGCGCGGCTTCCAGCAGAACGCCGATCTTAATCGTCTGGCTGGCGATATCGCGCAGCGTCGACAGGTCTTCCATCTGCCGTGTAACGTGAATCTGCACGTCGCGAAAGTACGGGCGCATGTTCTTGTCGATAAACGGAAAGCTCAGTTTCTGCAGCTCCTCACTGATTTCCACCATCGGCGCCGCGTATCGCCGCAGGCGCAGCACGTCACGCCGCAAGCCGTGCAACCGCTGAATGTCGCGCTCGCTGAGTTCGCTGCACAACACATTGCGCTCCAGCTCATCGATCTCTGCGTGAATGGCTTCGCCGACTGGTTGATAGTTTTCAATAACGAAATCCAGCAGCGCATAAAGGACGAAATCTTCCCCATGCTCCAGCAATAGCGGACGCGCCTCACAGCGTTGGCGAACGTGGGCGTAGGACGCCGAGTGGCCATTGCGGGCGGTAATGATGTAGCCGTTGCCGGCAAAGATGTGGGTTTCGATGAACTCCAGTTGGCCGTTCTCGCGCACCGGGGAATAGGTGACGATAAACAAAGCGTCGCCAAAGGTTTCCAGCTTCGGGCGGCTGTGTTTTTCCAAGGCATCTTCGATAGCCAGTTCATGCAGGTTGAATTGGCGTTGCAAGTTGGCCAGTTCCTGGGCGTTCGGCTCTTCGAGGCCGATCCAGACAAAATGTCCGGGCTTGGCCGCCCAGTCAGCGCCTTCGTCGAGGGTGATGTTGGTGATTTTCTTACCGGCGCTGTAAACCGCAGCAGCAACGACTCTACCCATGATGGTGGTTCACTTCTTATCAGCAGATGGCAGTGGCAGGCAGCGTGCAGCTTAGCTCGCCCAATGCTTGAGAGTCAGTGAAATCTCAGGAGTTCGCCGGCAAAAAGAAACCCGCGCGGGGCGGGTTTTTTCTTACGCGGTTTGCAGTTGTCGGTCCATTGACTCGATGCATTCGCGCATCTGCTCACGGCACTGGGCGATCAGCATCGGCATGTCCTCCAGGCTCATGCCCGCCGTCGGGATGGCCGGCAACGAACGGATCAGAATTTTCCCACTCCGCCAGCGGTTCAATCGCATGGTTTTTACGTAACTGCTGACACACACCGGCACGATCGGCACGCCCGCGGCAATCGCCATCTGGAACGCGCCTTTCTTGAACGGCAGTAGATCCTCGCCCAGATTGCGCGTGCCTTCAGGGAACACCCAGATCGAGGTGTCCTCGTTCTGTAGCGTGTGGGTGGTGGTCAGCATCGACTGCCGCGCCTTGTGCGCATTGCCGCGATCGATCAACACATTGCCGGCCAGCCAGAACAATTGGCCAAACAGCGGCACCCATTTCAGGCTTTTCTTGCCGATGCACACGGTGCGGTGGGGCACCACGTTGCCGAACACGAACAGGTCATAGTTGGATTGATGGTTGGCGACGATCACGCAACTGGCCGGCTTGTTTATCAACGGGCCGACATCAGTCTTGACTCGCAAGCGCAGAATGCACATCGCCGGCAGCGCATACAGGCGCGCGCACAAGCGACTGTTGTCGGGATTGAACGGCCGGCACAGACCGAGCAACACGCCCAGTATGCCCGCGACCATAAAATGCAGGCCCATCAATAACATACGCAGCACATACAGCATCGGCAGGCCCCACTGGGACAAAAGGTGGCGCAGTGTACGGATGTGCACTGTTTTCAGCAATTGCCCGACCCATGACCGGAGATGGCCGATGTTTAAGCGCATGTTTCCGGCTTATCCGTCAGATGCGAGCTAGAGCGGTCGCAGGCAGGTAAACTTTTCGCCCATGAAAAAGCCCGACTCGGGGTCGGGCTCTTCAGTAAAGGCTGTAGGAAAACTCAGCCCTTATATTCCTGATCCAGGATGATTGCGTTATCCAAGGCGTCGAGCAGCGCTTTGCGCACCTTTAGCTTGGTGTTTTTGTGCGCAGTCATGTTGATCTTCTTCAACTGGCGTGCCGCTTCCAGTGCCGCGCCTTGCAGCTCCTCGGCGGCAACCACTTTGTCGAGGAAACCAGCGTCCACTGCGGTCTGTGGATTAAACATTTCGCCGTTGATTACCGAGCGGTGAAAGGCCGAGCGACGCAGGCGATCCCGGGCCAGTTCGATGCCCGCGTGGTGCATGGTCATGCCGATCTGCACTTCGTTCAGGCCAATGCTGAACGGCCCATCGACACCAATGCGGTAATCCGCCGACAACAGGATAAACGCGCCTTTGGCCACCGCGTGCCCAGGGCACGCAACAATCACCGGGAATGGATGCGACAGCAGGCGACGGGCCAGGGTCGAACCCGCAGTTACCAGACTCACCGCTTCCTTAGGGCCGGCGGTCATGACCTTCAGATCGTAACCCCCAGAGAGCATGCCCGGAGTGCCGGTAATGATCACAATCGCCCGGTCGGCTGCCGCCTGGTCAAGCGCCGCGTTAAACGCCGTGATCACGTCCGGCGAGATGGCGTTGACCTTGCCGTTGCTCAGGGTCAGGGTCGCGATACCGTCTTCGAGGTGGTAGGCAATCAACTCACTCATGACGCTATTCCTTGTATGAAAGTGGGGCAGACGTTACCCACCGCTGACGGCCAGGTAAAGCGTCGTGACTGACTCACCAGTCAGCCGCACGCCGCCCGGCAAGCTTAGCCAACGCGTCCGCGACACCTTTATAGAAGCCAGCCCGAAGCCGGAGATTGGCCGGTTTGCCATGGTCCATCCAGCAACACGCTGCCAACCGTCCTAAACGCATGAATATTCTGAAAAAAAGCTTTGCCATCGGAAAAGGTTTCGACTACATTAGCGCGCCTCGACAGACGGAACATATTTGACGAGATACGGTGAAGTGTCCGAGTGGCTTAAGGAGCACGCCTGGAAAGTGTGTATACAAGAAATTGTATCGAGAGTTCGAATCTCTCCTTCACCGCCAAATTCGATATAAACAAAACCCCTGATTTCGAAAGAAGTCAGGGGTTTTGTGGTTTCTGGCGTTCAGAAATCCTTGTTGAACACTCCAGCCTGTCACTGCAAATGAAAAGCCCGGCGATAGCATCGGGCTGGTCACATCGCGGTTCAACTGCCCGATCCGGTACCACCCTTGCCTTCGCCACCACCTTTCGAGCCGCCAGCCGGGGCAGGGCCATTGTCGGTGGTGCCAGCGTCGGCGCCATTCGAGGCGGAGCCCGTCGTGCCATCAATACCTTTGGTCGATGTGCCGCCGTCAGTGCCCGTCCCTACACCATTGCCTTCATTGCTTTGGGGTTGAGCGGTGCCCGGTGGAAGGGCGGAGCCTTCCGTGGTTTTTTCCGCCGCCACTGCCAGAACCGAACAGGTCGACAACACGCCGGCGAGTGTGAGCGCAGCAATTTTGTTGTGCTTCATTTGAGTCTTCCTTGCGAGTGGATGTACTGCATTTGAAGAGTGGTGCAGACGAAGGTGCTGGGCAGCGGACGAGCGGTCATTGGCTAATTGTCAGTGTTTGTTTCACGTCAAAGTTGTTTCGTAGGCTGCGGAAGGTTTCAGCCTCAGGTGCTTCTGAAAGGGTTGTAGGACGCGTGACCGGCAGTTATCGGAAAGGGCGGAGAGCCCCGCTTTATGGGGCTTCCAGCTTGCCGGATGGTTTGTCGAGACTTTCGCAGTGAGCTGTTCAAGCGCGGTTTTCGCAGTGAGAATGGCGGCACTGGGTCAAACATGGACGCGACCCGCAATTGAAAGGAATCGTTATGCAGGAGCACAGCATGCAGCAGTCCGAATTGGAAAAGGTTCACGTGGAAATCGCTAAGTTGATCGCCGAGCAGCGCAAGCTGAACGCCGAGACGGGGAAGATGACGCGTGAAACGTTCTGGTATCCGGTCGGCATCGCGCTGGGGTTCATTGGCACGGTTTCCACCGTGACGGCGGTGTTGATGAAGCTGCTTCTGCCTTGACCGGTATTGCGTCGTCGGCTGGTTATTCGGTGCGTTCTGAAGGGAGATGCCCGATCACCAGCCCATTTAGTTTCCGGAAGGGCGTCCTGTAGGTCGCCCATTTTTTGCCGGGCCAGCGGTCAGCCAACCCACGATTGCCGGACACACGCTTGAGGTCAGCGGTGCAGTAGACTTCGATTCTTTTCTTTAACAAGGACGCCGCCATGATCATTTCCACGACGCCCACGATTGAAGGTCGGCAGATTATCGCTTACCTCGACATCGTCAGCGCTGAATCCGTGCAAGGGATTAATGTCATCCGTGACATGTTCGCCGGTATGCGGGACTTTTTCGGCGGGCGCTCGCAAACACTGGAGCGGGCATTGAAGGAAGCGCGCATTCAGGCGACGGATGAAATCAAGGAAAGAGCAGCGGCGTTGCAGGCCGACGCGGTGGTCGGGCTGGATTTCGAAATCAGCATGCCTGCTGGCAAGGGCGGGATGGTGGTGGTATTCGTCACCGGGACGGCGGTCAAGCTCGGATAGGGGATTGGTACCGCTTCCGTTCGTCGGGAGTAGATCGCCTGAATGCGCAGTCCAGGCATGACTGGCTAGTCTAGAAAGCTTGAGGTCGATATTTCAAGACAAGCCCGTGCTTGCCGATGTCGACCGGAACTCAGGGGGGCTAGTACATGGCAAATCCATACATTGAGGATGATGGCGCAGAATTTCCGATCAACAATTGCGTGCAATGCGGCCAGACCGAGTATGTCGCTGGTTTCGGTGAGACCGACAACCAGCCTCGCAAGGTTCGAGCCGCTACGGTGGTGAGAGGGGAGAGGGCGAAGTTCCTGCCCAGGGTGCCGGCACCGTCGCGTAAATAACGAACCCACAAAATCAGGCCCCGTAATTCACGGGGCCTTTTTCTGGGCGGGATTTGAATGCTCGGTTTTTAACGTCCACTTCTGCATTACACAATTCGTTTGGGTTTTCTTCACAAAGTTTTCACACCCCGGCCCGTAGTCTCAGCTCATCCGTTAGAAAGCAACACCCTGCCCGTTTCCCCAGCGGGCTTTTTTTTGCCTGTGATAAAACTCTTCGCACAAATACTGTCCAACCGTCGCCATCAGCGAGGTTGCGCCGATGGCTGGCTGGACATTTCCTGGTGCTCAGCATCTAATCCGCGGTTTACGGCACCCACTCATTGAGGTTTTTGTCATGCGTTTAACTCTGCCTGCTCTCGTTCTGGGCCTTTTGGTCGCTCAAGGTGCTTCGGCTGGTGATGGCACCGCCGCGCTGGGTGGCGGTTTGGGCGGCGCGCTGGGCAATGTGGTCGGCCAGCAGATGGGCGGCAGCACCGGCGCAGCAGTGGGCGCAGGCCTGGCTGGCGCAGCGGGTGGTGCATTGGCCGCTGGTAAAGGCAGCCGCACCAAAGCGGCCATCGGTGGTGGCGTCGGCGCGGCGGGCGGTTCGGTGATCGGTAACAGCCTGGGTGGCAAAACCGGTTCCACCATCGGTGCCGGCCTCGGTGGTGCGGCAGGCGGTGCGGTCGGCAACAATCTGTCGAAGTCCAAGCACAAACGTCACTGATCTAGCCGCAACTGAAGAAGCCCGGTCCTGTGCCGGGCTTCTTTGTTTATGAACGTTTGGTTTTCCCTCGCCTCCAATTTATACATTCCCAATAAGCGAGGCACGCCATGACTCCGGAAACCGAAGGCAAGGAAGAGAAAGGCCCAAGCGGCTTGCCGTTCATCAATGATCCAGGCAACGAAGACCCAGGCTCAGTGATGGATGACGCAACAGTCCCGCTCAACGACTCCGACGATGCCGGCGACGTTGGGATGATTGAGTTCGACGAAGAAGATGAATACGAAGACGACCAGTAAATGGTCTTGAGGTGTTTATGAACACTCAGCCTGGCTCCATCGACGCCGATGACACTCCCGAATACCCGCTGCCGTCGCCCACTGATTCACTGAGCCGCGACCGGCGTCCCCCGGACGATGACGACGTCGGCGTCGAGCAATTGCCTTCCGATAATACGGAGCGCGGTGATGTGGAAGGTGTGCATGACGATGCAAATCCGGTCGGCGGAGCCGTCACCGGCGAGACTACCTGACCGGCACCGCTCGTCGATTTGTGGGCACCGGCCAGCGCGATTATTGCCAGACGTCAGGTAAGCACCCTTAACAGGAGATGCACCATGAACAGGTCAATTTTTACCGCACTGACGGTGGCCGGCTTCTTGTCATTCGGTAGTCTGCCCACCTATGCACAATCCGAAGGCGCCCCGGTCAACAAGGGCGGCGTGCCACCTTCCACTGAAATGAACGCCGACTCCGCCAATGGCAACGCCTTGCCGCCGGGGAGCATTCCGAAGGGTAACGCAGCGGATGCTTCCAAAAGCGGTACTACCAGCCCGGGCACTGGCAGTTCCTCAACCAGTGGAAGTAGCTCCGCCGGTTCGAGTTCGGGAAGTAGTTCGAGCGGGACAGGGAGTGCGGGGGAAGAGGATTCTACTAAGTAACGTTTTATTAGCCCGGCTAGCGCCGGGCTTTTTCAGCATTAAGTACTCTTCAGCGACGACAGCCAGCGATAAAAAAATCTTCCTGTACTTTAGGGGCATTCACGATATCAGTGTCGTCGTAGTCGAAAATCCTCACGATGTCATTCCGTGACGCTCGCACCCCCAGACGATGCTGGTACGCAACTAATCCTGAGGACATTTGGGACGACATACTAGACGGTCGTACGTCTCTTCTCGCGCCTTTACACAAAAAATTTATATTTGGTCTTGCTAGAAGGATCTGCCCGAGGCAGTCGTAAAGATCAGCCCCTTCAAAAGATTTTTTCCATCCATCAGGCAACGTCATATGGATTTTTGAAGGGTATCGCTCGACCAAAAATTCCGCCTCTTCCAGTTTGTTGTCGATCATTATGTGAACAGTGGTCACGAACATTGGTTGTTTCCCCTATTAGGGTTCGGTATTGACTAACCGACGCAGGTGCCATCGGCTTTTACAGGTGTTACCCCAATGATGTGTTCCTTATCAATCCGTTCTGGAATGGCTATTTCATCTTCATAATCATCGAGTTTGTGAATTGGCTCTGGCGTGACTAAGAGTGCGGGAGTTGAGGAATCAACTACATCTTTTACTTGTTATCGCTATTTCTATAGGTTTCATAGCGTGTCGGTCTTCTCCTTCCACATAACCGAACGCCGATTCCGCCAACGGTAACGCCTTGCCGATGGGCAGAATTCCGAGGGGCAATGCGGTACACCCTTCGAAAAGCGGCACTATTAGCCCAAGTACTGGCAGTTCCTCTACCAGCGGTGGCAGTTCCGCCGGATCGAGTTCGGTAAATAGCTCGAGCGGAACGTGGAGTTCGTGGGAAGAGGATTCTACTAAGTGATGTGGACTGAAAAGCCTTGTCTGACAAGGCTTTTCATTATTGACGATCTTCGTCTTTGGTTCATCTATCCATTGAATTCAATCCACTTGTGATAAAAATTTATTTGTACCTGTGGGTCGTTGGTCAAATCATGATCTTCAAAGTCGAATATATGAACTACATCGCTGGTCAACGGTTCTTTTCCAAGTGTAAGTTCATATGCTTTAAGACCGAGGCTCATTTGGGCTGACATACTCGATGGGTGCACATTTTTTTTGGCACCTTTACACATGAATATTATGTCTGGGTTGTCTTTTCTCATGTTTCCAAAACATTTGAAAAAGTTAGCCCCGGCATAGCTTTTAATTTTACCGTCCTGGGTTCGTAACGATAATGTGATGCTGCGATGCTGACATATGAGCTGCGCTTCTTGCCTTAATCCATTGATTACGATAATTATAGAGCTCTCTTTTGACATTGTTTTGGGCCCCTATTTGGCTAGTTAAGTAGAAGCAAAACTCTGTACCATCGTGGCTTACCAAGGTAGCACCAAGAATTTTAGATTTGTCGATTTGACTCCGAAAAACTATCTCATGTTCTTTCTTAAAGTTTGTACATTTTCCCGAGCTCTCTCTCAAGATTCATATCAGGCATCCTTCTAAGGCGTAGATATATCCTGTTCTAGTTAAGTACCTTGTTGCGTAATTGGCGACATCCCTAGAGGGATGTCGGGGCCGGTGTGAATAACCGACGAAGTGCCGTCGGCTTTTACAAGGAAGAAACAAACGGGTTACATGCGAGCCCGGCTTTACGTCGGGCTTTGTATAAAGGTATTACGTATTTTTTAGACTATACAAGGTTGCATCTGCAGATACTTTCTGGATGATATTCAAACTTATATATTGCACAAAATCCGCCTCCAGATTTCGCTTGTTAGTATACTTTCGATACCTTTCCGGTTGGTCCATTGCAAAGTTATAGAGTCTCCAAATATCGAAACAGTCAGTTCTTCCTCCCGGTCCGTAGTCGAAATCGATGCTGATATTTGAGAAGCTGACAAGGCAACCAACCCCATGCAATTCATATGTGGTGGTGTCATCAAGTATCCCGCAACGCTCTATTTGGTTTCCCCTCCAGAGCCCCAATACACAGCGCGAGCCGAATTTTTTTTCAAGTGCTTCAGCCGCTCGCTCCACTTCACTAAGAAAGTCGTTTATCAGAATGGATAAGTCGTCATTCATTACTGTCACTTTCTTCTGCATCTTCGCTGCCAGTGGTAGAAATCCCGCCGGACCAAATTTTTAATAGTATCTCGATCGGGACGCTAATGCAGGGGACAGTCCTGTGAAGTGCTTTCGAAAAATCTCGAAATTCTTTGGGTTTTTCGAATGTCAACTCAATTTATCGCCAAAAGATACGTCTACTCTTTCAGCTATAAGCTTTATACGTTTATCGTTCAAGTCGGGGCGTTCATAATGAACATCTAAATCTTGAAAATCAACAATCGATTTTATAGTTGAACCTTGTAGCTTGCCGATAATCAAACAATTGAATCCCGATCCGATCATTTCTATTTTGTCCTCCGTATCTTCCGCGAGCTCAATATTAATGCAGTCTGGCAATACCAAGTCAAATTCCACCAAATAGAGTTTTCCAATTTCAATCTCGTATGGGCAATAACTTGCGAATGCCTGAAATCGCGCGCTGCCGACCTCGAGCATCACTGCCTCCTCGACAATATCGTCGATTTCTACAACCATAGCTGCATGACTGTTCATTAGCATGCCCCACCATTTATCCGCGAGTTATCGTTGATTTTATCCGAAAACCCGTCTGCATTTCTTGATATATGAAATTGCGCTATCCCATTGTTTATAACAACAATGTAAGCTGCTGATGATTTTAAGTTATTCATCAAAAAAATGTTCTATCGGTACGTTCGGTTTATATCTCCAGCGGGACGAAATGCGGCGGATTTTCAAATAACTCCTCCTGCTTGGTTGTCGGAAACACCAGTGATAAGTTCAGTGGCCTGGGGTGTCAGTTATTTACTTATTTAATGATGCCATCCACCGTTTGCGGAATTCCCCTTGTTCCTGAATGGTCGCGCATATATCCTTTTCTTCATAATCGAAAGTATGAACGATCCTGTCGGAATCTGCAGGAGTGCCCATTTGTACTTCGTATGCAACCAACCCTTTTGACATCTGCGAAGCCATGCTGGACGGATATACATTTAACTTTGAGCCTTTGCATAAAAACTTAATATGCGGGAAGTCAGCACGCAATTCACCGAGGCCTTGGAAAAAGTCATCAGTGAAATAAGACTTCCTAGTTCCATCTGCCATCTCGAATGTCATTATATTTTCTTTCGTACTAATGCTGATAGTGGCTTTCTCTATCAACCCGTTGATTACGATAGATATTTCAAGCGGTTTCATGGTTTTTTCCTGTTCGGATTGGGAATTGAGTACCCTTTAAGCGTTCCGTCTTCTCTCACTGGCGTCACACCCACAATATCTTCTGCATTTATGCCACCCGGGAACGCAATTTCTACCTCGCGTCTATGGGGTGAGAGCAATCCGAGCTCTTTATTTACATCAATGCCTTCTATGTTTTTTAATACATAAACAAATCCGTCTTCAAGTCCAAATCCAGTGCCGAATTTTATTGCTTCATGAAACGATGTTGAGCTGCTGACGAAATAGCTAGGCGGGCTGCGATTGTCGTTTGCGTGTAGATACAAGTCTGTGCTTTCCCCTAGTGGTTCAAAGCCTGCGTCAAAGATCTCCCATGGCTCGCGGGAATCACCACGATATAAATATGTATTTTTCTGCCTTGGTGCAGGGGTGGCGGGCTCTGCGGTTTCCACTTCAGTGTTTGTGCTTGGATCGTCAACCCCATCCGCAGGCTCACACCCCGGCCCACCGGGACACGTATTCAACCCCAACGGATCCACCCACCCCGTCGGATTCGGCACGTACCGATACGCGTTAACCCCGCCCGCCAATTTGATCGGGTCGGGTGTCAGGTAGCGCCCCAGATCCGGGCTGTAGTAGCGGTGGCGGTTGTAGTGCAGGCCGGTTTCGCCGTCGAAGTATTGGCCCTGGAAGCGCAGCGGTTGATCGAGGATCTGGTGGGTGTCGCGGGTCAGGCGGGTGAGTTTGCCGTGGGCGGTGTATTGCGCGGCCCAGACGATTTCGCCGCTGTAGTCGGTGAGTTCCTGCGGCGTGCCGAGGTGGTCGAGTTGGTAGTAGAACGGGCAGGCCTGTTGCGGGCCGTGGCCGTCGAGCAGGGCCAGGGGGCGGAAGCTGCCGGGTTCGTAGACGTAACTGCGGTGGTGCTCGCGGCTGTGTTCGGCGACGAGTTGTTCACCCTGCCAGAAAAATTCCGTGGTGCTGTCGGCCACGGTCTTGCGGGTGCGTCGGCCAAAGGCGTCGTAGGCGTAGGACGCCTGGCTGCCGTCCGGCAGGGTGACGCCGGTCAGCCGGTGCTGGCAGTCGTAGCGGTATTCGGTGACGAGGCTGTGCCCGCGGCCGCGACGCTCGCGGATCAGGTTGCCGTAGGCGTCGTA